>JAFVTT010000030.1 GCA_017503065.1 Bacteroidaceae bacterium | reverse complement strand
TATTACCTCAAGTCGCTTTATGGGGTAAGGGGATTTTGTGTCTGCGACATTTCTGTTGTGCAAGAAATATGTACAATAAAATGAATTTTGTCGCTTTGCAAGCAAAATCCCACTAAACCCTATAGGTTGCGGATTTGAGGGTTTTATTCGGTCTTGTATATTATCAGGGCAGATTGCGGAGCAACGGTAACCTTGCCTCCGTGCATCTTGCCCAGGCCGTCGGCACATACCATGCCGTCGTGGCACACCACGGTATAAAGGCCCTCGGGAACGTTAACCTGCTGGGGAGTCTTGTTGCTGTTCATCACGCATACAATCTCTTTCCATGTGTCACTTACGGCGGCACCGTTCAGTGTGAAGGCTATCACACAGGACGGTGCTTCCAGGAAACGGAGGTTCTGGCGCACCATACCGGCATCGCCCATACGGAAAGCCTTGTGCTGCTTGCGTATGTCTATCAGCCCACGGTAGTACATGAACAGTTCGGGGTGTTCCATCAGGCGTGACCAGTCTATCTGGTTGATGGAGTCGGGCTGGTTGTAACTGTTGTGCACACCCTTCTTGTCGCGGAAAGCCTCCTCGCCTGCCCACAGGAAGGGAACACCCTGCGAGGTCAGCACAAAGGTCTGTGCCAACTGGCTCAGGCGTACCACCTCCTTGTCGGAAATGCCGGGGATGCTGGTACGCAGACGGTCCACCAGACTCATATCGTCGTGACAACTCACATAACTTACGTGCTGTGAAGGCTGTGCTGCCCAGGCTGCCTTGCTGTAGTTCACCTTGGACATATCCACGCCATTGTGGGCAATGCCGCCAACAATGCCGAACTTCACGCTCTCCTCGTGCCCTGCCTTGCCGGCAAGATAGGCAGACTGCGTGTCGTCCGAGAAGGGACCGCGCAGTGCATCGCGCATCTCATCGGCAAAAGCACCGATGCCTGGCATACGGTAGGTGTGCGCCTTCATGGCACACAGGTTATAGTCAATGGCAGGAGAACCGGCTGCCCATCCCTCACCGTAGATGGTGATGGACGGGTCTATCTTGTCCAGTTCCTTGCGTATGAGATTCATGGTCTCTATGTCGTGGATGCCCATCAGGTCGAAGCGGAAACCGTCTATGTGGTACTCCTCCACCCAATAGCGGACGCTCTCAAGCATGAAGCGGCGCATCAGCGGACGCTCGCTGGCCGTCTCATTGCCACAACCCGAAGCGTTGGCATAGTCTCCGCCCGTAGTGCCTATGTCGCCACTGGCACCCTGTCCGGGAGCAGTCTTGCGATAGTAGTAGTCGGGGTAAGTCAGTTGGAAGTTGCTGCCGTCTATGTTCATGCAATGGTTATACACCACATCCAGGATAACACGGATGCCGGCATCGTGCAATGCCTGCACCATCTGCTTGAATTCGCGTATCCTCACCTCCGGAGTCCTTGCATCGGTACTGTAACTTCCCTCGGGCACATTGTAGTTCAGGGGATCGTAACCCCAGTTGTACTGAGGTTTCTCAGGCTGGGACTCGTCCACGGTAAAGTAGTCGTAACTGGGCAGGATCTGCACGGCATTAACGCCCAATGTCTTCAGGTACCATATATTGTGCGGTTCCGTCAGGGCAAGAAACTTGCCGGGATAACGGCTCTTGCTGGAGGGATGTATGCTGAAATCGCGATGGTGCATCTCGTACACAACCATGTCCGAGGCATTCTCCAGCCTTGGGCGCACATCCTTGTCCCAACCATCAGGGTCGGTATCTTCCATCCTGACAATGGCAGCACGTTTTCCGTTCACGCCCACTGCCTTGGCAAAAGTACCGGGGCACTCGCCGCGACCTATGTCGAAGGTATAGAAATATCCTGCCCAATCGCCCTTCAGACTTGCACGCCAACGGTCCAGGCCATTGCGCCTCATCTTCAGCACATGCACGGGTTTCACGGCATCGGCACTCTGGTATATCCTCACCTTCACGGAACGCACGCTGCTGGGGGCGTTCAGGTTGAACACACACTCTTCCTTGCTGTACTGCAACTCGTCAAACTTATCTTGGGCAAACGCACTCATGCCTATTATCCAAAGTAGTAATAAAAGAAAATGTCTTTTCATCTGTAAACCTCCTGTATCGTTTTAGAGAGCGGTCACGGATATTACCTGCCGCTCTGGAATATCATGCCGGTTATCTGTGTATTGAACTCGATGGCCTCCATCAGATCCTCTATGTTCAGATGCATGCGGTAGCGCCAGTAGTGGCGGGGATTGGCGGGGATGTTGATGCGTTCCGCTCCGGCCTCGGGCAGGCGCATACGTTCGTTGCATGCGAGCCAGTCCTGGAGGGTAAGGATGCACAGGGCCGAGGGGCAGTTGAGATGGCGCTGCAGCATATCCTGAGCCAGCCATCCCGGCATGGGATGGGGTGCGGCGCCTTCGTAACCGAGATACTCGTTGTAGAAACTCTGTATCATGGCATAGTCCTCGTCCCACCACATGCGCATGGTGGCGCTGTCATGACTGGAAATGGTGCAAACGCTGCGCCATGGATTGCGGTCCAGTATGCCGAAGCGCACACTGCTGTCCTTGGGCATGGAAATGAGTTCCAGCGACAGTATCTGCAACTGGTTCAGCACCCAAGGCACACAATCGGGCACCATGCCCAGGTCCTCGGCGCAAACCAGCATGTCGGTGGCATCGACAAGCAGAGGCAGTTTCTTCATGGCCTCCTCATACCAGAACTGGTTGTTGCGACGATAGAAGTAGTCGTTGTACAGACGGTTGAAGTTATCCTTATCATGTTGCCACAGTGTTTCGTATGCAGTATCGTTCTGCACTGCAATACGCGGATGGTATAGGTGTGGGGTCTTGTGGTCGCGTACAAAGAGGACGTTGCGTATCAGGGCATACAGGCCGTTTGTCAGTTCTGCATCCAGAGCCATAGCCTCCACCTTGCGCTCCGTGTCGCATTCTGCCTTCAGCGACCAGATGTCGTCGTGCTCATGAACCAGGAAGCGTTGTTTCACCTCGTCCGCACGATTGCCGAAGATTCTGTCCAGCACCCAATCGGCAATGAAGGGACGTGTCATGAAGTCCTCGCTGAGGTACAGGCCATAACCGTTGATTTCCTCCATGCTCATGGCCAGAGAGGGCTGGAACTGTCCCAGAAGACCGCCCACGGCATGCACGGGTATTTCCCAAATGCGGAAGAAGCCCAGCACGTGGTCTATGCGGTAGGCATCGAAGTAGCGTGCCATGTTCTGGAAACGCCGTATCCACCACTGGCAACCGTCCTTTATCATCTCGTCCCAGTTGTAGGTGGGGAAGCCCCAGTTCTGGCCGTCGGCGCTGAAGTTGTCGGGGGGAGCACCTGCCTGTCCGTTCATGTTGAAGTAGCGGGGTTCCATCTCCACATCGCACCCATAGCGGTTCACGCCTATGGGTATGTCGCCCTTCAGCATCACGCCCAGTGTGCGTGCATGCTCGTGGGCAAGGCGCATCTGGGTGTCCAGTACGAACTGCATGTAACGATAGAAATCGGAACTGACAGGAGCCTCATCGGGCCAAAGGCGTGCATCCCTGCGGATGCAGTAGTCGGCATAGCCTGTCAGCCAGAAGTCGGTTTCCTGCAGGAAGGTCTTGTAGGCCTTGGTGCGCTTCACCTTGGCAAACTCCTGCTTGAAGACGAGCAGGAGGTATTCCCTCTTGGCCTTGTTCACTGCCTCGTAGTCTATCTGGGGCAGGGCATTAAGTTCCGCCTGCAAGGCCTGGAAACGTGCCGTTGCTTCGCCGTCCTTCAGCGCAGGAAGTTGGCGCAGGTCGGCATACATGGGGTGAAGGGCATAGATGCTTATGGCGGAATATGGATAGGAGTCTACCCAAGTGCCCGACGAGGTTGTATCGTTGATGGGCAGAATCTGCAGGATCTTCTGGCCTGTCTGTGCCACCCATGTGATCATAAGTTTCAGGTCGCCGAAGTCGCCCACTCCGAAACTCCCTTTGCTACGGAGCGAGAATACGGGTATGGCACAACCTGCAATGCGTGTGCCCGGTTCGAGGTGTTTCATGGTTTATCTTGTCTTTATTAGTTTAACACTGACGGCGCCCAGCACAAGCAGGATACCTGCCACCACAAGCATCATCACCTGGGTGTCGCCCACAAGTCTGAGGATGAATCCGCCCATTACGGCAGCCACTATCTGCGGTATGCAGATGGTGCAGTTGAAGAGTCCCAGGTATGTTCCCAGACGGGGATGTCCCTGCAGGGCATTGGTAAACAGGGTAAAGGGCAAGGCCAGCATTGCCGCCCATGCCGCACCTACAAGCAGGAAACTGAACAGTACCACGTACTCGTTGGTTATCCACAGCATGCTTATGAAGCCCACGGCTCCTATGAGCAGACTGACAACGTATGCTACCTTCAGATTCTTGAACATGGGTATGAAGGGTGCCCATATCATGGAACCTATGGCCTGGACAAAGAAACTTACGCCCACCCAGTTGCCGGCATCCTGATAACCCATGCTCGTGACATCGGTCGTTCCCCAGCACTGTTCTGCCAGGGAACCGTTGGTATAGGTCCACATGTACATGAAGGCTGCCCAACAGAAGAACTGCACCGTGCCTATGGACAGGAAGAGATAGGGCACGCTCTGTCCCTTGGTTCCATGATGTGCCGCTTCCTGCACCTGCTCTCCAGCCACGTCTCCGGCACATGCCTCTTCCTTCTGTGGGGGATACTCCTTCACCATGGCTGTGGTGTAGAGTACGCACAGTATCAGTATTGCCGCACCGGCATAGAAACTGAATATCACAGAATTGGGGATAACGCCCTTGTCGGCCACATTGCTGACACCCAGGAAGGTGAGCACATAGGGGAAGATGTAGCCCACGCAACTGCCGGCATTGCACAGGAAGGACTGTATGCTATAGGCCGTGGCCTTCTGCTCCTCGTTGACCATATCGCCCACCATCATCTTGAAGGGTTGCATGGCCACGTTGATGCTGGTATCCAGAAGCATCAGGCTCATCAGGCCGAAGAGCATGGTTCCGGTCAGGCCCCACATCACCACCTGTGTGGTCAGGCCCAGACTGCCAGCATTTGGCAGCAGCACCATCACAGCCACAGCCACTATGGCACCTACAAAGAGGTACGGGATACGGCGGCCGAAGCGGCACCAGGTCTTGTCGCTCAGGGCACCGATGATAGGCTGCACTATCATACCCATCAGCGGAGGCAGTATCCAGAAGAAGGACAACTGGTGCGGGTCAGCACCGAGCGTGGCAAAGATGCGCGAGATGTTGGCACTCTGCAGGGCGTATGCTATCTGCACGCCGAAGAATCCTGCCGACAGGTTGAAGAGTTTCCAGAAGGAAAGGTTGGGAAGTGTTTTCATTGCTATGGTTTAAGGTCTGTATATTATATATAATGTGTGTTCTTATTTGCTCCGGCACAGGTAATCAGCGCAGTATCTTCTTGCCGCCCTGGATGTATATGCCCTTTGCCGGCAGAGTGCCGAGGCGTCGGCCTTGCAGGTCGTAGATTTCCGTCTTCAGTCCTCCGTTTTCGGTTTTCACCTCTTCTATGCCGGTTTCGTGCTCGTCGGTAACATTGTTGTAGTCTACACGTCCGTTGGATATTGTGGCGGTAAAGAAACTTGTGGTCTTGATGCCCACGATGTCTGCCGTCTGGGGCTTGCCGCTACCCTGGTTGAAGATGATGTTGAACTCGTAGTCCTTGGTGGAGATGGGGAATTCCTCATAGTACCATTCCTCGCCGTCGATCACCTTGGTCTTGCCCTCCATCAACTGGCCGGGCCAGTTGCCCAAGAGTTGGCCCTTGCTGTCCCAGGCATAGAAGTAGACGGGGGTGAAGTCGGCCTTGCAGTACACCGTGGCGGTGTAGGGTACGAAACTTTCCTCCTCCTCGCGTTCTGCCTGCTCCTCGGCCTCGATGGCCTTCAACTGCTCGTTCCACTCCTCCACGAGTTCGTTGCTCAGGTAGTACTTGTAGTGGTGGCCGGAGAGGATAAGGGTGTGCGTGGAAGTATAGTTTCTGGGGGTATAACGGCCTACGCTGGTTCCCACGGCAACTATCAGCGAGCCCTTCTTTCCCTGCACCACATTGGCAAAGGCGGCAGGGCTGCTCTGTATGTTCTCGTAGGTGCTCTGGCTGTGTATGCCTGCTATGCGGCGTGCGGTAATCTGTCTGCGTATGTCGGCCTTGCAATCCAGCCAGTGCGCCAGGAAGACGCAAGGTGTGCCGGGCATTGCCAGCATGAAGGCATTGGCGGCAACGGTGTCCTTCTTCAGGGGGTCGAGGGGTTCGTTCTCGTTGCGGTACTGGGTATCGTGGTTCTCCACGAAGGTTACCGCCCACTTACGGTGGCTTTCCTGGTATGCCAGAGGATAGTTGCCGGTATTGGCAGGATCGGCCAGAAGGTTCTTGCAATCGTTGCCATTGAAGGCGTCACGCACGCGGTAGCGGAACTGGAAGTCGAAGGCAGCACTGGTGGGCACACCGTCTGAGGCGGTTCCGTCCACCCACTTCTTTATGTTGTCGCTGCTGTCCCAGTACTCGCCCACGGAGTACTGTGCCTTGCATGCCGTATTGTATTCTGCAATGAAAGAGGGAGAGAATCCCTTTACCATATCGTAGCGGAAGCCCGCATAACCGAGGTCGTTGAGCAGATAGTCCTCGTAGGCCTTGACGATGCGCTGTACGTTGGCCGACTTGTGGTCCATGTCGCGGCATCCGCCCCAGTCATCGCCGGTGTCGTTGTTCTCCGACAGGCTCACACCGTCCTTCTTGGCCTGTGTGAGGGTGGCACCGCCGTCGTCGTTCTTGCAGATGTCCGTGCTCTGGAACTGGTAGGTCTCGCCCTTATAGGTCTCCTTGGGGAAGGCAAACCAGCCCTCGGTATTGTGGTGGTTGATGACCACGTCGGCTATCGTACCTATGCCGTGCTGCTTGAAGGTGGATATCATGCTACGCAACTCGGCCTCGTTGCCGAAGGACGAGTTCTGGTCCCAGAAGTACAGGGGCATGTAGCCCATGTTGTTGTGGCCGGCACAATAGCCCGAGTTGGGTATCCACACCAGGTCGAAGCATGCGGCAAGTTGCTTGGCCTGTGCCTCCAGTTTGGTCCAACGGGTGTGGGTATAACTGTCCCAATAGAATCCCTGCAACATCACTCCTTCGTACTCCGAAGGCCAGCCCTGCGCCTTGGCGTTAGAAGGTGTGAAAAACAGTGATGAAGCGATGATGGCAAAGGAAAGTAGAAACTTGTTCATGATATTGTCCTTTATGATATTTTTGTTGATTCCGTGTGATGGATATATGCTGATGCCCCGAAGATATGGGGACGGTGTCTCGATGGTGGAATTTTGTTGCACTGACAACACTGGAGTGTTGACGCATCAACACAGGAGTGTTGTCGTGACAACACTGCCTTGCTCTCGGGACGACAAAAGGCTGCCGAAGTTATGAATCGTCTGCCCTAACGGAGTCTGTTCCCGACTATTCCCGTTTCTTTTTTGTTAAAGCCACGCTGTGCCCCGGCACAAGGCCGGGAACACAACGTGACATGACAACCTAAGAGCTATTTAGCGATAAACAAGTATTGCTTGGTAATGTCGTTGAAGTAGATGTCGTAAGTACCGCCGGGATTGACAACGATGTTGGCACCGTCCTTTGCACCGGTGGCATAGGGGAACTCCTGGCCGCCCCAGTTGGCACCCCAGTCGTGGTTGGCACGGAACTTAACCTCACCGTTCTCGGGAATCTCCACACCTGTGGCGTACCATACGTGGGTCTTCTCATTGTCCTTGCCTATTACCTGGGTCATGTCTATGTCGCTGCCCCAATCGGTAATTGAACCTATCAGACCGATAACTTCGTATTCGGCGGGGAACTGCTCCTCGCACAGAGTCCATGTGTACTCGTTGGTAGAGAAGTCCACAGAGAAGGTGTAGTAACCTGCCTCGGGAGAAGAGATGGCCTGGGCGTTCTGACCGATAATCTTGCCGGCGGGATCGTTGCAACCGTCCACCTCACAACCATAGGCCTTGTCCCAGTTGCCGATATCGCCTACATACCAGAACTTCACATCCCATGCGCCCCAGAAGTATGTTGTCAGGCTCTGATGCTTGGCATCTGTGGGGAACAGAGGAGTAACGGCACTGCTTGTCCAGTTGTTGGGGTTACCGGTAACGAAGTAGTAATTGGGCATGGGCTGGGGCATAACCTTGATTACCACAGGCTCTGTGGTCTTGAGCAGCACAACCAGGTTCTGGCTCTGCACATCGGTAGTGTCTGTCCAACCCTTGGCAGAGATATTGCCCTCAAGGGTACGCTCTTCCACATCGCGTCCGTAGAGTTCCACCACGGCGCCCTTCAAATTGTCAACCGCAACGGTTCCATCCTCGGCTACGGGAATGCCATAACTCCTGTCTCCGGCCTTTACCGTATAGACGGCATCGGTAATCTTCTGCACATTGGCGGTTGTGAAGTCACCTATCTTCACCGTGTTGCCCTCCACCTTGTCCAGGTCTATCAGGTCTGTAACGGCGGTGAACTGCATGGCAACTTCCTTAGCCTCCTGCTGGGTATTCTCCTCGGGCTGAACCCAGTCCGTGTAGTCTCCGTCGCAGGAACTGAGTCCTGCAACGAGAGCCAATGATATAAATATCTTCTTATACATATTATTCATTATTTAACAGAGATTCTAATGTTTATTCCACTGTAGCATATACGACACCCTGAGTGGTCTTGGTGTTCTCCAGGAAGAGGCAGATGGTAGAACCAGCGATCTCGATATTGGCGCCATTGCGTTCCAGGGCCTTCAGATCACCACCGTAGTTGACATCCCAGTTGCCGTTGCTGGTGAACTTCCAACCGTTCTCGGTTACCGTTGCACCGGTCTTCACCAGACAATGCTTCTCCATGTCGTAGGTCATTATCTGGGTGTCATCGTCTGGAGCCCAGCCGTTGAAGTCACCTACCAGACGCCATGTTGAAGGCTCTGCCACGATGCTGCCGTTCTTCAGGTCGACAGAAACGACATACATGCCGGGGTCGCCGCTGAAGCCGATGTTGCCAGTACCCTCGTTGATGACGATGTTGGAAGAGCAGAGATCCTGGTTGAAGTGGCTGCAGTTGTACTCGCCGTCACCCCAGTTGTCGGCAACGGTGAACTTGAACTCGCCATTCATGTAGGCATAGCCGCTCAATGCGTTCAGGTCGGCATTGTAGGTGAGGATAGGAGCGAAATCGTGATTCCAGCCATTGCCGTTGCCGGGCATGTAGATAGGCTCTGGAACGCTCTCCTCCTGGGTCTTCTGATAATAGGGCTTCACCTTCAGGCTGATGGTGTTGGACTCGATGGAGAAGAGCAGGTTTTCGCCACCGTCCACAACACGGGAAAGAACCTTAACGGTAATATCCATCGGTTCCAGGTCCATACCATCGGTCCATACCGTCTCTGTGGCGGGGTTATGCTGGTTCCAGCGGTTCAAGGCCAGGTTGATGGTCTTGGCCAGAACGTTGGTGGTTGTGGTCTGGTAGACCTCGTCCACGACTACATAGTCGAAAGCCTCGCCGGTGTATGTGCCGTCCTTCTGCAGAAGGGCATGGTCATAGGCATTGGTAAACTGGCCTGAGGGCGAAATCATCACCTTGTAACTGGTACCGGCACCTGCATTGAAGCCGATGGGAGCACCGTTGCTGGTGTAGGTGGGCTGGTTCCATGTCAGCACGATTCCGTAGTCGGGATTGTCCTGATTGTTCAGGTCTACGACAGAACCACTGTATTCAGGCTGGAACAAAACGAATGAACCAGCCTCAGGCTCTATCAGTGTGGGGTTAGACACACGGTCGTCTGTACAGGAAGCCAGACAGGCAACCATGCCCACGCCGAAAGCCATGTATGATAATATCTTATTGAATTTCATGATTATGCTTTTTAAAGGTTGTTGTCTCGTCTGTTAGTATCCGTCGTTCTGCCAAAGGTTGTCGTTGGTCATCAACTCGGAAGTCGGGATAGGATAGATGTTGCGGTATGCCTCGAAAGCAGTGCCGGGAGTGGTACCGTTCTTGCCGTCCCACACGTATGTGGCCTGGTTGCCGCCATACTGTCCGAAGCGGATCAGGTCGGTACGGCGGTAGCCCTCGCAATAGAACTCGCGTGCACGCTCGTCCAGAACATCCTCCAAGGAGTATGTCAGATGTGCTGCTGCATGTGCACGGGCACGTACATCATCCATGTAGCCCTTAGCCTTCTCTGAGCATGTACCGTTCAGACGGATGTCGGCCTCTACATAGTTCAGATAAGCTTCTGCTGCACGAAGCAGGAAGAAGTCGCCGTCCACCTCATAAGTGCTGTTGGTGGGCTGGCCATCGCTTCTGCGGTTGTTCCACTTCACTGTTGCCAGACCCTGCTCGAACATGGTGTTGTCGCCAATGCTAACAGTATGGTCCACACCCCAGAACAGGGCACGGTCGTCACCTGCAACGGCACGGATTTCCTTGGCGGTCTTGCCCTCCCATGCCTCGGGATTGTCGGTGAACTTCTCCACCAACTGACGGCGGACACGCATACCGGTCCAGTCAACGCCGGTGGTACCTGCAGAAAGGTCGCAAACGGTCTTCATGGCAGTGCTCCAGTGAGCGGCTGTGAAGAACAGAGAGCCACCCCAACCGCGTGTAACGGCACCATCCTGCAACAGAGGCAGGATAGCCTCAGCGGCAGCACCGCTCTCGCCATTGTCGGCCATGAAGAGCATGTCGTATGCAGTATAGTGGCAATCCACGCCTTCTACGGTTACGTCAGATTCACCGGTGAAAAGTTCATACTTGCCCTCGGTGATGATCTTGTCGGACAGCACCTTGACAGAGTCCAGAAGGTTGCCGCCGTTGGCATCGTTGAAGTCACCCTTCCACACCTCGGCATTCAGATACATACGGCTAAGCATGAGCCATGCGGCAGCCTTGTCCAGACGGCCGTAGTTGGGGTCGGAAGAACTTTTGGGACGAGCCTCGAGCAGGTCCTCCTCCACGGCACGGAACTCGGACACCAGCCAATGGTACATTTCCTCGCGTGTGGCACGGGGTGCAGCCTCGGAAGAAATCTTGGTCAGGAAAGGCACGTTACCGAAAGTGTTGGCCAGCACATAGTAGTTGAAAGCACGAATCCAGCGTACCTCGGCAGCCTTGTCCTTGCCCAATGCCAGACAGGCCTCGGTCTCAAGATAGTGGTTGCAATAGGTTATGTTGGACATGAGGCGGTAGTACATGAAACGCAATACCTGGTCCTCGGCACCGCTCTGGTTGTAACTGGCGTTCACCAGACCACCGTCGGTCCACCAGCAGATGGCCTCATCGGTGCTCAGACACTCCAGATTGTAGATATTACGCAACAGGGTGCTCTTACCTGCGTCGTCGATATCGAAATCGGCACTGCCGTCGTTACCTTCCATGATCAGGGAAGCGTAACACTTCACATACATCTTCTGGGGATCCAGCGGCTTCACATCGGGGTCGATAATCTCACTGTTCAGGTCTCCCATACAAGATGTCATTGCTCCGGCCATGAAGAGTCCGGCTGCAATATATGATAGAAACTTATTTACTTTCATAATGTCTTGGTTCCATTAAAAGTTCAGGTTCAGGTTAACCATATAGGTACGTGGACGGGGATAGAGACTGCTCTCCGCACCGCTGGTCTGCTCGGGGTCCAGACCCTTGTACTTTGTAATATAGAATACGTTGCTCACGCTGAATGCCAAGCGACCGCTGATGCCCTGGTACTTCTGAGTCTTGAACAGATTCTCGAAGTTGTAGCCCAAGGTGATGTTGTCGCACTTGATGAATGATGCGTTCTGCACGAAGTAGTCGGATGCACCGTAAACGTAAGAGGTCCAACCCATCTTCACTAGGTCGGCAGTAGCATTGTTCAGCCAGCCCTCACCCTTCTGGGTGTATGCCTGACCGATGTTTGCCATACCGGACTCCAGTTCGTTGTAGACATAACCGCCGAATGCACCGCGGAAGTTCATGCCCAGATCCCAGTTCTTGTACTGCAGACGTGTGCTCAGGCCTGCGGTCCAGGGAGATGTGGTGCTCTTGTAGAAGTAGCGGTCCTGGTCGGTGATGACACCGTCGCCATTGCGGTCCACATAGACACCCATCAGGGGCTGGCCGTTCTCGCCGTAAACCTGCTGATAAACGTAGAAACTGTTGGCGGGCAGACCTACCTTGTGGTATGTGATTGCCTCGTTGGCATGCCATACGCCGCCTTCAACCATGTCGCGGCCACCATAGAGTTCGTCTATCTCGTTGCTGTTGTAACCGAAGTTACCGCCAATCTCCCAGTACCAGTCCTTGGTAACTATGGGACGTGCCACGAACGAGAACTCGACACCACGGTTGGTGAGAGAGCCTACGTTGGAGTATACCTTGTTGTTGAAGTTTGAACCGGTGGGCACGCTGTTCAGGTTGAACAGGTCGGTGGTCTTGCGCAGATAAGCGTCCACGCTTGCGGTGAAGCGCTGGTTCAGGAAGCCCATATCCAGACCGAAGTTGTAGGTAGTAGTGGTCTCCCAACGCAGGTCTGCATTGTAGGCATCAGGCTTTGTCATGCTGCCGTCGGTGCCGCCCAAAGGATAGGTATAGGCATCGGACTTGTTGTCGCTGTAAGCAGGCAGGTAGTAGTGATACATGCCGGGGAAGTCCTGCTGGCCGGTCTTACCCCAACCCAGACGCAACTTCATTTCGCTTACCTCGTCCACGTCCTTCATGAAGCCCTCGTCGTTGATGCGCCATGCAAAAGCGGCACTGGGGAAGAAGCCCCACTGGTTGCCCTTGGCAAAACGGCTGCTACCGTCGGCACGGGCAGTGAAGGTGAACAGATAACGGTCCAGAAGGCTGTAGTTGGCACGGCCGAACCATGAAACCATGTGCAGGCGGTTGCCCCAGGGCTTGCCGTCCTCGGGATATCCTGTGGGATCATAGATGTTCTGGGCGGGATCGGGGTTGTACTTTCTGTCGCCCTCGGGATAGTAGCCCCAGAACTTCTCACGACCCATATACTGGAACTCGCTCCATTCGTAACCTGCCATTACGTTCAGGCTATGGTTCTTGTTGAATTCCTTGTCGTAGGCTGCGAAAGCGCTCAACTGAAGATTATGCTTCTCCTCGGTGTTCCAGCCATAACTGCCATAGTAGTAACCGGACATAGAGTAGGGAGACTGGTAGGTGTTCTCCTGACCGTTGGTCCACTCGCCTGCCAGATTAACATGCAGCGACAGGTCCTCCAGACCATGAACCTTATAGGCAGCATCCACGTTGCCCATGAACACCCATGCGTCCTTGTCGAAACCATAGTTGTTTACCAACTCAACTGCATTCTTGGGACCCTGCTGATGGGTGTAGCCCCAGTTGGGGTTGCCGTACTCGGCTTCCTGTACCCACTGGAAGTAACCGCCATAGTTCTTGAACTTGGGATTCTCCATGTCCTTGATGGGCTGTGTGGGATCCATACCTACTGCCGCACCGATAGCCTCGCCGTTACCGGGGTTGGTCCAACTCTTCACGAACTTACCGTTCATGTTGAATGTCAGATGGTTGTCCAGGAACGAGGGGCTCAGGTTCACACTGGCTGTCAGGCGCTTGTAATCGCTGCCCTTCAGTACACCCTGCTGGCCGGTGTAACCTACACTTACACGGTAGGGCATGGCAAAGACTGACTTGTCCTCGGCCTGCACGCCACCCTGCAAAGTGATGTTGTGATCATGGTTAACGCCTGTACGGTAGATTTCCTTCTGCCAGTCTGTATCGTATGTACCAAACTCCTTCAAGGGGTTGCCGTCTGCATCGCGCTTCTTCCAGCCGAGCAGGTTCCATGCCTTGCTGCCCTCGCCATAGTAATTGGTGATAAAGTCCACATATTCCTGTGCGTTCATCACGTCGAGAGTGTTGAAGTTGGTAGAGAATGATACGGAACCGTTGTAACTTACCTTGACAGGACCGCCTGCCCTACCCTTCTTGGTGGTGATGAGGATAACACCGTTAGAACCACGGCTACCATAGATGGCGGTGGCACTTGCGTCCTTAAGAATGCTGAAACTCTCAATATCGTTGGGGTTAACCAAAGACAGAGGGTTGGACATACCCTTGGTGGCATTGTTGTCCATAGCCATACCATCGATGACAATAAGAGGGTCGTTGCTGGCATTTAGAGAAGAACCGCCACGCACACGGATCATGGCACCTGCACCAGGCTCACCGCTGTGGGTGTTAACTACCACACCGGCCACCTTACCCTGCAGCATCTCCTGAGGGCTGGTGATCATGCCTCTGTTCTTCTCGTCAGGACGGAAAGCCACAACGCTACCGGTCATGTCGTTCTTCTTTACAGAACCATAACCGATAACTACGGCCTCGTCCAAAGTCTTGGTATCCTCGGACATGACAACAAGCATGTTGGCTGTTGCCGTAACCTCGCGTGGGAGGAAGCCCATGTAAGTGAATACCAAGGTAGTTCCCCTTTCACATCTGATTTGAAAATTACCTTCCAAATCTGTCGTACCGATGGCCTGTCCACCCTTGACGGCAATCTTCACGCCTGCCAATGGTTCACCCAAGTCATCCTTCACAAGTCCTTTCACAGTTGTCTGTGCAAAGGCACTGACACAGAATATGAGAGCCATGAGCATGACCCAACATCTCTGCATCGCTGAATTCACTCTTTTCATGCGAATTAGTTTTAGATTGTTTAGGTTAATATTAGGTTATTGTTAGGTTATTTTATCTCCTTCACGGATATGGCGAAACCGCCGCCGGAGGCGCTCTGCAACTTCAGCACACTCTTGCTGGTCACCTTCTGCTTGCGTATCTCATAGGTACTGGGATTGTTGTCCCAACTGATTCCCTTGGCATCCTGATAGATGGTTGCCTCATACTTCTTGCCTGGAGTGAGGAAGTCCAGTTTCAGGACGCTGCGGTGTCCGTTCTCGTCCACACTGCTGCCTATGTACCAGTCGTTGCTGTTCTTGTCCTGGCGCGCAATGGTAACGTAATCGCCGGGCATGGCCTCCAGATAGAGCGACTTCTGCCATTCCACGGGAACGTCCTTGATGAACTGGAATGCGTCCATGCGGGGCTTGTAGTTCTCTATAATGTCGGCAGCCATCTGCAGAGGACTGTAAAGAACCACATACAGACCAAGTTGGCGGCACAATGTACTGCGTACATGACTGGTGTTGGTGGGATTCATCTTGCTGCAGTCCATCTCGAATATGCCGGGGGTGTAGTCCATCGGGCCGCCAATCAGGCGGGTAAAGGGCAGGATGGTGGTGTGGTCCACAGGATTGCCTCCAAAACTCTCGTATTCGGTGCCTCGTGCACTCTCGTTGGCAATGAGGTTAGGATATGTGCGGCAAATACCGGTAGGACGTACTGCCTCGTGGGCATTGACGGTAATCTTGTGCTCGGCAGCCTTCTTGATGCAATAAAGGTAGTGGTTGTTGATGGGCTGGCTGTAGTGGTGCTCGCCATAGGGGACGATGTCGCCCACGTATCCGCTCTTCACGCTGGTATAGCCCCACTTGTTCATCAGGTCGTAAGCCTGCTCCAGATGACGCTCGTAGTTTACCGTGCTGGAACTGGTCTCGTGGTGCATAATCATCTTCACGCCCTTTTCCTTGGCATAGCGGCTGATTTCGGCAATATCGAAGTCGGGATATGGGGTGACAAAGTCAAAGACATAGTCCTTCTGCTTGCCGAACCAGTCTTCCCAACCTTCGTTCCATCCTTCCACCAGGACGGCATCAAAACCGTGCTCTGCGGCGAAGTCTATGTAGTCCTTCACATGCTTGGTGTTGGCACCATGCTTGCCGTTGGGCTTCAGTTTGCTGTAGTCGGTAACGCCCAACTGCACGCTGTACACGTCGTCGGTATAGGCCCATGAGGAGGCTCCCTGAATCATTTCCCACCACACGCCTATGTACTTTGTGGGCTTGATCCAACTGGTATCCTCTATCTTGCAGGGTTCGTTCAGGTTCAAGGTCATGCGGCTGGCAAGAATATCAGCACCAGTGCGACCAACGATGACGGTACGCCAAGGAGTGCTGCGCGGTGTCTGCATGTGACCCTTGTTGCCCTGGGCATCGGGGGTGAGGTGGCTGACGAACACCATACCTCTGCCTTCGGGTTGTTCCAGTGTCAGGTGCATGGTGGCATAGTCTATGCAGGCTGCCTCGTGCAGGTTGATGAAATAACCGTCCTCGGCCTGCATGAGCAGGGCGGTCTGCACGGTGGTGGGACCTGCAGGAGTCTGGCTGCTGTTGGGGGCAATGGCCTTGTCCATCCTGCCCTCTATCTCGCTGAGCCTTGTGGTCTGCCATTCATACTCCTGGGTATCGTAGTCGCCAGCTACCCACCATGCCTTGTGGTCTCCGGTCAGGGCAAACTCGGTCTTCTCTTCCTTTATTATAAAATAGGTGAGGTTCTTCTGGCTGGGGAACTCGTATCTGAAGCCAAGACCATCGTTGAAGACACGGAAGCGGACTACTATCTGGCGGTCGTTCTTCTTCTGGTCCAGAGTTACGAGCATCTCGTTGTAGTGATTGCGTATCTCAGTCTCCTCGCCCCAGACGGGAACCCATGTCTCGTCAAAGGCAGAGGTCTCCACCTTGGCAATGCTGAAACCGGTCTGCATGTCGGCACGCCTGGCTATTTCCTGCTTGGCGGCAAACTGGCTGTACTCAAAGTCGGTGGCCTTCTCGGGGTTCTCTTCCTTGAGTTGCAGGCCGAGGTAACTGTCGGCAATGATGGTCTTGCCGTCCATCTTCAGACTGTAGACCGGGCGTCCTTGGGCATCAAGGCGGAAAGCAAGTTCCACCTTGCCGTCGGGGCTGGTCTGCTTCTGTGCATATCCTGCCATGGCGGCAAGACAGAAGCATGCAATGGTCAAAAAGAAATGTTTCATGGTTGGCGGATAGGTTATTTGGTGAAATCAAGTATCATTATCTGCTTGGGGGCAAGTTCTATCTCCTCGCCCAACGTAACGGTGTTGCCGCTTATCACGTCGTATGCCTGACCGGCAGGCAATACCTCTTTATATATATAGGACTTTGCCTTTGCCGGCTTGCTGGTACCGTTGGCCACTATGGTAACGGTCTTGCCGTCCTTCACACGGGCATACACATACACTCCGTCGCGCACGGTGAACTGTACCAGAGAACCGTAGCAAACCGTCTCGTTGCCCTTGCGCCAATTCAACAGGCGGCGTGTGTAATCGTGATACTGTGCCTGCAACTCCGTGCGTCCCTCAGCAGTGAAGGCGTTGTTCTTGTCGCCGGGCCATCCGCCGGGGAAGTTCTGGCGCAGGGCGCCGTCGTTCACGCTCTTGTTGGCAAACATGCCTATCTCGTCGCCGTAATATAGTTGGGGGATGCCTCTCAGTGTGAGCAACAGGGCCAGAGCCTGCTTGTAGCGTGTAATGTCCTTGGCCTTCTCCTCTGTAGGTTGGAAACGGTTTGTATCGTGGTTAGCAAGGAAGGTGAACACGCTGTTGGGGTTGGCATAGACCCTGTCCTGACCAAGGAGATCGCACAGGCGGGCAAAGCCGTGGTCCCAGGTGTCAGTCTCCTCGTCCACGCATGAGTTAAGCATATACATCATGGGGAAGTCCATCACGGTCTTCAGTTCGCTGTTCTTGGGTGCTGCCAGTGGGCTGTCCTTCTGCCAGTAGGACACCGCCACGGGGTTGTTGATCCATGTCTCGCCCACGATATTGAAACCGGGATACTCCCTTTCAACGTCCATACACCAGCGACGCATAAAGTCGAAGTCGTTATAGGGATAGGTGTCCTGTCTGATTCCGTCAATGCCGGCATACTCTATCCACCAGATGCTGGTCTGTATCAGATAGTCGGCCACAAGGGGATTTCTGCCGTTGAAATCGGGCATTGCCATGGTAAACCATCCGTCTACGGTAAGGTCGAAGTCCAACCAGGAGGTATTGGGGTCTCCTGGCATGCCGGTCTTGTAGGTAGTGGGGGTATATACACTGTTGTATGTGAACCAGTCATCGGCAGGGCGGTCGCGGAACAGGAAGTTCTCGCTGCCGCAATGGTTGAACACGATGTCCTTGATTACCTTTATGCCGCGCTTGTGACATTCGTCCACCCAGTTGCGATAGTCCTCATTACTGCCTATACGCGGGTCCGTGCGATAGTAATTGGTAATGGCATAGCCATGGTAACTCTGCTCGGGCATGTCGTTCTCCAGAGTTGGGGTATGCCAAACGGCCGTCACGCCAAGGTCCTGAAGATAGTCCAGGTGCTTAGTCATGCCGGCCAGGTCACCTCCGTGGCGTGCCATGTCGGCACTGCTCCATGTGTCCTGCTTCATGCCCTTGTACATCTGCTTCTTCTGCTCGTCAGTCGTGCCGGTGGCAAAACGGTCGGGCATGAGCAGATACACCACGTCACCGGCATCAAACGAATTGACGGGACGTGAAGAGCGTTGCTTCAGTTCGTACGGAATCTCCTTGTAGAGTTTCTTGCCGTTATACAGTTTTATGCTGAATTTCTGGGGTTGTGCACCATTGGTGTTCAGGTAAAGAATCAGGTAATTCTGGTTCTTCAGTCTCACGGCATGGTCAATAACCACTCCTTCAGCACCTGAAAGCAGTGCCTCGCAATCCTTAACTAAATCGCTGTAAATCAGCACCTGCAGAGTGGTATTTTTCATACCTGCCCACCAGAAGGCGGGATGAACCTCAGTCTTGCCCACTTTGGCCGGTGCGGCACCACATAATGTTGTTACACAGAGTGTTAGAACAAACAAAAGATAAAAACGTCTGAACATGGTATGGTTTGTTGTTTAAGGTTTTCCGAACGCTAATTTATCCTTTTTAATAACATCATCAACGTCAATATAAAAAGAATGTAGATGTTTTAAAGAATACAAAGACTGGTTATCAAGAGTTTACACAAAAACTATGAGATTAAAATGTAGATTCAAGAAACGGCTTTTCCTGTAAAATCCTTGGCATTAACTTCATTATTTAATTATATTTTCGTAATTTTGTCTTCGTGTTAACCCTATCTAACTAACCATGAGACAAGCGTTTCTCCTTTTCTTCCTATTTATATTCGCACCTAACCTATGCAGGAGTCAGAACAGCACACAGGAGATACTGAAGGAACTGGACCAGACCATTCGCAACAAGGCCAGATACCATGCAGAAAAGCGCCAATCCATCGACAGTCTGCAAAACATGAAGCAGGTTGTATGCGGCAAGGCTCTGATGAACGTGTACCACGAATTATACAGGTCCTATGCCCATTTCCAGAGCGACTCTGCCCTGCTCTACACAAAACTGCTCTATGCCCAGGCCGTGAAGTGCGAAGACCAGAAGATGCAGGAGGTGGCACTAATAAAGCAATCGCTCACGATGGGCATCATGGGCACATACCACCATTCAAATGCCCAACTGGACAGCCTGAAGAATAAGATCGTCACTCCGGAAGGCCTGTTGCAATACATGCATGTACGGCGCACAATATACGGATGGCTGGCAGAATACACCAAGGCCCTGAGCGACGTGCAGGAGAGTTACACCATACTGACCGAATTGTACCGCGATTCCATACTCACACTGGAAAAAGACCCCATCAGCCACGCGGTGTGTATGGCCGACAAGGAAATAAGCCAGGGAAATATCAGGGCGGCCGAAAGTCTGCTGAGCGGAATCAAGGAGCAGGCAAAGGGAGAACAGTTGGCATATACCTTATATAATATGGCAACGGTGAAAAAGCATCTTGGGCAGACGGACAGTCTGGTACATTACTTGGCCCGCACCGCCATACACGACATTCGCCGTGGCGTGACGGAGTACATCGCTCTGCAGGAACTTGCCGTGGCTCTCTACGAGCGCGGGGAAATAGAACGTGCCTACAACTACATGGTCTGCGCCATGGAGGACGCCACATTCTGCAATGCCCGCCTGCGCTCCATTGCCATTGCCGAGATCTACCCGATTATAGACCACGCCCATCAGGAGGTGCAGAACAGCGAAAGCAGGGCCAGGCACATGGCGGTAATTGCCTTTGCCTCACTGACACTGCTGATAATAGGCTTTGCCGTGTACTTCTACTTTGAATCCAAGCGTCTCAGATATGCACGTTCCCAACTGTACGTCAGCAATTCCAGGCTGGAGAACGCCAACCGCCTGCTGGGCGAAGCAAATGCCGACCTGAAGAAACTGGACAGCACCAAGGAGAAATACATCACATTCTACCTGAACCGTTGCCGCTCGTACATAGAGAACATGGACGAGTACCGCAAGGACCTGCTTCGTCTGGCTAAGGCCGGAAAGCAGAACGACGTCATAAAGCAACTGAAGTCCGGCCAGTATTTCGATGAGGAGAAGCAGCGCTTCTTCAACGACTTTGATACCGCCTTCCTGGACACCCACCCCAACTTCGTCCAGCGCTTCAACGAACTTCTGCAACCCGAGCACAGGATAATTCCTCCCGACGGCGGACACCTGACGCCGGAACTCCGCATCTTTGCCCTCATACGCCTTGGAGTGAAGGACATCGGGCAGATAGCACATTTCCTGAACTACTCCCTTCCTACCATCTACAATTACAGAAGCCGCATCCATGCCATCGCCCTGTACCCCAAGAAGGAATTTGAGCAAAGGCTGATGGAAATATAGAATTGTCCAAGCACCACACATAACACCAATAAGCGCATACACCTTATTATATATGTAAACTTATTATGACCCTGCAACAATTTGAATATATCCTGGCTGTTGCCCGATACGGGCACTTCGGACGAGCTGCCGATGCTTGCAATGTTACTCAACCCACGCTCAGTGCCATGATAGGCAAACTGGAAGAGGAAGTGGGTGCAAAACTGTTCGACCGCAACCGTCAGCCCATCCGCCCCACACCCGTTGGAGAGAAGGTCATACTCCGTGCACGCGAAGTGCTGGAGCAGGCAGAAAGCATCAAGGACATTATCCTGGAGGAGCAGAAGTCCATGCAAGGCACATTTCGTCTGGGCATCCTGCCTACCATCGCCCCTTATCTGCTTCCGCGCTTCTTTCCTCAACTGATGAAAAAATACCCTGCACTGGACATCAGGGTGAAGGAGATGAAGACGCACGAGATAAAGGCAGCATTGTTGCAGGGCGACATAGATGCCGGCATACTTGCCGCCATTGACGGTTTGGAGGAATACGCTCAAACCTCGCTCTTCTATGAAAGGTACGTGGGGTATGTTTCACGAGAAGACCCCTTGTATGCCAGGGAATCCATCCGCACCGCCGATGTGGCGAGCAGCGGACAACTGTGGTTGCTGGACGAGGGACATTGCTTCCGCGACCAGATGGTGCGCTTTTGCCAGATGAAGGCATCACAAAGCAGCCAGTTGGCATATGGCCTGGGCAGCATGGAAACCTTCATGCGCATGGTGGAGAGCGGCATGGGTATCACGTTCATACCCGAACTTGCCTCCCTGCAACTGAACGATTCGCAAAAGGAACTGGTTCGGCCGTTTGCCATCCCAGTACCCACCAGAGAACTGATATTGCTCACTAACCGTAATTTCATACGTCAGACGCTACTTAATGTGCTCGTCAGCGAGATACAGGCATGCATACCCAAGAACATGCTAAAGCTCAATGCCGGACAAGCACTGGTGTAGATTATTCATTTCCAACAACTTCCTTGGCGTCATAGACACCATCTATCACCCCATAAAATCGTTCAATCGTTTTTCTTTCCTTAGTCGGAAATATTGCTATACTTTTGCATCGAGAAAACAAAACAAATAGCAATTAACAACTAAAAATAAGAAAACGATTATGACACCTATTATCAATTCACTTCTCCCCGAGTTCAACGTACAGGCTTTCCACAACGGCAACTTCACCACAGTATCCAGCAACGATGTAAAGGGCAAATGGGCAGTGTTCTTCTTCTATCCTGCCGACTTCACCTTCGTGTGCCCCACCGAACTTGTTGACCTGGCAGAGCAGTACGACAAGCTCAAGAGCCTGGGCGTAGAGGTATATTCAGTTAGCACCGACTCTCACTTCGTTCACAAGGCTTGGCACGATGCTTCCGAGAGCATCCGCAAGATCAACTACCCCATGCTGGCCGATCCCACCGGCGTTCTCTCTCGCGGCTTCGGCGTGATGATCGAGGAGGATGGCATGGCATATCGTGGCACCTTCCTGGTAAACCCCGAGGGCAAGATAAAGATTGCCGAGATTCAGGACAACAGCATCGGTCGCAATGCCGAGGAACTTGTACGCAAGGTTGAGGCAGCCCTCTTCGTTGCCAACCACCCCGGCGAGGTTTGCCCCGCCAAATGGAAGCAGGGGGCAGAGACCCTGAAACCCAGCATCGACCTTGTAGGCAAATTATAATTCTAATACTTTCGGTAGGGGGCGGACAGATGTCTGCCCCTTGCTTAAACCAACCCTTAAACACAGATTCAATATGTTAGATACCTCCATTCTCCAACAAGTTACCGACGTCTTCCGCACTCTGGAAGCCCACTATACACTTCGCATCAACCATTCTCCCCGAAGAGAGGAAAGCAAGCAGTTGATAGAGTTCCTGAATGACTTTCAGGGCACATCCTCCCATCTCAATGTGGAGGTTCTGGAAACCGATGGCGACCCCCTTGGCTTTGCTCTACTGAAAAATGGCGAAGAAACCGGAATTTCCTTCCGTGGCATACCCAACGGGCACGAGTTCACATCCCTGCTCCTGGCCATACTTAATGCCGACGGCAAGGGCAAGAACCTGCCCGACGAGGGAGTGGCAAGGCGCATCCGTGCTCTGAAGGGGGACATACATCTGCAAACCTTCGTCTCGCTTACCTGTACCAATTGTCCTGATGTGGTGCAGACGCTGAACATCTTTGCCCTGCTCAATCCCAACATCCGTCACGAAATGGTGGATGGTGCTCTCTTCCAGAGCGAAGTGGACAAACTGGGTGTGCAAGCCGTTCCCGCCGTCTTCTGCAAAGGCAAGATGATACACGTGGGACGTGGTTCCCTGGGAGAACTGCTGGAGAAACTGGAGGAGGCTTTTCCGCCTTCACAAGAAGCCGAAAAGGACGAATATGCCCAATTCCACCGGCATTTCGATGTCATTATCCTTGGCGGCGGCCCAGCCGGTGCATCGGCAGCCATATACTCTGCGCGCAAGGGACTGAAAGTGGCCATGGTGGCAGAGCGTATTGGCGGACAGGTAAAGGATACCGTGGGCATAGAGAATCTGATATCCATACCATACACCACCGGTAGTGAACTGGCCGACAACTTGCGCACCCATCTTGCCCACTACCCCACCATAGAACTGTTCGAGAACCGTCGCATCGAGAGCACCTCCCTGCTTGGCAAGGAGAAGGAAATCACGGTAAAGGGCGGCGAGGTATTCTCTGCTCCTGCCGTAATCATAGCCACAGGTGCCGGTTGGCGCCGACTTAATGTGGATGGCGAAGCGGAATACATAGGTCGCGGAGTTGCATTCTGTCCTCATTGCGACGGTCCCTTCTATGCCGGACGCGAGGTTGCCGTAGTGGGTGGCGGCAATTCGGGCGTTGAGGCAGCCATAGACCTGGCAGGTATCTGCAAAAAGGTTACTGTCCTCGAGTTCATGGACACACTGAAGGCCGACCAGGTACTGCAGGACAAGGCCAGGAGTCTGCCCAATGTGGAGATTCTCACCTCAACCCAAACCCTGCAGGTCATTGGCAATGGAGAAAAAGTTACAGCCCTCCGCCTGAAGAACCGCACCACCGATGCCGAGCACGACCTGCCCCTGGACGGAGTATTCGTACAGATAGGCCTCAGCGCCAACAGCCAGCCCTTCGATGAATTGGAGAAATCCCGCATCGGAGAGATCATCATCGACACCCATTGCCGCACAAGCATCCCAGGCGTCTATGCCGCCGGCGATGTCTCCTCCGTCCCCTACAAGCAGATTATCATCTCCATGGGCGAAGGCGCCAAAGCTGCCCTCTCCGCCTTTGACGACAAGGTACGCGGAGTGATTTAAACATCACTACTACCCCCACACCAAATGCTAATAAATCCAACCTATCTCTGTAGCGAGGTAGGTTGGATATATTTAAGTAATGCTGAACAAAAAGGAAGAGGTCTGGAAATATTTTATAATCACTCTACGTTTCAGAAGCTCACGCGAGGTCACTTTTGCTTTAAAAAGGTCACTTGAAGGTCACCAACAAAAGAAAAAGCACTTGCTAGTTTCTCGCAAGTGCTTGACTTTTAAGGTGGACCAGCCTGGGCTTGAACCAGGGACCTCCAGATTATGAGTCTGTTGCTCTAACCAACTGAGCTACAAGTCCGGGCATCGGGATTTCTCCTTAGCGAGTGCAAAGGTATAACATTTTTCCGATACTGCAAGCAATATTCGAGTTTTTTTTGTACCTTCGCACTATGTTTGTTGCAACGATAGGTTTTTTTGATGGGGTGCATTGCGGGCACAGGTTCCTGATATCTCAGGTTCTGGAGCTGGCGCAACAGGAGGGATTGCGTGCCATGGCCATCACTATGGACCGCCACCCGAAGACCATAGTGGCAACGGATTATGTGCCATGCCTGCTTACCACAACGGAAGAAAGGATGGCTCTGCTCAGGGAAAGCGGCATTGAGCATGTGGAGGTACTGGAGTTTGACCACAAGATGGCGGCAATGGATGCACGCATGTTCATGAAGAATATTCTACGCGAGCAGTTGAATGTGAGCACTTTGGTAATGGGATACGACCATCGGTTCGGACATGGGGGAGGTACTCATGAAGACTACATGAAATGGGGCGAAGAGTGTGGCATAAAGGTGGTCATAGCACGCCAATTCGAGAGGCACTATGCCAGTAGCAGCGAGATAAGAAGGCTGTTAAACGAGGGCAATGTGGCAGAGGCCGCCAAATTGCTTTGCCATCCATACGTGCTGACGGGAATAGTGGAAAGCGGCCATCGGGTGGGACGTACATTGGGGTTTCCCACGGCCAACCTGCGCATTTCGCAAGAGAAACTTATTCCAGCCAATGGTGTCTATGCCGTGGCAACCGAACTGGGAGCCGGAGTAATGAACATCGGCCGACGGCCAACACTGGACAACGGCACGAACCTTTCCATAGAGGTACACATTATAAATTATGAGGGCAACCTTTATGGCAAGGAACTGCACCTTTCCTTTATTGAGCGCATACGCGAGGAGAAGAAGTTTGCCTCTCTGGACGAACTGAAGGCACAAATTCAGGAGGACATAAAGAAGGCCTCAGTCTTGTTTGACGCAACGGATAAGGCGGTGTGACCCGTCGGCCACGGTTGTGGCAAACAAGTACACGTCACCACCCTCAGCCAGACGCAGTTTTTTCCTGATTTCAGCGACACTGGTAGGGAAGTTCCTTACCGTAATGTTTGCCTTGGATACACCGGCAAGCATGGTGCGCAATTCCTTTTTATTGAAACCGCAGGAAGCCACAATCTTGAAACTACGCCCCGGAAAATCCTGAACGGGAGAGGCAGACACGAAAAGGTTGCTCATGGGATGCAACTTGGCCACGCCGTACCTTTCGCAAAGCACGTCCTGAAGACCAGCTTTCAGGATACTGGCATGAGGTTCGTAGAGACACGTTGCAGAGGCACTTGCAACGTGTTCCCCGGCCACTCGCAACGGGGCGCGTTTCCTCTGTTCATCCGTGCAAGAGAAAACCTCGTCGGCAAGGCCGAGATTGGAGGCATAGTATGTGGGAGAACCGTCGTATTGGCTATCCAGCACGAAAAGCAGTTCCTTGCACTCGCCCCTGACGCTGACCACATGTATTTCCATGACATGCCTTAGCACGGACAATGCGGCACTGATGTCCAGCATTGGCGACAACTTTACGACAACATACCTGCTGGATTCCATCAACCTGTCCTGCAACAGGGCTATGTCAGGTGTACAATCGGATATGGCAACCGTCTTCCTGCCCACGTCATCCCTTCTGGCAGGGTCGAGATATATAAGGTCGTAGGAGGCGGCATTCCGTTCCAAAAAGTCGGAGGAATCGGCACAAACAACATTAGCACCGGAAAGCCGCAACATGCTGAAATTATGTTCGGCTATACGGCACAGTTCGGTATTCCTTTCCACATAATCAGAAGAGTCAAAAAGAGTCGTCATATAACTGAAGTCTATGCCATACCCCCCTGTAAGGTCGGCAAAAGCCTGTCTGTCTGAAGCCTCAGGAAGGAGACGGCATACTATGCCACGCTTGTACTCTGCCGTCTGCTCGCTGGAGCACTGCTCCATGGACAGGGCAGGAGGATACCAAAGCCCGTCCGTCCCTGCCCATCGGGGAAGTTTCTCGCGGGCCTTCTGCCAGCCCTCTATCTGCTGGAGGCACCATTTTATGTCAATGCCCTCAGGCGCACTCCTCAGGGCAAGGGTTCGGACATCGTCAAGGCGGTGCAGGTCTATGTATTCCTCGTTTGTCATAGCAAGGACAAATATACGAATAAGAGGCAACCTGCACAAAGTGCATTCCGCTTTATTTGCCTTTTAGGCACGGCGCCTGTGTTTTTGTCGGGGAGAACCGTGTTTATTTTCATAATTTTGCTATATTTGCAGTCTATTATGGAAGATTTTGATATAAGACACGAAGGGCAGATCCGCGAGAAGGACTACGAGAACGCCTTACGCCCGCTGAAATTCCAGGACTTCAGCGGACAGAAGAAGGTGGTGGAGAACCTGAGCATATTCGTGGAGGCCGCCAAATACAGGGGCGAGCCCCTGGACCACACCCTGTTGCACGGACCTCCGGGCCTGGGTAAGACCACGCTGAGCAACATCATTGCCAACGAACTGGGTGTGGGCTTCAAACTGACATCCGGCCCGGTGCTTGACAAACCCGGCGACCTGGCCGGCATACTGACGTCCCTGGAACCTAACGACGTTCTCTTCATAGACGAGATACACCGCCTCAGTCCCGTGGTGGAGGAATACCTCTATTCCGCCATGGAGGACTACAGAATAGACATCATGATAGACAAGGGGCCCTCGGCACGCTCCATACAGATAGACCTGGCACCGTTCACCCTGGTGGGCGCCACCACACGAAGCGGTCTGCTCACCGCTCCCCTGCGTGCCCGTTTCGGCATAAACCTGCACCTGGAATATTACGACAGTATCACCCTGCAGAAGATTATCCTGAGGAGTGCCAGCATCCTGGGCGTACCCATAGAGGGCAAGGCTGCCGGCGAGATAGCCAGCCGCAGCCGTGGCACGCCACGTATAGCCAATGCCCTGTTGCGCCGTGTGCGCGACTTTGCACAGGTGAAGGGCAACGGCAGGATAGACGTGGACATAGCACGCTATGCCTTGGAGGCACTGAACATCGACCGCTATGGCCTGGACGAGATAGACAACAAGATACTGCTGACCATCATAGACAAGTTCAAGGGCGGCCCTGTGGGCATCAACACCATCGCCACCGCCATAGGCGAGGACGGAGGCACGGTGGAGGAAGTGTACGAACCTTTCCTCATAAAGGAGGGCTTCATAAAACGCACGCCACGAGGGCGCGAGGTTACAGAACTGGCCTACCAGCACCTGGGGCGCACACCCCTTGCCGCCAACGGCCAACAAAGTCTCTTTGACTTCTGAATAAACTTGGAGTAATCGGAGTAATCAGAGTTTCCCGTTTTCCGTTTTCCGTTTTCACTTTTCCATTTCAACATGGTACTGAACTACATCTGGATAGGATTCTTCCTCATAGCATTCCTCATAGCACTGGTGCGTCTGGTGTTCATGGGCGACACCTCGGTGTTCCCGGCCATAATGGACAGCACCTTTTCTTCGGCAAAGACAGCCTTCGAGATTTCTCTGGGCCTTACCGGAGTATTGTCCCTGTGGATGGGCATCATGCAGATAGGCGAGAAGGGCGGACTGGTCAGCGCACTGAGCCGCATACTCTCACCTCTGTTCTGCCGCCTCTTCCCCGACCTTCCCAAGGGGCATCCTGCCTACGGCCACATGTTCATGAACATCAGCGCCAACATGCTGGGGCTGGACAATGCCGCCACACCGTTGGGACTGAAGGCCATGGAATCCATGCAGGAGCACAACAGGCTACAGACAGAGAAGAGGATGGCTGAACAGGGTCTTTCCCGCGAGGAGGCGGAAAAACTGAACGCTACGGCCTCCAATCCCATGATAATGTTCCTGGTGCTTAACACTTCGGGCCTCACGCTCATACCAGTAAGCATACTCGTGTACCGGGCACAGATGGGTGCGGCACAACCCACCGACATCTTCATTCCCATACTGTTGGCCACCACCATTGCCACACTGGGAGGCATCATAGTGACGAGCCTCTACCAGAAGATAAACCTGATGAACCGTGCCATCCTGGGCACTATGCTTGGAATATGCCTGCTCATCAGCGGTGTGGTTTGGCTGGGCACTCAGGTAGACAGGGACACGATGAACCTGTGGAGCACCACCATAGCCAATGTGGTCCTGTTCACCATTATCATAGGTTTTATCATAGCAGGATTAAGGCGCAAGGTGAATGTCTATGAAGCCTTCGTGGAGGGGGCCAAGGGCGGATTTGAAACGGCAGTGCGCATTATCCCCTATCTTGTGGCCATCCTTGTGGCCATAGGGGTGTTCCGTGCCTCGGGAGCGATGGACGTGATTATCTCCGGTACGGAATGGGCAGTACAAAGCATGGGGATAAATGCCGACTTTGTACCTGCCCTGCCCACGGCAATAATGAAACCCCTGAGCGGTTCGGGTGCCAGAGGCATGATGGTGGATGCCATGAGCACCTACGGAGCAGACAGTTTCGTAGGACGCCTGAGTTGCATATTCCAGGGTGCCACCGACACCACATTCTACATACTGGCCGTCTATTTCGGCAGCGTGGGCATACGCCACACACGCCATGCCGTATCGGCAGGCCTCATCACGGACCTCATCGGAGTGGTGGCGGCAATATTCATTGCATACGCCTTCTTCGGATAGACCATAGGACATATACATATTATAATAAGTAATACATCACATACAGTGTTCATAGCAGTAGCAGGAAACATAGGAGCAGGAAAGACCACACTGACCGAACTTCTGGCCAGGCACTATGGTTGGGAGCCAAAGTACGAGGCAGTGGCCACAAACCCCTACATGGAGGACTATTACAAAGACATACACCGGTGGAGTTTCTGCCTGGAAACTTTCTTCCTGAAGGAGCGCTTCCGCGACCTTCTGGCCATATCACAGACCGACAAGGACATCATTCAGGACCGAAGCATCTTCGAGGGTGTGCATGTCTTTGCCGCCAACAACCAGGCAATGGGCAACATGGAGCAGCGCGACTACAACACCTACATGGAACTGTTCCAGCAGATGACCAGCGTGGCACGCACCCCGGACCTGATGATTTACCTGCGCGCCTCCATACCTCATCTGGTGGCAAACATACAGAAGCGCGGACGAGGATATGAACAGAGCATACCCATAGAATACCTGCAGAACCTGAACAACCGCTACGAGGACTTCATCAACAACAAGTACGAAGGCAGGGTGCTGACCATAGAGGTGGACAATATGGACTTCCTGAACAACCGCGATGACTTCAAGTCAATAACCGACAAGATAGACAGAATCTTCTACAGCCTCTTCCCCGAAGAGCCCGGAATATAAACCAACAAACAATACCGATTATGCATATAGCAATAGCAGGAAACATAGGATGTGGCAAGACCACACTGACCAAGATGCTGGCCAAGAGATACGGTTGGGAACCACGCTTCGAACCGGTGGACGTGAACCCTTATCTGGAGGACTTCTACAAGGACATGTCGCGCTGGAGTTTCAACCTGCAGATCTACTTCCTGAACAAGCGCTTCAAGGACGTGGTGGAGATAAGCAAGGCTACGGACCGCACCATCATACAGGACCGCACCATCTTTGAGGATGCGCGCATCTTCGCCCCCAACCTGCACGACCAGGGATACATGTCCGACCGCGACTTCAACAACTACACCGACCTCTTTGACCTGATGATGTCTCTCGTGGGACTGCCCGACCTGATGATCTACATACGCAGCACCATCCCCAACCTCATAGCACAAATCAGCAAGCGCGGACGCGAATACGAGCAGAGCATTCGCATCGACTACCTGAAGGGCCTGAACGACCGCTACGAGGAGTGGATAAAGAAGTATCCCGGACAGGTACTGATCATTGATGGAGACACCTGCAAGTTCGGAGACAGTCCCGAGGACTTCCGAATGGTGACGGAAGAAATAGACCAGAGACTGTACGGACTTTTCTAACGGAAAAGTGAAAACGGAAAACGGAAATCTGTAAGTAATCGAGGGCAGAGTCAAACTTGTTTACCCTCCCCCTATCCTGTCCTCCCCCCCTATAGAGGGATTGAGGGGGTCCTCAACTATAAACAATAACATATGGCGAACTTGAAATCCCTTGCCAAGGACACGGCCATCTATGGTCTGTCGAGCATAGTGGGCAGATTCTTGAACTATCTGCTCGTTCCCCTGTACACGCACGTCATCAGTGCTGCAAACGGCGGATACGGCATAGTGACCAATCTCTATGCCTACGTGGCCCTGTTGCTCGTCTTCCTCACCTTCGGCATGGAGACGACCTTCTTCCGCTTCGCCAACAAGGAGGATGAAGACCCCGATACCGTCTTCTCCACATCGTTTGCCGTGGTGGCAGGACTTGCCTTGATATTCCTGGCCGGCATCCTGGGCTTTATCACACCGATAAGCAGACTGATGGGATACACCGAACACCCCGAATATATAATGGTAATGGCTTCCGTAGTTGCCCTGGATGCTATACAGGCCCTGCCGTTCTGCTACCTCAGATACCAGAAAAAGGCCATAAAGTTCGCATCACTCAAACTCCTGTTCATTGCACTCAACATCGGCCTTAACCTCCTTTACTTCGTCTGGCTGGGCAAGACCGACGTCCTCTATGTCTTCACACTAAACCTGGCATGCACAGGCATCATCACCTTCTTCTTCCTGCCCGAAATGGCAAGGATAAAGTGGAAGGTGGACTTCCGTCTGCTCGGGCGCATGCTGTCCTACTCGTGGCCCGTGCTGATACTTGGCATTGCCGGCATACTCAACCAGGCTGCGGACAAGATGATATTTCCCCTCATCTATCCCGACACCGCACAGGGTGTGGTGGAACTGGGCATATACGGCGCCTGTGTGAAGGTGGCAATGATCATGGCCATGATAACGCAGGCCTTCCGCTATGCCTACGAACCCTTTGTCTTCGCGCAAAGCAAGAACAAGGACAAGAACGAGACCTACGCCATAGGCATGAAGTATTTCCTTATCTTCACCCTGCTGGCTTTCCTGTGCGTGGTGGCATATCTGCCCCTGCTCAAATACATGGTGGGCAGCGACTACTGGGAGGGATTGCGCGTCATCCCCATAGTGATGGCCGCCGAAATAATGATGGGCATATACTTCAACCTCTCCTTCTGGTACAAACTCATAGACAAGACCATCTACGGAGCATGGTTCTCTCTGGCGGGATGTGCGGTACTGTTTGCCGTGAACATCATCTTCATCCCCTATTATAGTTACATGGCGTGCGCCTGGGGCGGCTTTGCCGGGTATGGCACGGCCATGGTTCTCAGTTACATTGTCGGCCAGAAGAAGAACCCCATCAACTACCCCCTGAAGAGCATGGCCGTCTACGTGGCCATCACCTGCCTTTTCTTCGCTGCAATGCAGGCGTTGCCGCAGGAATGGCCTGCCCTCCTCCGCATGGCCATCAACACCGTGCTGATACTTGCTTTCGTGGGGCACATCATCTATCACGACCTGCCCCTGCGCAACCTGCCAGTGGTGGGAAAGTTTTTCAGATAGCAAAGACTAGATTGCCTAGATGAACTAGACAGACTAGACAGACTAGAATATCTAGAAAGACTAGAAAGCCTAGAATATCCACCAAAGACTATAATGCCCCCAATCAGATTATGGGCAGCAGCACCTTCTGCCCGTCTTCGCATATCTTGCGGAAAATGCCGTTTTCCATCAGGAAAGCCTCGCCGCGGACCTCCTCATAGCCGAACATGCCGTAAAGGTAGGTACCGTCGGGGAAAACGTAGAAACGCTTGCCCATGCTGTCTTTTGCCGCCACCTCGTTGTATATCTTCATGCCGTCCAGCACAAAGTCCTTCCACTCGTAATAGTGGGGCAGAATCTGTATGCTCGTCAGGCCCATGCCGCGGAAAAAGCGCTTGTATTTGGGGTCGCGCACTTCGCCGGGCAGTTCGGGGATTGAATACACCTCGTCCGCACAGTTCATGCTGCCGGCACTGATGGTGAGCAGTACGCCCTCGTAGACAAGCAGGGCTTCGCGCAGGAACATCTCCTGGAAAAACCTGTGCTGGGTGGGAACATGGCCGCCTCCGAGAATAACAAGGTTAGATTCCCGCACAAGACGATGCGCACGTGTTATGTTCCTTCTGTCCAACAGGGTCCAACTCACAATCTTGACACCGCAGGCCTGGAGTGCAGTACGCATTCCCTCCGAGGCGCTCTCGCTCCCCCCGAAATCATCGGGCGAGGAAGTGACATACAGGCCACGCACCTCTCCACTCAACTGGCGGAGAAGTTCCTCGCGGAACCCGTTCTTTTCAAATATGGCTCCATCGCGTCCGCATGGACTGCTGGTGAGAAACAGAGTGAACATATATTTGGCAAAGATATTGCATTTATTTGGATTTTTCAAATAAAAACATTATTTTTGCACTGCTGGGACCTAAAAACACAGAAATACTGTCAGGGTGCGCTTGCACCTTGAATACCGCAAACAATAGTATCCACCAAATAACATACCTATTATGAACTTCATTTTCATTTCCCCCAACTTTCCGGAAAACTACTGGAACTTCTGTGCAGCACTGAAGAGGAATGGTGTAACTGTATTTGGTATTGGCGATGCTCCGTACGACAACCTGGACAACCGTCTCAGGGACAGTCTTACCGAGTATTACCGTGTCAACAACATGGAAGACTATGACCAGGTGTATCGTGCCGTGGCACACTTTGCCGCCAAGTACGGACGCATAGACTGGATAGAGAGCAACAACGAGTACTGGCTGGAGCAGGATGCACGCCTGCGCACCGACTTCAACGTGAATACCGGCATCAAGACGGACAAGATAGACAGCATCAAGGAGAAGTCCGAGATGAAGAAGTACTATGCCGCCGGCGGCATACGTACCGCACGCCAGATAAAGGCAAGCGACAGCCTGGACAACATACTGAAGTTTGCCTACGAAGCAGGCTACCCCCTCTTTGCCAAGCCTGATGTAGGCGTGGGTTCCGGCGGTACGCACAAAATTGAGAGCGAATGGGCATTGCGCGAGTTCCTCAACAACACTCCGCACATCCACGAGTATGTCATCGAGGAGTTCGTTACCGGCAACATCTGCACCTACGATGCCATCATCAACTCCAAGGGCGAACCAATGTTCGAGAGCATGTGCGTATGCCCCCCGTCCATTTCGGACATCGTAAACTACAACCTCGACAGTACCTACTACGTCCAGCAGCACATCAACGAGAACCTGCGCTTCTGGGGCCGCCAGACCATCAAGGCATTCGGCGTGAAGAGCCGTTTCGTGCACCTGGAGTTCTTCCAGTTGGGACGCGCCCACCGCGGTCTCGGCAACGAGGGCGACTTCGTGGCCCTGGAGGTGAACATGCGCCCCGGCGGCGGCTACACCCCCGACATGATCAACTATGCACACAACGTGGACGTATATCAGATCTGGGCAGACATGGTGGCATTTGACCAGCGCAAGCAGCCCGACACCAACGACGACTACTTCTGCGTCTATGCCGGCCGCCGCTCAGGTGTGGAATATCACCTGAACGACGCACAGATACTGGACAAGTATGCATACGCCATGAAGATGACCCCGAACATCGACAAGGCTCTGGCACCTGCCATGGGCGACTATGCCTACATTGCACGCTTCCGCACGGAATGGGAGCGCGACGAGTTCCTTTACGACGTTTGCAACAGAAAGTAACGACAGGACAATACACATAGGCAGGCTCCACTTCCCCGGGCCTGCCTAAAACTTATAAATATATATAATGGAAGGACAATACAACAAACATTTCAGCAATCATCTCCAGCGCGAGATGGAGTACAAGACATACGGCAAGAAGGGACGCCCCGTCCTCATCTTCCCATCGCAGGACGGACGCTACTTCGACTTCGAGAACTTCGGCATGATAGACGTCCTCGCACCCTGGATAGAAAAGGGCGAGATACGTGCCATCTGCGTGGACGGCATAGACGGCGAGACATGGAGCAACCGCTCTGCCGACAACCGTTGGCGCATAGAGCAGCACGAGCGCTGGTATCACTACATTACCGAGGAACTCATCCCCGAGGTGCGCAAGCGCAAGACCGAGACCTTCATCGTAACGGGTTGTTCCATGGGTGCTTTCCATGCCGGCAACTTCTTCTTCCGCCGTCCGGACATCTTCGATTCCGTCATAGCATTGAGCGGCCTGTACACTGCCGGCTACGGTTTCCCCATGTACAGCGACGAACTCACGTTCATGAACTCGCCCATCGACTTCCTGCGCGAAATGCCTGCCGACCACCCCTGGATGGACCTCTACAAGAAGCGCAACATCTACATCTGCGTGGGCCAGGGCAAGTGGGAGGACGAACTGCTGGAAAGCACACGTGCACTGGACACAGTACTTTGCCAGCGCGGCATCCCCGCCAACATGGACTACTGGGGCTTCGACGTGGACCACGACTGGTGCTGGTGGCGCGTACAGTTGCCCTACTTCATGGAAAAGGTGCTGGCCAAGAAATAAAAAGGCATTACGTATAAAAATCGAAGCGGTCCCATCTGCTGTCAAGAGCAGATGGGACCGCTTTCGTTTTGGTTCGTTACACTCCCCACGATGGCCCGTTTTTATCATCAGTGACGGTAAACTTCACCATCGGTAATCGTTCGGCGAACGAACAGTAATGATTCGAGTGCGTCGTCGTGAGGACAAAAATCACCACTCACTATCCCACAGATTGGAAGAAGCGCTACTGCTGCCACCGTCCATCTGCAAATCATCATCAGAGGCATCTGCACCATTGCTGCCGAGATTTACTCTGCAACTTGCCGCCAACATATTTACTGCATCCAACTTCACCAACTCTACAGTGGGATAAACATAATTCTTTTTCATAACCTTTTTACCTTTTATATATTATTATTAAGCTATTTCCAGTGAAATACAATGGTATTGGACGACACTATCCCCAATTGAGGCGCAAAGGTATAACATTTATCGCTTACAGCAAAACATTTGAAAACAAAACGGTTCACCAAGAACTAATAATTCTGCATAGGTATCCAAAGAAGACCACCTTTCATCTGTTTCTTTCTGTTTTCCGTTTTCCCTTTATCATGCAATGCACATGAAACATGAAACATGAAACATGAAACAAAGCCGCCGAGGTTCGAACCCCGGCGGCTTGATATATTACCATTCGCTGTCCCAAATGCCGGGAGCAGCAGGACCGTTGTCCTCACGGCCGAGCTGGACATCAGCGGCTGAAGTGTCAACTGTCTCATTATTGATGCCCAAACTTGCTGCCAGCATGTTCACGGCACTTACCTTTATTGTCTCCACAGAGGGAGTGATATATGTCTTTTTCATAATCTGTATTTGTTTCTTATGGTTTCACTTTATTTCTGCCATCCTCCCTGTCCTGTACCTCACGGCAAAGGAGCAGGGGGTGGACAAGGAGTCCGAAGACCCCCACTATAAACTAAAACTAAAACTGTATTCTTTTATTACTTGACTACCTTCTTGCCGTTCACGATATACAGACCCTTCTGTGCGTTCTGAACGCGACGGCCAGCCAGGTCGTAGATCTCAGCCTTCACATTTCCGTTTTCACCTTCAATGCTCTCAATAGCAGTCTCGGTGCCGAAGTCGAAACTCAGGAAGCGAGCCTCACCGCCAGCAGCAGGCAGATAAGCCTTGAAACCGTTGTTCAGGAAAGCAGTATTTTCGCTCTGATTCTTTGTTGCCTTATAGAAGCCGGCCTCACCAGCAGGTGCTGACAATACATAGGCATCCTCGGTAATATAAGCTGATGCAACAGTGCCCTCAAGAACATTAGTGCCTATCGCTGATGCTGTGCCACCGATTGTCAGATTATAGGCACCAGCGGCACCATTAAGGATTACGGCAGTCTCGGCAGGAACCACACCGCTTTCAATCTTTGTCATGGAAGCAGATGTAGATGTTGTGCTTGATACACAATATGCTTCCAGACCAGCGGGCAGAGTAACAGCAACGGGAGAGTAGAAGGTAGCATAACCGCTCTCGCCAATGGTAACGGGGAGAGTTTCAACTTCTTCAATAGTGAAGCGGTAGTCAGGATAGGTTGTAGTAAATTTTACTTTAATGTCGCCAGCGTTACTGTCCCCTGTTCCATTAGAATAGAAGTAACGAACATTGTTACCATTCATGAACGACATCTGAACCTTGCCTGCCACTTGAGAAACCTCAAAGTTGATAGTAGTTCCAGCAGCTTCACCTACTGTGTTGGTATAAGTCAACTTGCTTCCATTTGTTGCGATATACATACCATTTTTGAATGACAATAACTTGCCGTTTGTGTAGTAGAATACGCTATTTGCCGTTGTAGCTGCTGTAGCCACAGCCTCAAACTGTGTTAAGCCAGTGCCTGTACCAGAAACCAGATAACCTGTATCTCCATTGTTCTTGATACGGATAAATGTGCCGTCAGGTACCAGAGGAGACAAAGCATCTACTGCGTCATCCAATGCCACGAAGGCTGCAGTTTGGGCTGCAACTGTCTCACCAACCTCAGCACCCATTTTGGTCTCAATGGCAGCAACTTCGCTCGTACTATAATAACCAAGCCCGTCACCCTTGAAAGGAATAACATAGGTTTCTATATTGCTCTTGAGAGAAGTCAACATGTTTTCAACTTCAGCGACCACTGCAATCTCCTTAGCACCGCTTACGGTGATGGTACCGCTGGTATTGTTCAAATCATGGTCACCGCTCTTGTCGCATACATAATAACGCAAGATATAGTTACCAGCAGCAAGATTATCCAATGTATAGGTATTGCTGTATGAGTCGGTTCCAGAGAATCCGTAGTGATAGTCCGAAGCCACAACTTCGCCATTACCATTTACGGCATCCACACCAAGTATGGAAATTGCATGAGAATGATTGCCAAGCTCAGAATTGTACTGGATTGTTACAGTCAACTGACCACCCACTGCGGCAACTGCTGTAGTTGCCTTGTGTACAGTGTGGCCACTTGCGCCAATGTGTTGTGCACTGTTACCTTTTCCGCCAGCACAAGCAACATCATTGCTCAAACCAGCAGGATAAACGGATGCCTCAGACCAAGTGTTGGTAGCATCTGCTCCGCTAATATAGTTGAATGAAAACGATGCAGACAGATGTTCTGTGATAGCCGCGTTTGCGGCTTCAACCTGAGTAGCAAAAGTGGAAAGGCCGTTTTCTACGAGTGCAAAGGTAAGATGCTGAGAAGCGGCCTCAGCACCTGACAGCCATCTTACGGTTTGACCTTTATTATAACCAGGACAGCAACTAACCTTATAACTGCCATTTGAAATAACATAGTAGTCTCCATTTGCTGTTAAGGAAAAGCCCACTACAGGATTATCTGTGAATTGCACGGGGTCTACCTCTGCCTGTTTAGAGTTAAGGAACTTACCATTTGCAACATTGTACAAAAACACATAACCCTCTACAGTGCTGACATACCATTTTTCACCATCAGTCATTGCTGTTTCGCTTTTGGATTCATACCCACTTAAAGTAATGTCAGCAGCACCTACATTTGTTTGCCCATCTACGGCAACAAGGGTGCCGCGATTATTGATTACATTTTTGATGGTATACACACCATCAGCTAATTGTGCCCACGCTCCCACTGTAGTCAGCAGGGCAACTAATGAAAGTAATAGTTTTTTCATAAGATAGTTTGTTTTGGTTAATAATTATTGATTGTTGATTGTTGATTACAAACAGCAGTATCCCATACCTATCCGCATGAGGCAACGGAACTATAGGCATACTGAACTTCAGTACACCTAAGAATTTGGTTTGTAGGGAATGCTACAAGACCTATAAGGAAACGGAATGGGGGGGGGGGGTAACAGACTGTATATCAGCACACAAAACCCTCTTGCCATAGGAACAAGTCTCTGGCATCGGCAAGACGGATTTGGTTTGTGTGTACTGCATCACAGATCGTGAATTACGTTATTTTACATGGTTTTCAGGGTGTAAAAGTACAACATTCCAAGTAAACGGCAAAATATTTTAGGCAAAAAATGCATGCCGCCCTAAATAATTACAACTTGGGCAACTATGTCCCTGCATTACAACTCTATCTCGTCCAACTTGACCAGACCATTCACTATGGCATATATGGTCAGGCCGGCAGGAGAGTGGATGTTCAGTTTCTTGGATATGTTGCGACGGTGCGTCATGACGGTATTCACGGAGATGAACATGTTCTCGGCAATCTCCTTGTTGGAAAGGCCCTTCACCACCTCCACGATGACTTCCTTCTCACGGTCGGAAAGGCTGTCGGCAGATTCTGCACGGGGAGTGGCAACCGCCTCTTCCTCGGCCTGCTGGGTCCCACGCAGGCGCACCTCGTCCTCCAGACGGTGCACGCACTCGGCAAAGAGGTGGTCCTCCAGACGGCAATGGCTGAGCATGTCCTCCTCCATCATGTAGATGTCCATGAGCACCTCGTTGAGCAACTGCACATTGCTCTTGGCAGGATAGTACTTGATGAGGATGTTCTTCAGTTCCGACGAACTCTTCTCGATACTGCTATGGTTGTCCTGATGGCGGTGGCTGAGGATATGGAAGCCATGCTCCGAGTCGGGCAGGCGTCCTGCCAGCAACTGCTCCACATAGGGATGCACGTGGTGGTTTTCATAGTCCATGTGGCGCGACACCTCGGCGGCATACTCGTCATAGAATTTAAGTATCAGCACGGCAATCTGGTTGCTGGACACCCCTATGGCCTCCAACAACTTGCGCTTTATGGCCGGCAGGCGGAAGTCTACGAAATAGGAGTGCGACTTCTTCAGGTACTCCATCAGGGCGTTTACGTCCACATCGTCCACCAGTTCGCTGACCTTCACGTGGTCGCCACCCCTGATGAAGTTCACGACTGCCAGGAACGTGGGCACATCCACACCACACTCCCTGCACACGGTCTGTATGCTGGCATCGCCAAAGCCGAATGCCAGTCCGAAACGGCTGATCACCTGCAACATGCGGTAGTCGTCGCTTATCAGTTCACTCATGGGGTCGGATGCTCTGTACTTGTCGGTCATAACTGTATTATATCAAAGGCACGGCTGGCCGGTAACTATGTTTGTGTATTTCTTGCGCAAAGTTATAAATAATTCCGCACCGCACATGCTTCGTTATTCATTTTTTTGTACCTTTGCGACATGAAATACCTACAAACAAGTATCAGGGAACTGGGCGTAGAGATTGAAATCTCATCCTTTTCCACAGGTAGCGGCACCAAGGAGTGGCATGCCATCCTGCATGTGGAACCACGGGGAGAAATGTTCCAGGAACAATATAACCGCATACGCCTGGCCGAGAAAAGAATGATGGAAATGCCCGAACTGGAAGGGGCGCAAACCGTGTTCAAGCGCTACTTCCTGTCCGACAGCACCAACCAGCAACCCCTCATGCAGAAGGACGGTTCCCATTGCACCATAAGTTACATACAGCAGCCTCCTCTGGACGGAAGCAAGGTGGCCCTGTGGATATACATGCAGCAGGGCATGGAGATGGAATACCTTGCCGACCAGGCCGGTTCCACGGTGGTGAGCCACAACGGCTACCGCCACATCTGGACCATGGGACTGATGGACAACCAGGGCGACAGCCACCAGCAGACACAGACCCTGCTGGGACAATACGAACAGGCGCTTGCATCGCACCAGGCCTCCATTGCCGACAACTGCATACGCACATGGTTCTTCGTGCGCGACGTGGACACACAATACCACGGACTTGTGGTGGCACGACGCAACTATTTCAACTACATAGGTCTGACGGCAGACACACACTATATCTCCTCCACTGGCATCGGCGGCAACCCTTCTGACCCCAAGGCCCTCGTGCAGTTGGGAGCATACGCACTGACCGGTTTCCAATCCGAGCAGCAGCGCTATCTCTATGCCCCCACCCACCTGAACCGTACCAGCGACTACGGAGTCACCTTCGAGCGCGGCACACTGATGCAGTACGGCGACCGCGACCATGCCTACATTTCCGGCACGGCAAGCATAGACAACCAGGGCGAGGTGGTGCATGTGGGGGACATCCGCAAGCAGACCCTGCGCATGTGGGAGAACGTGGAGAAACTGCTGGAAGAGGCCGGCATGACCATGGAACACTGCGCACAGATTATCGTCTACCTGCGCGACACAGCCGACTATGCGCTTGTACGCGACATGTTCAAGGAGCGCTTCCCTGAGATTCCTACGGTCATCACCCTGGCTCCAGTTTGCCGCCCCACATGGCTTATTGAGATGGAGTGCATTGCCATCAAGGAGGACAGCAATCCGCAGTACGCCAAGTTTTAGAAGAATCTGTCCTATAAGACAGGGGGATATGCCTGACGAGCATATCCCCCTGCTTGGTTTTTATTCTAAAGGGCACCTACTTTCTGTCGCCGAAGAGGCGCAGGATGTAGAGGAAGAGGTTGATGAAGTCCAGGTACAGCGTCAGACTGCCCATAAGGGCCAGCTTGTTGGTCTCGTCGTTGATACCTGCGTGCTGGACTTGCTGGAACATTACCTTTATCTTCTGTGTGTCGTAGGCAGTAAGGCCGACGAAGATGATGACACCGGCATAGTTCAGTATGGATGCCAATATGCTGTTCTGCCAAAAGATGTTTACCGCGGTGGCAATGATAAGGCCAATGAGCGCCATCATCAGGGTACGTCCCATGACCGACAGGTCTTTCTTGGTGAAATAACCCACCAGCGACATGCCGCCGAAGGTGCCGGCCGTAACGAAGAATGCCTGGGCTATGCTCTCTGCCGTATAGACAAGCATTATGAAGGACATGGTAACGCCGTTCAGTATTGCATAGGCGGCAAACATCAGTCCTGCCGTGGCAAAGGACATCTTGTGGATACGGGCAGACAGGAACAGCACCAGCACCACCTCGGCAATGAGCAATCCCCAATACATGCCACTGGTGGCAATGGTATATACCCAGTTCTCGTTGCGTCCCACTATCATGGCGGTAAGGGCGGTCATGGCCAAGCCACAAGCCATCCACGTATAAACATTGCGCATAAGTACGGCGAAGACACTGCTCTGAGCCAGTGCCTGGCCTTTGTCGTAATAATTGTTGTATTCCATTTATATTATTATATAAGGTGTAAGTTATATTATTTCTCTTCGGGAAGTATTACCACGGTAACCTCGTTCTTGCTGTTCACCAGTGCCTTGGCAGCACGCATGATGTCCTTCTGGCTAACCTTCTCCAGGGTGGGGAGGTAGTCCTTCTGTACGTCTATGCCGTAGCGGTAGTAACTCTGCAGGTATGAGAGCCATGCGCCGTTCTTGTTCTGGCGCTCCTGATAGGTCTTGCGCATGTATTCCTTCACGCGCTGCATGTACTCGGCAGGGATACCCTGTGCGGCAACCTTGCGGAGTTCCTCGCGCATGACGGTCAGACAGGTGTCGTACATCTCGGGCTTCACGTTGCCCTGAACGGAGAACATGTAGTTCCACTTGCCGTCGTTGCCGTCATAGTGTTTTCCACTTGCACCCACGCCATAGGAGGCGCCAAGGTCCTCGCGGATAGTCTTGGTGTAGTTCATCTGCATGGCCTGACCCAGTATGCTCATGACGATTTCGTCCTTGATGTTCTTCTTCTTGGCAGGAGTGTGCATGACCAGAGAGGCCATTGCCTGGGGCTGTTCCATCTTTGCCTTGTAGATGTTCTGGATGTTGCCCTTGCGGATGACAAGGTCGGTATAGACGGGCTTGTCGTTGCGCTTCACGGTGGGCAGGGTGGCCAGATACTGGCAGCAGTACTTGGACAGGGTGTCCTCGTTGAAGGTTCCCACGAAGAAGAATGTGAAGTCGGAAGCATCGGCAAAGCGGTCGGCCCAAATCTCCAGGGCACGCTGGTAGTTGATGGCAGGCAGAAGTTCCTTCTTCATGACGATGTTGCGTGGGTTCTTGCCATAGAGAGTAGACGAAACGCTGTCTGCATACCATGAAAGAGGATTGTTTTCCTTGCCCTGAAGCATGGTGTAGTACTGGGTCATCATGTTCTGTGCGGCATCCATGTCGGGCTGGAGGGGCTGGAACTGCAGGTACACCAACTGCATCATGGTCTCCAGGTCCTGACGCGAAGAACCGCCGGAGATGTACTCGTTCTGCGAACCCATGCTGCCGTTAGCCTGTGCCTGCTTGCCGGCAAGCATCTTGCGGATGTCGGTCTGCTTGTAGCCTCCCAACTTGGAAACGGAGCAGAGTTCTTCGGCAACCTCCAGGGTGATGTAGTCCTCGGCACCATAGCGGTTGGTACCGCCGGGGCTGTATGCCTGCATGAGAATCTCGTTATCGTTGTGGGTGGTGGGAAGCATTATCACGCGGACACCGTTGGACAGGGTCAGTTCCTTGCTGCCATAGCGTCCGGCCTTGCTCTTCACGATAGTGCCGGGAGCGGGCAGATCCTTGACCAAGGCACCGCTGGCGGTCTCGTCCACAAAGGCTGTGGTCTTGGCGTCCATACCTGCCTTTACGGCAATGAGGAGGCTGTCGGCCGTGAGCTGGGTGTAGCCTTCCTTCTCGGGGTTCATGACCAGGACAACGAGGTTCTTCAGGTCGCGGGTAAACATCTTGGCATACAGGGCGTTCACCTCATCCAGTGTGATGGTGGGCAGAATCTGCTTGTAGGCATTCACCTCGTCCTCGATGGAAACAAGGGGTTCGTTCTCAAGGAAGTTGTCCAGGCAATCCTGTATGAATGCAGAGTTCTCGCGCTTGTTGCGGTTCTGGTACTGGAGGTCTATGGAAGAGAGGAAGGAGGCACGGCGGCGGTCCAGTTCGCTCTGCAGGAAACCATGGTCCAGAATGGTGCACATCTCCTTCACGGCAGATGTGATGGCCGGGTATATCTGTCCCTCCTTGGGTACGATGTAGGACTCGGTGCACTTTGCCACCTTGGACAGGAGGAACATGCCCTCGTTGAAGGAAGCCATCAGGTACGGAGTCTCGGGTTTTTGAAGGATGTCCTGCATGCGAGAGGCGAACATGCCCGTAACCATGGACTTGACGGCCTTGTGACGCAGGTACTCTGCGGTGTTCTTCTGGTCGTCGGGCCACAGGGGCTGGTGCTTCTGCATCAGGGACACGATGGTCATGGACTGCTCGGGGTCGTGGTCGGTAACCACGATGGGCTGATCGTTGTCGTCCACGCCGTAGTAGATGCGTTCGGCAGGATTCTCGGGCATGGCGATGGGAGAGAACATCTCCTTTATCTTTGCCTCGGTGCGGTCCACGTCGATGTCGCCCACCACGATGATGGCCTGCAGGTCGGGGCGGTACCACTTGTGGTAATAGTCGCGCAGAACCTGGTAGGGGAAGTTGTCCACCACGGACATCAGACCGATGGGCATGCGGTTGCCGGGACGGCTGTTGGACATCAGTGTGGGCAACTGGCGGTCCAGTATGCGCATCTGTGCAGAGTTGCGCTGGCGCCACTCCTCGTGGATGACGCCACGCTCCTTGTCAATCTCCTTCTCATCCAGGGTGAGGTCGCAACTCCAGTCGTGCAGGATCAGCAGGACACTGTCCACGGTGGAGGTGCGTGCCGTGGGTACATTATTTATATTATATACGGTCTCATCGATGGAAGTGTAGGCATTCAACTGCTGGCCGAACTTCACGCCGATGCCCTCCAGATAGCGCAACAGGGCATCGCCGGGATAGTGCTTGGTACCGTTGAAGCACATGTGCTCCAGGAAGTGGGCCAGGCCGCGCTGCTCCTCTTCCTCCTGAACGGAGCCTACCTTCTGTGCAATGTAGAAATTGGCCTGCCCGGGTGTCTTCACGTTCTTGCGGACATAATAGGTAAGGCCGTTGGGCAACTGGCCCTTGCGTGTCTCGGCATCCTGTGGCAGAGACTGTGCGCTGACACCTGCAACCATGCAAAGTGTCAGCAAAAGCGATAGAATTCTTTTCATATTTTGTTTGGTTTTTGTCATTTTGACGCCAAAGTTATAAATTAGTGTGTAGATTGCCAAATAAATGCCGTACCTTTGCACGCAATATGGCTAAAAAGAAGAAACGCAGACTTAAACGCTGGGTAAGGGTTGTGCTCTGGAGCATGGTCCTTGCCTTTGGCGCATGGATGATATGGTGGCCGGCCAACGCCTTGCACGAGTATTGGGCAGAGGCATCCGAAGAAGACACGCAGGCAAAGGCATACCAACCAAGCAAGGTGGTCACAACGCACGAGGCGGACTCTGCCATGACGGAGAAACTGCTGCGCTTCATCGCCTCCCCCACCCGACTGGACACGGCAGACATAGCGGTAAGCGTGTGGGACCTAAGCAGCAACACCCCTGCCCTGCAATGGCACGACCAGGAACTGATGGTTCCGGCTTCAAGCCTGAAACTCCTCACCGCCATATCGGCATTGAAGCGTCTGGGGCCTGGCCACAAATACACGGAAAAGGTGCTGATGACTGGAACCCTGACACATGGCACCCTGCATGGCGACATCATCTTCCAGGCCGACGACAATCCCATGGTGGAGAGTCTGGACGAATACATCCATGCCATCAGCCGCGCAGGCATACGCAAGATAGACGGACGCTTCATACTGAACCTGATGCGTGCCGACACACTGAGGGCACACCATACGGCCAGTTTCTGGGACATACCATACAACCGTACGCCCATCCTGCTGAAGGGTGCGCCACGCATAGCACAGGAGATAAGGCTATTGCTCAGACAGGCTGGGATAGACGCGCCACGCCCCATCGTGGAAGAGGGACTGAAAATATATCCCACGGCACGCGTGCTGAAGAGCAAGACCACGGACATGACCGATGTCATCGCCCCCATGCTCATCTTCAGCAGCAACATCAAGGCCGATGCCCTGCACTACCATGTCCACCACTACAAGGACAGATACACCCCGGGGGCAGGCAGAAGAGGCGGGGTACTCGAGACCTTCCTGCGCGAGAACCTTGGCTATGACACCAGTCACTTCACCCTGAACGACGGTTCCGGCCTTTCACCCGAAAACATGGTCAGTGCCGATTTCCTCCTTGCCCTCCTGCGCTATGCCTGGACAGAACCTGAGATAAAGGACATACTGATAAACGAGGCTCTGGCCACACCCGGCCATCCCACACGGCGCGGTTCGCTGATATACCGCATGAACGGTCCCTTGTTCGAGAACCGCATATTCTGCAAGACGGGCACTCTGACCAGCATCGGTGCCTCCAGCCTCTGCGGCTATGCCCACGGACGCAACGGCCGCTGGTATGCCTTTGCCATAATAAACCGCAACTCTCCCGTCGGAGAGAGCCGCCTGTATCAGGACATGCTTTGCAAGGTGCTGGTGAAGTAGACCTTCTCCACATCCCTATCCGCAACAGCCACCGCATCCTCCGCTACAATTACCGTCGCAATCGCCCTTGCCGCCGCCTTTCTTGAAGAAGCGGTTGTATGTGGCGTAGGCGGCCACGATGAGGAGGAAGACGAGCAGGATTATGCTTTGAACGTTCATAGTATCAATGTTACAAGGAATGCCACCAGCCACGCAATGGCGCATTGGAAAACAAGGATTATCAATGCCCATGTGTTGCCCAGTTCGCGGCGTATCGTTGCCATGGCGGCAATGCATGGGGTGTAGAGCAGACAGAAGACCATCATGGCGTATGCCGTGGCGGTTGTGAAGACCTCAGACAGAGGCACTCCGGCAAACAGGGTGGACAGGGTACTTACCACCACCTCCTTGGCCAGGAGTCCGCTGGCCAGGGACGTTATGATGCGCCAATCACCCAAACCAAGGGGAGAGAAGACGGGTTGCAGGACTCCGGCCATCTGTGCCAGCATGCTTTCGTGCTCCATGCCAGGGGCCACCATCTTCAGGTGGAAGGTGAAGGTCTGCAAGAACCATATCACCATGGAGGCAAGGAAGATGACGGTGAAGGCACGACGGAGGAAATCGCTGGCCTTGTCCCACAGGAGGCGCATGACGTTGGAGGGCACGGGCATGCGGTAGTTGGGCAGTTCCAGCACAAAGGGTACCGCCTCGCCACGGAACATTGAGTGTTTCATCAACAAGGCCACCAGTATGCCCACCACTATACCCATGACATAAAGACTTCCCATCACCAGGGCGGCATTGTCGGGGAAAAAGGCCGCCGCAAAGAAGGCATAGATGGGTATCTTGGCCGTGCAGGACATGAAGGGGGTGAGCATGATGGTAAGACGGCGGTCGCGCACACTGGGCAGGGTGCGGCTGCTCATCACGCTGGGCACGCTGCATCCGAATCCCATCAGCAGGGGCACTATGCTTCGGCCTGAGAGACCGAGTTTTCGCAAGGGGCGGTCCATCACGAAGGCTATGCGTGCCATGTAGCCGCTATCCTCCATCATGGAGAGGAAGAAGAAAAGCAGAAGGATGAGAGGCAGGAAGACTATCACCGTACCCACACCGCCATATATTCCGTCTATTACCAGACTATGTATGGCAGGGGCTATGTTTATGGAGGACAGGAACGTGTCCGTAATGCCGGTAAACCACTCCACCCCCGTTTCCATCTGCTCCTGAAGCCAACCTCCGATACCGTCGAACGTGAGCCAGAAGACCACCGCCATTATGGCAATGAACGATGGCAGGGCCGTCCACTTGCCGGTAAGCACCTTGTCCACGGCCTGGCTCCGCAGGTACTCTCTCGTGTCGCCGGGGCGCACCACGGTACGGGAGCAGATATTGTTGATGAAGTCGAAGCGCATGGTGGCAATGGCCGCCTGGCGGTCAAGACCCCGTTCCTCTTCCATCTGGCAAAGGATATGCTCCACGGTTTCCTGCTCGTTTTGGCTCAGGGAAAGGGCTTTCACCACCAATGGGTCGCCCTCTATCAGTTTGGATGCCGCAAAGCGTATGGGCAGGCCTGCCCTCTGGGCATGGTCCTCGATGAAGTGCATTATGGCATGCAGGCAACGGTGCACGGCACCGCCGTTCTCGTCGGGCGAACAATAGTCGTGGCGCAAGGGGCCCTCCTGATAGCGTGCCACATGCACGGCATGTCGTATTAGCTCGTCCACACCCTCATTTCTCATGGCGGAAATGGGGATGACTGGTATGCCGAGCAGCGCCTCCATCTCGTTGATGCGCACAGAACCATGGTTGTTCTTTATCTCGTCCATCATGTTGAGGGCCAGTACCATGGGGATGCCAAGTTCCATCAACTGCATGGTCAGGTACAGGTTGCGCTCTATGCACGTTGCGTCCACTATGTTGATGATGGCTGAGGGGCGCTCCTCCAGGATGAAACGGCGGCTCACCACCTCCTCCGCCGTATAGGGCGACAGGGAATATATGCCCGGCAGGTCCGTCACCACGGAATTGGGATAACCCTTTATGGCACCGTCCTTACGGTCAACGGTAACACCGGGGAAGTTGCCCACGTGCTGGTTAGCACCCGTCAGTTGGTTGAAAAGCGTTGTCTTGCCACAATTCTGGTTTCCCACCAAGGCAAAGGTAAGCGAGTTATCGGCGAACGAATGAGCGAGCTGTTTTCCGTTTTCCGTTTTCCGTTTTCCGTTTATCAGGTTTTCCGTTTCACGTCGTGCCTTCTCCTGTTGCTGGTGATAGTGTCCACCCTCGCCAAGACCGGGATGCTCCGGTTCTGGAAAACGGGAATCGGAAATCGGAAAGGTGAAAGGTTGTTTCCCGTTCTCCTCAAAGTTTTCCGTTTTCCGTTTTCCGTTTTCCGTTCGTCTCACCTCTATCTTGCGTGCATCGGCACGTCGCAAAGTCAGTTCGTAGCCATGCACACGAAGTTCCATAGGGTCGCCCATGGGAGCATACTTCACCAAAGTTACGGGCACACCCGGCAACACGCCCATGTCCAGGAAGTGCTGGCGCAATCCGCCCTCACCCCCCACACTGAGGATTGTGGCCGTCTGGCCTATCTTAAGTTCTGCAAGTGTCATTTTATAATCTGAAAGGTGAAAACGGAAATCGGAAAACTGGTTCGCCGCTAACTACTGGTTCCGTTTTCTTTCTCACGTTGCCCCCAAGGGATAGTTTTCCGTTTTCCGTTTTCCGTTTTCACATTTCCGTTTTTTAGTATTCTATCTTATCGTCCTTCAACTCCCATTGGCGGAAAGCCTCCAGGGCCTCGTTGCGCATCATGCCATGGATGGGGATGGAACGGTATTCGTATGGTTTCTCTATCTCCCGGTATATGAAGTCATCGCCAAAACCTATGCGGTCGGCATCCTCCTTGGTATTGCCGTAGAAGATGGCGCTAACCCCTGCCCAGTAGAGGGCAGAAAGACACATGGGGCATGGCTCGCACGAAGTGTAGCAGATGCACCCTTCCAACTTGAAGTGCCTCATCTTCCGGCAAGCCTCGCGTATGGCGCTCACCTCGGCATGAGCAGTAGGATCGTTGTTGGCCGTCACACGGTTGGCACCAGTTGCCACCACCTCGCCATCCTTCACTATCACGGCACCGAAAGGTCCGCCCCCGTTCTTCACATTCTCCACGCTCAGGTCTATCGCCATCTGCATGAACCTGCGGTCAGCAACCGTTATCTGTGTCATAGGCATTCATTCGTTATACTTGTCACAAGACAAAGATACGAAAAAAATATCATTCTCCCGTATCCAAAGCCAGTTCTTCAAGTTTATTCACGCCAGCACGGCTTGAAATCACTAATTTTAGGTATGGACAGAATGAACAAGGCCATGGTTTCTTCATACTTTAATGCCCAAGACAAACAATAACGGAGGTACATGAGGAAAGAAATGCAAACAAATGGCATATCCGTGCGCAAAAACCGTCCCCAACCGGTCAATATATGGGTATTTATTTGCGTTTTTGCGTTGTAGTAGCAATATATGACTATATGATTACCGACGGTTTTTGTCGCAACATAAACAAAATAAAGATAGAAAAGTACGCATCTCTAATATCACCTCCATCCTGAAGCAATATATTGCCTAACGAGGCAAACGAACAACCTCATCTGTGCAAATCAGTTAAATACGTTTCATCAGTGTTCCATCAATGATTTTGTACTTAAATGTTGCGTAATTTAGAAACTTTATATATCTTTGCATTCGAAGAGAAACATTGTCTAATGATGAGGAGGTTTAAGACATTATTCCTTGAAAATGCAATAGAGTTCCTTGAAGGTATATCGGAACAAGCAAGAGAAAAAGTACTCTACAACATACGTAAAGTAGAAGGAGGAGTTATAAGCAACGACCTTTTCAAAAAACTGGAGGGGACAGAAATCTGGGAATTCAGAACCCATTACCAAGGCATCCAATACCGTTTGTTTGCATTTGGGGATACCAAAGAAGATACCTTGGTCGTTGCAACTCACGGAATCGTCAAGAAGGTGTGGAAAGTCCCTACAAAGGAAATAGCAAAAGCGGAAGAGATAAGGAAGCAGTATTTCAATTCTAAATAGATACGGATATGGCAATGAAAACATACACCCTTGAAGAGCTTGAAGACAAGTACATCGGCAAGAAGGGAACCGAGAAGAGAAACAAATACGAACAGGAACTGAGTGAAGAACTTCAGGCCTACCATATTGGAGAAGCTATCAAGCAAGCCAGATTAGCCAAGAATCTCACACAAGAGCAACTTGGCGAAAAAGTTGGTGTACAAAAGTCCCAAATATCCAGATTGGAGAATGGCAAGAGCATAACCATCTCATCCTTGATGCGTCTATTTTCAGCAATGGGAATTCCACTTACTTTAGACATGGGAGGAATTGGCAAAGTTGTTCTTTGCCAATAAGCATATAGGCATTTGTATTTCAATCGAGTAGGAGGGAAACTTCGTTTTCTTCCTACTTTCGTTTTCCGACCTCTTGGTTGTAAACAGGCATAGTGCTCCACCTTTCCGAACAATAATAACGACAAACGAGGCAAACGAACAACCTCATCTGTGCAAATCTGTCAAATCCGTGGCATCTGTGTCCCATCAATTCTTTTGTACTTAAAGTTGGCATTCGTTGTGAAAAATATTGGAGTTAACTTCATGTTCTCGTTCGTTTTCCTTATCTTTGTAACCAGGGTTAATTTAATGGCTATTAAAGTTGCGTATTGCTATGAGGTTCTATAATAGAGAGTAACTAACTTTCCAAATAGATACTTTTCGCTCGCTTATTCGTACTTTGAGACCGGCGCCTCGAAGGTCTCACGCTCGGAAATGTTCAAATAAATTTGACCTAACGGCCTTAGAAACTCACACTCGGCATAAAAAGTAAACTTTTTTTGCTCTCGTTTAATCGTTTCTTTGACATTTCGCTCACTTAATCGTACCTTTGCACTATGAATTCACTTACATTAAACAACGGTTTGCGTGTGGTTTATGCACCCAGCCCTACGAATACGGTGTACCTGGGCTTGGCTCTGGATGCCGGCACTAGGGACGAGAAGGACGGGGAGAGCGGCATGGCACACTTTGCCGAGCACCTGAGTTTCAAGGGGACTGACAGGCGTACATCGCGACAGATAATAACCTATATGGAGAGCGTGGGCGGCGACTTGAACGCCTTCACTGGCAAGGAGGAGACGGTGTACTACTGCACCTGCCAGAAGGAGCATTTCAGCCGTGCCATGGACCTGCTTTTCGATGTGGTGTTTCATAGCAAGTATCCGCAGGAGGAGATGGACAAGGAGGTGGAGGTTGTCATCGACGAGATAGAGAGTTACAACGACTCGCCATCGGAACTGATCTATGACGACTTCGAAGCCATGCTCTTCCAGGGACACCCCCTTGGCCGTAGCATCCTGGGCAATGCCGAACGCCTTCGTGCCTACAAAACGGAGGATGTGCAGAGTTACACCAGCAGACTTTACGTCCCCTCCAATGCCGTGCTTTTTGTCTATGGCAATGTCTCAGAAAAGGAGATAATGAAACAGATAAGGAAGAATGACCCACCCCAACCCTCCCTGCAGGGAGGGAGAGCCAGTATCAACCGACTAAGTGGCCACATCGGCAGTACATCATACTCCCCTCCATACAGGGAGGGGTTGGGGGTGGGTCCTGTATCGGGCAGCCACATCATCCATAAGGACACACACCAGGCACACATCATGATGGGTGCACGTGCCTTCGGTGGCACGCATCCGAAGCATCTGGCCCTGTTCCTTGCCAACAACATCCTGGGAGGACCGGGATTGAGCAGCCGTCTGAACCTAGCCTTGAGGGAGAAGCGCGGCCTTGTCTACACCGTGGAGAGCACACTGACCACATATACCGACACGGGTGTGTGGGCAATATATTTCGGTTGCGACCATCACGATGCCGAGAAGTGCAAGAGGATAGTGAAGAGGGAGTTGCAACGCCTGTGCGACGCACCCCTGTCGGAGAAGGCGCTGAATGCCGCCAAGAGGCAGATAATAGGTCAGATAGCCCTGTCGTACGACAATTTCGAGAGCGTTGCCATCGGTATGGGCAAGCGCATGCTGCACTACGGACGCACGCAAACGAAGGAGCAGTTCATTGCCCGCATCCAGGCGCTTACCGCCGAACAGGTATGGGATGCCGCCAGGGAGATATTCAACCCCGAGAACCTCACCATTCTGGAGTACAGGTAAAGCGCAGACGCTCGCCCGTGGCGGGGTGTGTGAACGAGAGTTCCCCGGCATGGAGCATGAGGCGCTTGGCACTCTGCTTGCCATAGAGCCGGTCGCCCTGTATGGGGTTGCCCAATCCCTCTGCCATGTGCACACGCAACTGATGTGTACGCCCCGTGTGGGGAGTGAGCCGAAGGTGTGCATGCCCGTCCACATTTTCCATCACCCGGTATCTTGTCAGGGCACTCTTGCCATGCTCCATATCCACCATTTGGCGCGGACGGTTGTCCACATCGGGGCGCAGGGGCAAACGAATTTCACCCTCCTGACCAACGGGCATTTCCCTCTCGAGCACGGCTTCATAGCGTTTCTCCACCTCGCGCCTTTCAAACTGGCCACGGAGTTCCGCCTGCACCTTGGCACTCTTGGCAAGAACAAGCAAACCGCTCGTATCCTGGTCGAGACGATGCACGGACAGGCATCCCGTTATGCTCTCCACCGAGGGCAGGAACTCCTTGCCAGGTACGGAGAGAAGACCCGAGGGTTTGTTGACCACCACCAAAGCATCGTCTTCGTAGACGGTGGACAGACGCGACACCAAATCCATATAGTTTCCCAAGCGAGGGTCAGCCTCCACGTCCATGCCACGGAGCATGTGGGCAAGTATCGGGCGGCACCGGTGCGTGCATGGAGGATAGAACTTGTCGTCGGCCGAGTTCCATTCGGCTATCGCCAAGGGACGTATGCCACGGCGGAAAGCCTCCTGAAGGAGTTTCGGCGCACAACAATCCCCTGCCCCTCCAGGAGGCACGGCAGGAGCGAAGATGTCCAGCAGGTTGGCACTCTCGCCACGGATGTTCTTCACCGAATAACGGGCGAACAACCAGCGCTGAAGGGCACGGGAACGTTCCTTACGCTCGTGGCGAAGGTCGCACACCTCTCGTGGCGAAGCTTGCCCCGATTCCAAATAGCGGTTTATGGCGCTTATCTCTGCCTCCTCCCGAAGGAAATAACGGCCCTCGCCCTCCTGTATGTCAAAGACAGGCGGCACGAACCCCGGTTGGCACGTCTTGCCCCCAAGGGTTCCTGAGAAGGCGGCAAGGTACCCTCCCTCGTACACCAGCACCCCGAACATCTTGCCCTCCTCCACGTCCTTGCGCCAGGCAGGTATGGAAAGATAGTATTCCCTCACCTTTTCCATGGCAGGGAGGCAACGCTCGTCCAGGGTGTAGATTTTCATAGGTAGTATACTGACTCGGGGCCCATATTGAAGAGCAAGTCTACGATGCTCAGGTTCTCGATGAAACCATGCCTCGGGGCAAACATCTGATAATAGGGGGTGCCGATGCGCCTGCCCTCGTCGGGCAAGGGATAAGGCTCCAGAAGCCTCATCACCGTATGGTGCAGGTCGTTGTTGAAATCGGCAAGGCGCTCCCAGCGGTGCTCATGATAAAAGGGATGGAAGTCCTCCTCGTAATAGTCGAAATACGGTGTCTGCCTGTAACTGGACACCAGGGCATTCCAGTGCTGGTGGCGCCAGTTGCCATGCTCGGAAATGAGGATTTCGCCCACAGGCATGCGGCCATGCGGATTAACCACCGGCACGGTCAGGGCAAGTGCTCCGTGAGGGGAATCGATATAGCAACGGTTCATGGAAGTCTGCTTGCGATAGGCCACGGATAAATCAAGTGTAGCACCTTCGCGAAGCAAGCGTCTGTAATAGTCAATAGAACCCAAATATGCCGTTGTCATAGGGCAAAAGTATAACTTTTTGCTCCCGCGACAAAGGAAAAGTCGCCCTTTTTGAGCAAAGAAGAGGGCATTGGCAACAAAAACGGCACGCCGAGGCGGTATTTCAAAGAAAAAACTTATCTTTGTGGAGATTATACGCACATTAACCCCATTAGGACACTATGTCAGAACTTCAAATCAAACGCATCACTACCAAGAAAGAATTGAAGGATTTTGTTCGTTTCAACTATGAAATGTATAAGGATTGCCCCTATGCCGTACCCGATTTTCTTGAGGATACACTGGACACCTTCAACAAGGATTATAACGCAGCCTTTGAGTTTTGTGATGCCGATTGGTTCCTTGCCCTTAGAGACGGCAAGATAGTGGGACGTGTGGTGGCTATTATAAACAACAGGGCAAACCAAAGATGGGGTACCAAGAATGTGCGATTCGGATGGATTGACTTCGTTGACGACCCGGAGGTGTGCAAGGCTCTCATCAGCACCGTGGAGCAGTGGGGCAAGGAGCGTGGCATGGACACTATCGTAGGTCCCCTGGGCTTCACCGACCTGGACCAGGAGGGCATGCTTTTCGAGGGGTATGACCAGATGGGGTCTATGTACACGATGTACAACTATCCCTACTACAACGAGCACCTCAAGGCCTTGGGGTTTGAGGAGGATGCCGTGTGGGTGGACAGGAGAATCAATATCCCCAGCATGGACGGCGAACATTCCGCCAACCAGCAGAAGTTCTTCCGTGTGGCCAAACTGGTAGAGGACCGGTATGGTTTCAAGGTGCATAAGTTCAACAACAAGAAGGAACTGAAGGAAAGCGGTTACATCCTGAAGGTTTTTGACATCATCAACAAGGCATACCAGAACCTTTACGGCACCAGCGACATGACCCAGCGCCAGGTAGAGCAGTATGCAGAGATGTACCTGCCTTATCTCGACACCCGACTGATTTCTATTATTGACAACAAGGAGGGCGAACCTGTGGCTATGGGTATATGCATGCCCAGTCTCACCAAGGCTATCCAGAAGGCCAAGTCCAAGATGCTGCCCTTTGGATGGTTCCATATGGCAAAAGCCTTGTATTTGAAACACAGTACCACATTGGACCTTTTGCTCATAGGCACATTGCCCGAATATCAGGACACGGGGTGCATCAGTCTTATTTTTGCCGATATGATTGTTGCCGCACAGAAAATGGGTTTCAAAATAGCGGAATGCTGCCCGCAACTGGAGACAAACAGCAAGGCGCTGAGCGTATGGCGCTCCCTGGACACGGAGGTGACCAAGAGAAGGCACACCTGGAAGAAGTCCATCTAAAAACACATCTGCATACCAAAGACCATGGAAGACATCAAGGAAAGCACGCAGACAGAAAACATAATATACGACGAGGAAAACATCCGGCACTTGTCGGACATGGAGCACGTCCGTACCCGTCCCGGTATGTATATAGGCCGTTTGGGCGACGGCCAGCAGCCCGAGGACGGCATATATGTCCTGCTGAAGGAGGTCATAGACAATAGTATCGACGAGTTCAAAATGAACGCCGGCAAGCGCATAGAGGTGGACATACAGGACAACCTGCGTGCCAGCATCCGCGACTATGGCCGTGGCATACCGCAGGGCAAACTGGTGGAGGCCGTGTCCATGCTCAACACGGGCGGCAAGTACGACTCCAAGGCCTTCAAGAAGAGCGTGGGACTGAACGGTGTGGGCCTGAAGGCGGTAAACGCGCTGAGCAGCCGTTTCGAGGCACACTCCTACCGCGAGGGACAGGTCAGGAAGACCGTCTTCGAGAAGGGCATCCTGGTGAGCGACACCACCGAGGCCAGCCAGGACGAGAACGGCACCTACATCTACTTTGAGCCCGACCCCACCCTGTTCAAGCACTACAAGTTCCGCGACGAGTTCATAGAGATAATGCTGCGCAACTACACCTACCTGAACACGGGTCTCACCATCATGTTCAACGGCAGGCGCATACACTCGCGCGACGGTCTTTCCGACCTGCTCAACGACCGCATGGATTACGAGGCGCTCTACCCCATCTGCCACCTGCGCGGCGAGGACATAGAGATAGCCTTCACGCACACCAAGCAGAACGGCGAGGAATACTACTCCTTCGTGAACGGCCAGCACACCACCCTGGGCGGCACGCACCAGGCGGCCTTCAAGAAGTACATTGCCGAGGTGATAAAGGACTATTCGGGCAAGAGTTACGAGTACGGCGACATACGCAACGGTCTTGTTGCCGCCATAAGCATAAACATACAGGAACCCATGTTCGAGAGCCAGACAAAGGTGAAACTGGGTTCGCAGACAACTGCCCCCGAGGGCGGCATAAGCATAGACAAGTTCATCGGCGACTTCGTGAAGGAGCAGGTGGACAACTTCCTGCACAAGAACACGGACATTGCCGACATCATCCTGGCCAAGGTGCAGGAGAGCGAGAAGATACGCAAGGAAATGGCCGGCGTGGCCAAGAAGGCACGCGAGATGAGCAAGAAGGCCAACCTGCACAACCGCAAACTGCGCGATTGCCGCGTGCACCTGTCCGACACGCGCGGCACGCAACAGGAGGAGTCCTGCATCTTCATCACCGAGGGTGACTCTGCAAGCGGAAGCATCACCAAGAGCCGCGACGTGAACACCCAGGCGGTGTTCTCCCTGCGAGGCAAACCGCTGAACTGCTTCGGCATGACGAAGAAGGTGTGCTACGAGAACGAGGAGTTCAACCTCCTGCAGGCAGCCCTGAACATAGAGGACGGATTGGAGGGCCTGCGATACAACAAGGTTATCGTTGCCACCGATGCCGATGTGGACGGCATGCACATACGCCTGCTCATGATAACCTTCTTCCTGCAATTCTTCCCCGACCTCATCAAGAAGGGCCATGTCTTCATCCTGCAGACACCGCTCTTCCGCGTGCGCAACCGCAAGACAAAGGTCAGCAAGAAGAAGATAGAGGCCATAGAGAAGGAACTGAAGGCCTACGACGAAGGTACGGACGTGGAACAGGATCCGGAACTGAGCAAGAATGGAGCCTCGTCGCACAAGCGCCATATCTCCTTCGGCTCCGACTTCATCACACAATACTGCTACACCGAGGACGAGCGCCTGCAGGCCATTGCCGACCTGGGTCCCGACCCCGAGATAACGCGATTCAAAGGTCTGGGCGAGATAAGCCCGGACGAGTTCAAGAACTTCATCGGTGCCGACATACGTCTGGAGAAGGTGACACTGAGCAAGGGCGACCAGGTGGCGGAACTTCTGGAATACTACATGGGCAAGAACACCATGGAGCGCCAAAACTTCATCATCGACAACCTTGTCATCGAAGAAGACATAGCCGAAGATTATGAATAAGAAGGTCATCTTCCCCGGGTCGTTCGACCCTTTTACCATAGGGCATGCCAATCTCGTGGAGAGGGCCGTCAGGCTCTTTGACGAGGTCATCATCGCCGTGGGATACAACGAGCAGAAGACCGGATGGCTGCCCGTGGAGGAAAGGGTCCGTGCCCTGCGCGAATACTATTCTGCCATGCCACAGGTGCGGGTGGAGAGTTACACGGGCCTGACCGTGGACTTCGCCCAATCGCAGGGAGCCAGGTTCATCCTGCGCGGCGTGCGCTCGGTAAAGGACTATGAATACGAACTGGGCATTGCCGACATAAACGCCAGGCTGGCCGACGTGGAAACGGTGGTACTGCTGGCCGACCCCACCATCTCGGGCATATCCAGCAGCGTGGTGCGCGAACTGCACCGCTTCGGACGCGACATCACCCCATGGCTGCCCCAAGGACTTGATTACAGAATAGACAGACAGAAATGAAAAAGATACTCCTACTCAGCATAGGCATACTCTCATGCCTCCTCTCCGCCAAGGCTCAGAAGAGCGTGGACGAGCAGATAAGGAAACTGATTATCTCCACCGTTACCATCAACAACTACTACGTGGATTCCGTAGACACCGAGAAACTGGTGGAGGATGCCATCCGTGGCATGATAGAGAAACTGGACCCCCACTCCGCCTATAGCACGGCAGAGCAGACAAAGCGCCTGAACGAACCCCTGCAAGGTTCTTTCGACGGCATCGGCATTCAGTTCAACATACTGGACGACACCCTGATGGTGATACAGACCATCACCGGAGGTCCTTCGGAAAAGGCAGGCGTAATGGCCGGGGACCGCATCATCTCCGTGGGCGACACCGCCATTGCCGGAGTGAAGATGCCTCAAGAGGATATCATGAAGAGACTTCGCGGCCCACGTGGCACAAAGGCACACCTGGGTATCGTGCGCGAGGGTATCGACGAGACCATCTACATAGATGTCATACGCGACAAGATACCCTTGAACTCCGTGGATGCCGCCTTTATGGTAACACCCCATACGGGCCTGATACGTTTCAGCAACTTTGCCGCCACCACATACGATGAGGTTGTGGAGGCCATCAGGAAACTCAAGGCTCAGGGCATGAAGAACCTCATCCTCGACGTGACGCAGAACGGCGGCGGTTTCCTGCAGGCGGCGGCAGAGATAGCCAGCGAACTGTTGCCAAAGGACGACCTTATCGTCTACACCCAAGGGCGTGCCGTACACCCGCAGAAGTTCCTTAGCCGCGGAGGCAGTGCCTTCCAGGAGGGCAAGGTCATCGTGCTGGTGGACGAATACTCCGCCTCGGCGGCGGAGATTCTGGCAGGTGCCATACAGGACCAAGACAGAGGACTGGTGGTGGGCCGGCGCACCTTCGGCAAGGGTCTGGTGCAGCGTCCCGTGGACCTGCCCGACGGTAGCATGATACGCCTGACCATAGCCAAATACTACACTCCTAGCGGACGATGCATACAGAAGCCCTACGAAGGGGGCAAGCAGCAGGAGTACCGCATGGACGTGATAAACCGTTTCAACCATGGCGAACTGACCAATGCCGACAGCATCCACTTCCCGGATTCATTGAGGTTCCAGACCCTGAAGAAAGGCCGCACCGTGTATGGCGGCGGTGGCATCATGCCCGACTACTTCGTGCCTCTGGACACCACCAAGAACACCTCGCTATACCGCCAGATCGTTGCCAAGCGCATACTCATAGATGCCAACCTCCGCTATCTGGCAAAGCACCGCAACGAACTGAAGCAGAAGTTCCCCACCTTCGAGGATTTCCGTCGCAACTACAAAGTGCCTGATAATCTCATAGCCAATATCCTGGCGGAAGCGAAGAAGGCCCTGAAGGACAAATATCCCAAGGACGAGGAGCAGAAGACCACGGAACTGCTCAAGCGCATGCTCCGCGCACTGGCAGCCCGCGACCTGTGGGACATGAACGAATACTTCGCCATCATCTACGAGGATGACGACATTGTGAACAAGGCCATCCAGTTGATGGAGGAACAGTAACCGTCATATCCTTTCCCCCCGATGATAACCTACAACGCCATCAACGTGCCCCTGCCGGAGATAGAGCAGGACAGGGTTTCCGACTGGATTGCCCGGGTGGCCGCCTCCTATGGCAAACGCATCGACCAGGTGAACTACATCTTCGTGGACGACGAGGAAATCCTGCGCATCAACCGCCAGTTCATAGGGCACGACTACTACACCGACCACATAGGCTTCGACAACTGCCAGGGCAACTTCCTCTCTGGCGACACCTACATTTCCCTGGACACCGTGCGCACCAATGCTGAACTGTTCGGCACCCCCTACGAAGAGGAACTGCACCGTGTCATCATACACAGCATCCTGCACCTCTGCGGCATAGACGACCACACCGACGAAGAACGCCAGGAAATGGAACAAGCCGAAAACGCGGCCTTGTCACATTTTGCGCTTAACCCCAATCGTTAACCGCTAACCGCTATTCGCTAAATCCCTCATCACCCCAACAATCAAGGTTATCTGCCCCAATGCCGATAGAGTCCTCATAGTAGGAGGACTGGAGTACTCTTAGTAAGAGGACTGGAGTACTCTTAGTAAGAGGACTGGAGTACTCATAGTAGGAGGACTCACCAATCCTCACATCAATGGAGGACCTTGACAACGGAGAACTCTCACAAACCATCAATCCGCAGACACCTGCCATCACTGGGGGTGCCTGCGGATTGTTTTGATGCTATCAAGTAAGCGTTAGGACCTTAAATGCTCTTCTTGCCTACCAGCCTTCATTCCACAAGTCTGTGGATTTTGAAGAGGAACCAATGCCGTCTCCCGAATCCATACGCGATGCTGCATCACCTTCATCATCGGGGTTCACTGTAATTCCCGAAGTTGATACCAAGATACCGTCTGCTGTGTTCAACTCATGAACCTGTACTGAAGGTTCTAAATACTCTTTCTTCATATTGTTGTTTTTAGTTTGTTGTTAATAAATCACCTTCTTACCTTTTATTATATAAACACCGCCCTTGGCTGGAGCGCTCACACGGCGGCCAGAGAGGTCGTAGATTTCCGATTTCTGTTCATCGTTTGCAGTTTTCACCTCGTCTATGCCTGTAGCATTGTCGTCCTCGCCCATCACTCTGATTCTTACACGCGACATTGCTTCTTCTGCAATCTCCACAGGAGAGCCTTCGCGGCTGGATATGGTCAGATAGAAGCGGAATGGCTTCAGGGTGGAGGTTGAAGAAAGCTTCTTCCATGCACCATCTGTGGAAATCACAAGGCTGCCGTTCAATTCTCCGGAAGTCATCTTTTGGTATGTTCCTGTTATCTCGAATTTGGTGTACACGGAAGAGCAGTCCAAAGTGGTAATTTCGGCAGGATACAGAGTAACAGCCTCCTGAACAATGTTCATTACCTTAGCTTCCTCGTTTTTGGCCTTTATCAAGTAAGGATGATTAGGCTTCAGGGTACCAGCCTTCACCTTTACTATCTCCATTACCATTTCGTCTATCTCGCCATTGTCGTCGTTATCATAGGAATGCATGGCATTGATATACGCCACCTCATAGTTCTCCTCCAAATCTTCATAAGGTATCTTGAAGGGCACATACAGGGGATTCCATAGCATGTTGGGAAGAGTACGGGTGTAGGTTAGAGTACCTACTTCTTGTTCAATATTATTATCAAACACCTCGCCATCTGTCAAGGTTAAGTTCGGAAGGAGACTATTCCTTCCGAAACGGCTCCAAGGCTCAGTTGCCTTATAACTCTCCACAGAAACAACAGGAACATGCAGGGTGGCATTTTCTATGGGCGAAGATTCAAATGTATTGCTCGCTGTAGAAGGTACATTTTCTGCATAGCAATAGACATCAAGGAGTTCGGGGCAATAAGCGAAAGCATAATTCCCTATGCTCGTCACACTATTGGGGATAGTAACCGAGGTCAAGCAAGAGCAATTACGGAAAGCATTATCCCCTATGCTCGTCACACTATTGGGGATTACCAAATCCTTTACCTCTTCTCCATTAAAATATAAATGATGAGCACATAATAAAGGATTAGAATAATAGTCAGCAAAATCAATATTGCACCAAGCTGCAATATCAGAGATATGAACAGAGGTCAAACTTGAGCAACCTTCGAAAGCACCATTCTCTATGCTCGTCACACTATTACCGATAGTAACCGAGGTCATACCATAGCAACTCCAGAAAGCATTACTGCCTATGCTCGTCACACTATTGGGGATAGTAACCGAGGTCATACGAGAGCAACCCCAGAAAGCACTACCGCCTATGCTCGTCACACTATTGCCGATAGTAACCGAGGTCAAACCAGAGCAATACTGGAAAGCACAATTCCCTATGCTCGTCACACTATTGGGGATAGTAACCGAGGTCAAACCTTTGCAAGAATAGAAAGCAGCATCCCCTATGCTCGTCACACTATTGCCGATAGTAACCGAGGTCAAACCAGAGCAACCACGGAAAGCCTCCCCCCCTATGCTCGTCACACTATTGGGGATAGTAACCGAGGTCAAACCAGAGCATTCATAGAAAGCACCATCCCC
>JAFVTT010000001.1 GCA_017503065.1 Bacteroidaceae bacterium | reverse complement strand
TGTACTACAATTTCTGTCTATGAAAATCTGTCAAAGAACTCTTTCTTCCTTAGCGCAAGAAAACATCCTCCATGATGACTCGTAGGAGGTGTTCCCGTTTTGCGAGTGCAAAGGTAAGACTTTTCTACAAACCGGCAAAGGGTTGCAAAAGATTTTTTAAGAAAAAAGCGAAAAAGGGGTGTAGAATGGACAACAAATGGAGGGAGGAGGGAGGGAATACCTTATTATATAATATATAGAGAGAGGAGCATAAATTGACGACAACGACATATCAGACACCCAGTAAAAAAGGAAAGGGTGTCCCGTAAATCCGTTGGGACTACAGTGGTGACGCAACTCATCGTCACTGTCGATAAAATGAACCGTCAATGGCGGTAAACTTCACCGCCACTGATCGTGAAGTTTACCGCCACTGAGGACAAGAATGAAGCGTCAAGGGCAACAAGGAGATGTCATACAGGAGCCCCCCCAAAAAAAAGACGAAATGACAAGCAGAAGAAAGTGTACAGGTTCTATCCAATCTCCAGTTTCAGGGAAACAGGCGGACAAACATGTCTTTTGTATTAAACGCCACCTTTTTGAACTTTATGAAGTAATCCATACCGATGTTTGCCTTCCTGAGGTCAACGGCACCTGGCATGGTGGAAACATGTATCTCGGGAAAGGTATATCCCTGCCCTGCTATCTGAAAATCCAATGAAGGCAGGACGTAGGCCAATTCTATCTTCACTCCTCCTACACCGGCACTACCCAATGTATCAGCACGGCATTGCGTGGTGATGTACTCCTTATGCGACTCGAAATAAGAATAGGTCAGCACACTGTTCCCTGCGCCTGTATCCAAGTTGACAGTCACCTGTTCCCCATTGGCTGTCCCCTCTACAAAATAACCTCCGGCAACACCGCCACACAGATTGGGCGCTCCTTCAAGCGAAAGGCGGTTTTGTGCTTTGGGAACAAAAAGTCTGTTATTTTCAAAGTCAACATGCAGTTCCCCAAGGGCATTCATAAAATCCACACCCACAATCATATCCAGGTGGCTCATATACGCATCGATACTATCCACTCCAGAAGAAATGTCCACGACGAAGAACGGAACATTGTACATCTTCATATTTCCCATACAATGTTCACGGGCAACAGCAAAACCTCCCTGCTGTTCTCCTATACCGGAAAGCCTGGTGCCAACATCATACACATCCATACCAAGAGCCTTGGCTGCCGCGGTACTAACCACATTGACTCCTGCACCAGTATCAAAGACAATATCCTGCGCCTTACCGTTAACAAGCGAAGGCAGCATTATGGTCAAGGCATGCTTGTGCTCAGGTCCGACGGAATCAAGACGGAATGGGATGCTGAAATCCTTTATTCCCAAACCGGGGATCGAATCCACTCCCTCATATTCCGCCAATATACGATATTGTTTCTCATAGCCACGATGCATATCCAAGGCCATGCTATCCACCAAGGGTTCAAACGCTTGAATAACACGGGACAATGTTTCCGCGGCTTCAGCATAACGCCCGGTCCTTGCCTCGTTGGCTGCAAGCATAAAAGCCATGGACAATGTGTTCCCTCCGCCAATCTCCGCACTATGGTTGTTAAGCAAACTGCGTATGGCCGTGCAGGCCTCGTCGGGCCGGTTGAAGTAAGTAGCCACCATGCCTTCGGAAAACAAGCGCAACATAGGCATTACCGAATCCTTGTCTGCTCCCTGAAAAACACGTCGCAATTCAAACCAGTCAGATGAATTCAGCGCCTGACTGATTCTCGCATCTGCCGTCGCCTGGGCCCATGACGCCAATAGCGACATCATGCAAATGACGGAAAGGAAGAGTCTCTTCATAATAATCGTTTTGTCCTGTCAAAATCAATATCACACATGCAAAGTTAGCCAAAAGTGACGTCATATCCAGATAAAAAACACATATTAACGCCGCAACGGCATGTTTTTTGAGATATCATAACATATTCCCGACAAGACAAAATAAGGTGGCGAACCATAGACGGTCGCCACCTTATTTATAATATAGGGATCTTAAGGGCCTTAGGGAAACCACAGGCCTATGTCCCATTTGCGAAGGGCAGAGGTTCCTTAGTCTTCCTTGCCCAACAGGATCTTCATCATCTGCACGGCAGAGTATGCAACGGGAGTGCCGGGGCCAAAGATGGCGGCAACACCTGCCTGATACAGGAAGTCATAGTCCTGTGCAGGGATTACACCACCTGCGATGACCATGATGTCCTCGCGGCCGAGTTTCTTCAACTCCTCGATGATCTGAGGTACGAGAGTCTTGTGACCGGCAGCCAGAGAGCTGACACCAACGATGTTGACGTCGTTCTCCACAGCCTGGCGGGCACTCTCGGCAGGAGTCTGGAACAAGGGACCCATGTCCACGTCGTAGCCGCAGTCGGCATAGCCTGTTGCACATACCTTTGCACCACGGTCGTGACCGTCCTGACCCATCTTGGCAATCATGATACGGGGACGACGGCCGTTGAGTTTGGCAAACTCCTCGGTCAATGCGCATGCCTCGTGGAAGAGGGCATCGCTCTTGCTTTCTGATGAATACACGTTGCTGATAGTTCTGATTACTGCTTTATAACGTCCTACGACAGCCTCGCAGGCATCGGAGATTTCACCCAAAGTGGCACGATGGCCGGCAGCACGCACTGCAAGGTCGAGCAGGTTGTCCTCGCTCTTCTTGCCGTCCTGGAACTCCTGGACACAGCGTGTGATAGCCTCCAGGTCGGCCTTGACCAGAGCCTCATCGCGGTTGGCCTTGAGGTCCTTGAGGGCAGCCTCCTGCTGCAGGCGTACGGCGGTATTGTCGATTTCCAGGATATCGATGGGATCCTCGTGGTCCAGACGGTACTTGTTCACACCAACGATGGTCTGTGTACCGCAGTCGATGCGAGCCTGTGTGCGGGCAGCAGCCTCCTCGATACGCATCTTGGGCAGACCTGTCTCGATGGCCTTTGCCATACCGCCCAGTTTCTCGATCTCCTCGATGTGTGCCCAAGCCTTGGTGTAGAGTTCCTGAGTGAGTTTCTCCACATAGTAGGAACCTGCCCATGGGTCGATGTGCTTGCACACCTGAGTCTCGTTCTGGATATAGATCTGTGTGTTACGTGCAATACGTGCAGAGAAGTCGGTGGGCAGGGCGATAGCCTCGTCCAACGCATTGGTGTGCAGAGACTGGGTGTGACCCAGGACTGCAGCCATGGCCTCGATACAGGTACGGCCCACGTTGTTGAAGGGATCCTGCTCGGTCAGCGACCAGCCGGAGGTCTGTGAGTGGGTACGCAGTGCCATGGACTTGGGGTTCTTGGCACCGAAGCTCTTCACGATCTTGGCCCACAGCAGACGGCCTGCGCGCATCTTGGCAATCTCCATGAAGTGGTTCACGCCGATAGCCCAGAAGAAGCTGAGACGGGGAGCGAAGGCATCCACGTCGATACCGGCATTGATACCTGCACGGAGGTAGTCCATACCGTCGGCCAGAGTGTAGGCCAGCTCGATGTCGGCAGTAGCACCGGCCTCCTGCATGTGGTAGCCGGAGATGGAGATGCTGTTGAACTTGGGCATCTTCTGTGAGGTGAACTCGAAGATGTCGGCAATGATCTTCATTGAGAATGAAGGGGGATAGATGTAGGTGTTGCGCACCATGAACTCCTTCAGGATGTCGTTCTGGATGGTACCTGCCATCTCCTCGAGCTGTGCGCCCTGCTCCAGACCTGCGTTGATGTAGAATGCCAGTACGGGAAGCACGGCACCGTTCATGGTCATGGAAACGGACATCTTGTTCAGGGGGATACCGGCGAAGAGAGTCTTCATGTTCTCCAGAGAGCAGATGCTCACACCGGCCTTACCCACGTCGCCTACGACACGCTCGTTGTCGGGGTCGTAGCCACGGTGTGTGGGAAGGTCGAACGCTACGGAAAGACCCTTCTGGCCGGAAGCCAGGTTACGACGGTAGAAAGCGTTTGACTCCTCGGCAGTGGAGAAACCGGCATACTGGCGGATGGTCCACGGACGGAAGGGGTACATCATGCTATAGGGGCCACGGAGGAAGGGAGGGATACCTGCAGCAAAGTCCAGGTGCTCCATGCCTTCGAGGTCTTCCTTTGTATATACGGGCTGAATGTCAATCTGCTCGGCTGTCTTCCAGTTGGCAGTGATACCATTCTCCTTTTGCCACTGCTGGCCGTTCTTTGCCTCTATACCGGCAAAGATGTCTATGTTGTTAAATGATTTGCGTGCCATAAGATTAGATACCAAGTTTAGCGTTATACTCCTTGAGAGTCTTCAACTGGTCCACGCGGACATGGATGAAGTTCTCGATACCGGCCTTCTGCAGATCCTCGGTGCAGGCAGGAGCACCTGCCACAACGAACATTGCACGGCCGTTCAGATACTGGAATGCAGGAATTGCGTACTCTGCATACTCGTCGTCGCTGGAACAGATGACCACGATGTCGGCACCAGCAGCCAGGGCGGCGTCAACACCCTCCTCTACGGTCTTGAAACCGAGGTTGTCCACCACCTGATAGCCGGCGGCAGCGAGGAAGTTGCAAGAGAACTGGGCACGGGCCTGACGCATGGCCAGGTTGCCAATGGTGAGCATGAATGCCACGGGAACCTTGGCAGCCTTCTCTGTGGTGAGGCGCAGAGCCTCGAAGTCGCTGGCCAGACGGCTTACTGCAATGCCGTCGATAGCAGGCTTCTCGCCACAACCGCACTGACCCTTGCAGCAGCATGCCACGGGTTCCTTGCCCTCGCTCTTCTCGGTGAAGTTGGGGAACTGGTTGGTACCCAACAGGAACTCCTTGCGCTTGCCGGCATCGGCATGACGCTTGGCATTGGTCTCGTTGATGACAGCCTGCACGGCACCTGCCTTGACGGCAGCCAGGAAACCGCCCTGTTCCTCAACGGAGAGGAAGAGTTTCCATGCCTGCTCGCTGAGAGACTTGGTGAGCTGTTCGATGAAGTACGAACCGCCGGCAACGTCCACCATGCGGTCGAAGTGGCACTCGTCCTTGAGCAGGAGCTGCTGGTTGCGTGCTATACGCTCGGCAAACTCGGTGGGAGTCTCGTAGGGAGCGTCGAAGGGCACAACCACCATACTGTCCACACCACCCAGGGCGGCACTCATGGCCTCGGTCTGGGAACGGAGCATGTTCACATAACTGTCGAACACGGTCTGGTTGTAGGTTGTGGTGTAGGCGCAGACGTGCATCTTGGCAGCCTCCTTGCAGTCGGTGTACTGAGCCACGATCTGTGCCCACAGCATACGTGCGGCACGCAGTTTGGCAATCTCCATGAAGTAGACACCGTTGATACCAAGGTTGAACTTGATGCTCTGTGCTGCCAACTCGGCAGGAACACCGGCCTCGGTGAGTTGTGCCATGTACTCGTTACCCCAAGCCAGGGCATAGCCCAGGTCCTGATAACTGTATGCACCGGCATCGGTGAGCTTGTAGGCATTCACTGCCACTGCACGGAACTGGGGGTAAGCGGCCAAGGTCTCCACGAGTTCCTTTGCCACGGGGAGCAACTTCTCTGTGTCCTTACCCTTCATCACCATCTTCTCCAGGGGATCGAAGCTGATGCTGCCGGCCAGACGGGCCTTGTCATAACCCTTGGCCTCGAAGTAGGCCACGAGAATCTTGGCCAACTCCACGCTGCAACGCTGGCAAGTGCGGAAGTTCAGTTCCACGCAGTCTGCCAGAATGCCGTCGAGCAGAGCCTCGACATACTCCTTGCCTACATACTCGCTGGGAATGATGAAACCCAGAGAGTCCACGCCACGGTTCAAGACATCCAGAGCCTTGGCATTGGCCTCCTTGGCACACTCGCCACACTTGATGTCCTGGCGTACATACCAGGAATTGTCTGCAGCCTTGTTGCCACGAACATAAGGATACTGGCCGGGAAGGGCATTCACCGTAGCCAGATTTTCCACATCCTCCTTACGGTAGAAGGGTTCCATGGAGAAACCTTCATTGGTCCTCCACACCATTTTCTTCTGATAGTCCGCACCCTTGAGGTCTGCCTCAATCTTCTCGCGCCACTGCTGGGCCGAGGGGGCAGTAAAATCAGAGAAAAGCTTTTCTTTACTATCTGCCATTTTTAATGAATTATGTATAGTGAATTATTGCTTATTCCAAGCAAAAGTACGCTTTTTTGGTTGGTTGGCAAAATTAAAGCACGCAAAAGTGGCAGTGTTGTCATTATTTTAAGTAATTTTGCACGTGAAATACATATTTGATATATCTATATAGCGCTTATGGATTGGTTAAATTCACTTCTTACCACCACCGACAGCATCGGCCACATAGTGATGCTCTATGCCGGAGTAATCAGCATCGGACTGGCACTGGGCCGCATAAAGGTGTTCGGCATTTCACTGGGAGTAACATTCGTGCTGTTTGCCGGCATCCTGGCAGGACACTTCGGTCTGACAGGCACCAGTTCCACCCTGACCTTCGTACAGGACTTCGGCCTGATACTCTTTGTCTACTGCATAGGACTGCAGGTGGGACCGGGTTTCTTTGAAAGTTTCAAGAAGGGAGGTGTGACGATGAACATGCTGGCAGTGGGCATAATACTGCTGAACGTGCTCTGCTGCATAGGTCTGTTCTTCCTGGTATTTTACGACGGCAACGGCATGGCCGGCGAGAACAGCCGTTCTCTGGCCATGATGGTGGGCGTACTGTGCGGAGCCATCACCAACACCCCGGGCCTGGGTGCCGCCACCGAGGCATGCAGCACCATTTTCGGTGCGGATGCGCCACAGATAGCCAACGGTTATGCCTGCGCCTATCCCCTTGGCGTAATGGGCATTATAGGCGCAACGATACTGATACGCCTGCTTACCCGCACCTCGCTGAAGAAGGAGCAGGAGCAGATAGAGCAGGAGATTGCCGCCAACCCTCATGTCACCCCACACCGCATGACCATAGTGGCCACGAACCAAGCCTTGGAAGGCCGCACAATCTTGCAGATACGCGAGTTCCTGGCCCGCGACTTCGTGTGCAGCCGTATCCTGCACGACGGCCATGTGAGCATGCCCAACAGGGACACCGTAATACACATAGGCGACAAGATGTTCATTAACTGTGCCCAGGACGATGCCGAGGCCATCATTGCCTTCATAGGCCCCGAAACAGAAGTGGAATGGGCAGAACAGGATGTGCCCATGGTGAGCAAGCATGTACTGGTGACACAGTCCAAGATGAACGGCAAGACACTGGCAGAACTGCACTTCTCCAGCGTTTATGGCGTGAATGTGACCCGTGTGCGCCGTGGCGACATGAACCTGTTTGCCGACAGCCATCTGCGCCTGCAGGTGGGCGACCGCATCGTTGTGGTAGGACCCGAGGATGCCGTGGACCGTGTGGCAAACAAGATGGGCAACTCGGTGAAGAAACTGGACCACCCCAACCTCACCGCCATCTTCATAGGTATCTTCGTAGGTATCATCTTCGGTTCGTTCCCCTTTGCCGTACCCGGTGTGCCCACACCAGTGAAGCTGGGTCTGGCAGGCGGTCCGCTGATTGTGGCCATTCTGCTGGCACGCTTCGGATACAAGGCCAAGATTGTGGCATACACCACCACAAGTGCCAACCTGATGCTAAGGGAAATAGGCCTGGCCCTGTTCCTTGCCAGCGTGGGCATAAAGGCTGGTGCCAACTTCGTGAACACCGTGGTGGAGGGCGACGGCCTGACATACGTGTGGTGCGGTTTCCTCATAACCATAATACCTATCCTTATTATGGGACTGGTGGGCAAACTGTATTGCAAACTGAACTACTTCACGCTGATGGGACTGATAGCCGGAGCCAATACCGACCCGCCTGCACTGGCATTTGCCAACCAGACAGCATCCAACGATGCACCTGCTGTGGGTTACAGTACGGTATATCCCCTGAGCATGTTCCTTAGGATACTGACGGCACAGTTGATAATCCTGCTGCTCTGTATCGCATGATAGTCTGCATTGCCGAGAAGCCATCTGTGGCCAAGGACATAGCCAAGGTGCTCGGTGCCAACCAGTCCAGAGACGGATACATGGAGGGCAACGGGTATCAGGTGACATGGACCTTCGGCCACCTGTGCGAACTGAAGGAACCGCACGAATACAACCAGCAGTGGAAGTATTGGTCGCTCGGGTCCCTGCCCATGATACCGCCCCGCTTCGGCATACGCCTGAAGCAGGACAAGGGGGTGGAACACCAGTTCAAGGTGATAACATCGCTGATGCAGAACGCCGACTCCATCATAAACTGCGGTGATGCCGGCCAGGAGGGAGAACTGATACAGCGATGGGTGATGCAACTGGCCGGAGCCAAGTGTCCCGTGCAGCGCCTGTGGATTTCCTCGCTGACGGAAGAGGCCATACGTGAAGGCTTCCAGACCCTGAAGGACCAGTCGCACTACCAGAGCCTGTACGAGGCCGGACTGATGCGTGCCATCGGTGACTGGACCTTAGGCATGAACGCCACAAGACTTTACACACTTAAATACAGAAGCAACGACCGCACTCAGGGAACCAACCAGGTGCTGAGCATAGGCCGTGTGCAGACCCCTACCCTCGCCCTCATTGTCCGACGCCAGCAGGAGATAGAGAACTTCGTGCCCACCACCTACTGGGTACTGACCACCCTGTACCGCGACACGGTGTTCAACGTGGTGATGGAGGAAGAAGAGAAAGAGGAAAACCAGACAGCAAAGACCGAGCAATCCAAGGCCAAGGAAAAGACTCCCAAGGGTTTCAAGACTCGCGAGGAGGGCGAGGCAGTACTGGAAAAAATAAAGGACCTGCCCTTTACCGTCAGCAAGATAGAGAAGAAGAAAGGCAAGGAGGCACCTCCGCGCCTGTTCGACCTTACAAGCCTGCAGGTGGAGTGCAACAGGAAATTCGGATACTCTGCCGACCAGACACTGCAACTGGTGCAGAGCCTCTACGAGAAGAAGGTATCGACGTATCCCCGTGTGGACACCACCTTCCTGCCCGACGACGTGTATCCCAAGTGCGGACAGATAATGAACGGACTGAAGGAATACTTCCACCTGATGGACAGGATAAAGGGGCAGAAACTGAGGAAGGACAAGAAGTTCTTCGACAACAGCAAGGTGACGGACCACCACGCCATCATTCCCACAGGCCAACCCATCGTGGGACTGTCGGAAGCGGAGAAGAAGGTCTTTGACCTGATAGCACGACGCTTCATAGGCATATTCTATCCCGACTGCCTTTTCGAGACTACTACCATAACGGGCGAGGTGGGCGACATCGCTTTCCGCGCCACGGGAAAGCACATCACCGACCCTGCCTGGAAGATACTCTGGAGCACTAACACAGAATCTGCCGACACACCTGCCGAGGAGAAACTGCTGCCCGAGTTCGTCAAGGGCGAAAGCGGACCGCACACCCCTGACCTTGCCGAAAAGCAGACCACACCGCCAAAGCCATACACCGAAGCGACATTGCTCCGCGCCATGGAAACGGCAGGAAAGATGGTGGAGGACGAGGAACTGAGAGACGCGCTGAAGGAGAACGGCATAGGCCGCCCCTCTACACGCGCAGCAATCATAGAAACCCTGTTCCGCCGTCGCTACATCCGCAAGGAGCGCACCTCGCTGTGGGCAACGCCCACGGGAGTGGAACTGATAGGCATCATCCACGAAGAACTGCTGAAGAGTGCCGAACTGACCGGCATCTGGGAACGCAAACTCAGGCAGATAGAGCAACGGCAGTATGACGCACACCAGTTCCTGGACGAACTGAAGCAGATGGTAACCGACATCGTCATGGAGGTGATGCGCGACAACAGCAACCGACATGTGAGCATAACAGAGGAAGTTGCGAAGAAGAGCAAGAAGAAATAAAATAAATAGCCTGCCTTTTACGTTATCTAACTAGAATAACTAGAAATACTAGAAATACTAGAAATACTAGACAAACTAGATAGCCCCCAGCGCCATGCTCAAATCAAGGACACTCCTATTCCCTGCCGGCATCCTTGCCCTGCTCCTTATCCTGAGCGGATGCGGAGCGGACAACTATGCCCGAAAGGCAGAGGAGTTCTATGCCATCGGAGAGTACTTCGACGCCGCGGAAGAGTTCAAGAAAGCATACTCCCACACTCCTGTCAAGGAAAAGGCCAAGCGCGGAGAAAGGGCATGGAAGATGGCAGAGTGCTACCGCCGCATAGGCTATAGCGCCAAGGCTGCCGGAGCATACCGCAACGCCGTACGCTACAATACCGGAGGACCGGAGGCCGTACTGCGCCTGGCACAGATGCAGCAATGGATGGGTAAGTACAATGATGCCATCAAGAACTATACCCTGTATCTGGACAGCGTGCCCTCGTCCATAGAGGCGCAGAATGGTTTGGAGGGTTGCCGCCTGGCCGCGAAATGGAAGAAACTCGGTTCACGTTACAGCATCAAGAAGATGCCCATACTGGCAAGCCGGCGTGCCGACTACTCCCCAGCCCTGTACGGGGAAAATTGGGACCAACTCTATTTCTCTACTACCCGTCCGCAGGCCATGGGCAATGAACAGAGCGGCATCACCGGTGTGAAGATGGCGGACATCTTCTTCAGTCAGAAGGACGACAAGGGCAAGTGGAGCAAGCCCGAAGCCGTACAGGGGGAGGTGAACACGGAATACGAAGACGGTGCATGCTCCTTCTCGCCCGACGGGAAGACGATGTACTTCACCCGTTGCACACACGACCCCAATTACCCCCGATATGCCATCATCATGTCCAGCAATCGCAGCGATGCGGCATGGAGCAAGCCTGAGGAGGTGAAGATTTCCAGCGACACATTGTCCACATTTGCCTACCCTGCCGTATCGCCCGACGGCAAGTGGCTGTATTTCTCCAGCGACATGCCGGGCGGACACGGAGGCATGGACCTGTGGAAAGTTTCGCTGGACGAACATGGCATGGGCGCTCCGGAAAACCTTGGCCCGGAGGTAAACACCTATGGCGATGATGTGTTCCCCTCGTTCCGTGCCAACGGAGAGTTCTATTTCTCCTCCGACGGACATCCCGGCATGGGCGGTCTGGACCTCTTCCAGGCCGAGCAGGACAGCACAGGGCAGTGGACGCTGACAAACCTGGGCTACCCCATGAACTCTGCCGGCGACGACTTCGGCATGACGTTCGAGGGACTGCACAACCGTGGTTTCTTCTCCACAAACCGCGGCAACGGCAGAGGCTGGGACCAACTCATGTCGTTTGAATGTCCGGAGATAGTGCAGAGCATCAAAGGCTGGGTGTACGAAAAGGACGGTTACGAACTGCCAGAAGCACTGGTGTATATGGTTGGCAACGACGGTACGAACCTGAAACTGTCCGTAAGGTCGGACGGTTCCTTCGTGCAGGAGGTGAAGCCGCATGTGGACTATGTTCTGCTGGGCACATGCAAGGGCTACCTGAACCACAAGCAGGAGATTTCCATAGACACAAGCAGCGTGTCGCGAGAGCATGTGCTGCAGTTTCCGTTGGCAAGCATGACAGACCCCGTGCTCATCCGCAACGTGTTCTATGAGTTTGACAGTGCCGAACTGACGGACAGCAGCACCATAGCCCTGGACAGTCTGGCTACCCTGTTGGAAGAGAACCCGAGCGTGACCATAGAGTTGTCCTCGCACTGCGACTATCGTGGCAAGGACGAGTACAACCTGCGCCTGTCCCAACGCCGTGCTGAAAGCGTGGTCAACTATCTCGTCAGCAAGGGGCTGCCGTCCGAACGTCTCACGCCTGTCGGATATGGCGAGAGCAGGCCAAAAATAGTTACTCGCCGTCAGGCAGAACAGAACCCGTTCCTGCAGGTAGGCGACACTCTGACGGAAGCCTTCATCCTGGCCCTGCCCGACGAAGAACAGCAGGAGGCATGCAATGCCCTGAACCGCAGAACGGAGTTCCGCGTAATGCGTACAACCTTCGGATTGCCATGAACAGGTTACAATCCGTTGTCTTTATCCATATTTTACCGGTGATGTAGCCTGTATATCGAGAAATAAGGCTACCTTTATCGCTGGTTATGGCAACATCACACACTAATATGAAATCACTTCTGCCAAGCGCCTGCGCTGTGGGTGCTCTGGGCGTGTTGTCTGTTGTTGCCGAGGTGTGCATGGGCAGTTTCCCCTTGGACATATTCCGTTTTCCGCTTAACGTCGTGCTACTGGCACTGTGGCTTGCGACAATCTCCATGCTCTACCGCAACAGGAGCGGCAATGCCTTTGCCCGGTTTATGCTTTCGCGCGGTGCCACATGGCTGACGCTTGCCCTGATGGCCGTCATAGGCATAGTTCTGGGATTGCAGCGCAAGCCCTCTACAACATCATGGCCCGTGGTGGTGTCCATCCTGTTCGTACTCACCCACCTCTGTTTTGTTATCCTACGTGGCTGGCGTGGTGCAAAGGGCATACGGTGGCGCTTCAGCATTACCCACATCGGTCTGCTATTGGCACTTGGGGCAGGATTCTGGGGCGCACCTGACCGCGAGCAGCGGCGCATGGCGGTTTATGACTATCCGTCAAACGAGGCATACACCATGACTGGCGAACTGAGACCCACACCCTACCCCATTGAGTTGGTGTCGTTCCGCATGGAGCATGCCGACAACGGCGCACCCACTCACTACGAGGCTGTGATAAAGGTGGATGGCAAAGACGTAACACTGAGAGTGAACCACCCCTACGACCGTACACTGAGCGAGAAGATATACCTTGTAAGTTTCGGCCAGTCGCTGATGGGAGAAACCTATGCCGTCATCGAGATAGTGAACGAACCCTGGCAATGGGCTACCGCAACCGGCATCATAATGCTTATTGCCGGCGCGGTGCTGCTCTTCATACAAGGACCGAAACGAACGGAAAACGGAAAACTGTTAGGGCATACCCCCTCCGGAGCGTTGTTACTCTGTCATCCCTAACTTAGGGGGACAAAGAGAGTTAAGCATTATTACCCACTTTCTCCCCCTGAGACAGGGGGAGTCCCGAAGGGGAGGGGTATGATGAAACGGAAAGGTGAACCGAAGGTCGACGCCCGAAGGGGCTAAAGTCAAATCTGCGAGTAAGCGAGAGCTATCGAACTTGTTTGAATTGCCGAGCGGGAGCAGATTCAAGACGACGAAGTCGGATTAAAACGGAAAACTAAGAACTAAAAGTAAGTAGCAGAAATACGGTAGGGACACGGCATGCCGTGTCCGATAAAAGAACAGAAGCAGACATACCGTGTCCCACACACATGAAACCTGAAACCTGAAACCTGAAACCTTAACCCCTCATAACATGACTATGGGATGGAACATATTTCCAATGTGGGCGGCGATTGTAGTGATATTTGCCACCACAGGATCTGCCGTTGCGGTGCTCAGGAAAGGCCGCAACTCCTGGGCCATCGCCATGATGTTGCTTGCCATTCTTGGCATGGCCGGATTCATAGGCATGCTGTGGGCGACACTTGAACGCCCTCCCCTGCGCACCATGGGAGAGACACGTCTGTGGTACTCCTTCTTCCTGCTGGTGGCAGGTCTCTTCACCTATTACCGATGGCAATACCGATGGATAATGCTCTTCTCCACCGTACTTGCATCGGTGTTCATCCTGATAAACATACTCAAGCCTGAGATTCACGACCAAACGCTGATGCCGGCTCTGCAGAGCGTGTGGTTTGTGCCTCATGTTTCGGTCTACATGTTCTCATATTCGCTGCTCGGATGTGCCACGTTGCTCTCCGTTGCAACCCTTGTGCGCCGTCAGGCCGATTTCACCCCGGCCATAGAAAGGTTGCTTTATGCCGGTCTGGCCTTCCTCTCTGTGGGCATGCTCACCGGTTCGCTCTGGGCCAAGGAGGCATGGGGAGCCTACTGGAGTTGGGACCCCAAGGAATCGTGGGCAGTGGCCACGTGGGCGCTGTTCCTCATAGCCCTGCACTTGGCTCCGAGTGTAATGAACACAAAGCGCAGATGCCTGTATCATTGTGCCATTGTATTGGGCTTCCTTGCCCTGCAGATGTGCTGGTACGGCATCAACTACCTGCCATCGGCAGAGGCAAGCATACATACATATAATCAATAACCAACAATACCAAAGTTATGAAAAAGCAAAAAAGAGGTCAGTTCCTGATTGGCGTTGCAATGCTGCTTATAGCATGCGGTTGGGTCACCTACCGTGTAATGACAGCATGTTCGACACCATCCAAGGAGTTAGTTCCGGAGGCACGCGTTGCTGCCATTTTGGAGAATGGCGGCTGTATCAGTTGCCACAGTGCAAATGCCGAACTCCCGTTCTATGCCAACATACCCGTGGCAGGAGATATGGTAAAGACGGACATTGAAGATGGTTACCGGGCCTTCTACATAGAGGGCGTTGTGGAAAAACTGAAAAACGGCGGTTTTCCAAGTCCTGTGGACGTTGCCAAGATTGAGAAGGTGGCGCTGGACAAGCGTATGCCCATGGCAAAGTACTATCTCGTACATTGGGGCAGTCAGATGACAGACAAGAAGGCAGGAATGATTGCAGAGTGGGCACGTGACTTCCGCACGGCATACTACAACGACGGACTCTCCGGCGAGCGTGCCGGCGAACCTGTGCGCCCCATCATTGCCAAGGCAGATACCGACCCACGCAAGGTGAAACTTGGTTTTGACCTGTACCACGACACACGCCTGTCCGTGGACAACACCGTTTCATGTGCCACCTGCCACGGCCTCAACACTGGCGGTGTGGACAACCTGCAGTACTCCACAGGTGTGGCAGGCCAAAAGGGCGGTGTCAATGCTCCCACCACATACAATGCCGTCTACAATTTCGTGCAGTTCTGGGACGGCCGTGCCAAGACTCTGGCAGAACAAGCAGCAGGTCCTCCGCTGAACCCCGTGGAAATGGCATCAACCTCCTTCGACGAGATTATAGCCAAACTTGCCGGTGACGAGCACTATGTTGCCGAGTTCAATGCCCTCTATCCCGATGGTATCACCGAGGCGAGCATCACCGATGCCATAGAGGAGTTCGAGCGCACCCTCGTTACCCCCAACTCGCAGTTCGACAAGTGGCTGCTGGGCGACAACGAAGCACTCACTGCCGACGAACTTCGTGGCTATGACCTGTTCAAGGCCAACAACTGTGCCACCTGCCATGTTGGCGCTAACCTCGGTGGCGAGTCCTACGAACTGATGGGCCTGCGCCAGCACTACTTCGAAGCCCGTGGCATGGAACTCACCGAGGAGGACAACGGACGCTACAAGCAGACAAAGGACGAGCGCGACCGTCACCGCTTCAAGGTTCCCGGCCTGCGCAACATCGAACTCACATGGCCCTACTATCACGACGGCACACGTCTTACCATGGACGAGGCTGTCCGCGACATGGCCAAGTATCAGTGCGATGTACAGCTCAGTGATGCTGAGGTGGCCTCCATAGTGGCCTTCCTACGCTCCCTCACCGGCGAGTATCAGGGCAAGAAACTTACTTCAGAGAATAAGTAGGAGGTGAAGTAGAAGGAACAAGGAGGAAACACCCTTATCAGATAAGCATTCAGGGACTGGCGTGTGCCGGTCCCTGTTGTTTATCCAATCAATTTGGGACATGTGTTAGTCAAGCAAAATCACCTTTGCACCGGCATTGTCCATATCTGGCATAGTAGCACCTACAGGAGCACCTATATATGTTGGGTCGCATACTGTAAAGCGACTTCCATTAAGCACAATAAAATCTCCTGTTACTTTATCTGCAAATTGTACGGCGGTAGCCAGATGACCGGGATAATATACCAACACCACCTTCAATCCCAACAAGTCACGAACCAACCGACTGAACAAAATGGAGCGGTCTTCGCAATCGCAATAAGGATAATATAAACTTTCCTCTGCAAAGAACGCACGATCTTTGCCCCAAACCTTTTCGTCATATTCATACACAAAGGCCGTCTGCACAAAATTCAACAGCATATTAGCTGCCTCATTTTGCGTCTTACCTTGGATTGCTTCACGTAACTTGGGATAAAGCTCTTCCTTTATGCCATGTGCCAACGGAGCATTGGCATACATAGCCCAATGAGTCATAAAATTCTCACCCAATTGCGAGGATGGATATGAATTGAAGAATGCAATTAGATTTTCATTGCCTTGCAAAGAAACATTTAATTGGGGATACTGCTTTGATTGCAACATACGATTATCCGCTTTACAGTCTGCAAAATGTAATTCCTGCGACACATATAATGACAACGGTTTCTCGTTAGGGAAAGGTATATTACAGACATACATTGTTCCCTCTTGGCAATTAAGAGGATAGAAGTCTTCACCATCTATGCGGTAATATGACATCCCGTAAATACTATACCTTGTAGAAACCATAAGATAAAGGCGACTACTTGTTCCACGTCCAAGCCTCATCCCATAACCAGACTGGCAATAAAGATAGGCTGTAAACAAAACGGCCTCATTCGTTTCCTTTCCCAAATAGCTATTCCCCAACTCTACCAGCATCTGCAGGTATGCCCAATCGCATAAGGCATGCTTTATGCGCAATTCCAAACAATCACGTATAATGTTGTCATACTTATTATCTGATAATATTCGCCAAGCATTAGCAACACCCTCTTCTGATGTGTCGTTTAACTTGAAACGATGTCTATCTGACAGCCTTACAATTCCCTCTGTACCATAAAAAGAAAAAGTAAAAGTTTCCTCCTCTGGTTGTGGTTGTTCCTTGATAGGTTCAACTGGTTTGGGTTGAGGAGCGGGAGGAACTACAGGCACAATCTCGGAATATGGCAATTCCTTCTCCTTGATACTGCAATCCTGTTCTTCATAAAGTATTGGGGGGACAGGGGTATCCCTTATTGGCTTAATCTTAGGAGGTTGTGAATTAAATTGCTGCCACGCTTTTTCCACGAAGTCGGCATACTCCTTGTTGCACTTATTGCGAAAAGCGTTGTACCCCTCCATAGCCTGTTGGCGAAAGGAGGAGTACGCATTTTCAAAATCCTGTGCATATGTTTTTGACGAGACAATGACCAGTACTAAAACAAGTAACGACCTATTCATAACACGTTTTTTCTGTTTCTAATTACGCTATGATTCTCCAATAATTATGGATGATGTACCTGTAGTTCTTGACAGTTATGTCATTTATGGAAATCTCGAATCTCTCGTTTGCTATTCTTTGTTCAGTTGTAATCCCTTCCACTTTGCTGTCATAGTAGGAGAAAAGTAGGTAGAGGGAGTCTGAACCTTGTCCTCTTCGAGAAGTGAATTTCGTTTCACTTGCTGAGTAACGTATTTAGAAAGCTCTTCAAGCGAAACATTACCCTTTGATTCTTTCAATTTTTTTAGCAAAAAGTATGTAAACAAGCCATGCTTCTTTTCTTCATATTTATGAGCAGTTTCATCGCCTTGAGCAGCCGAAAGCACAACCACATTCCCTTTGGGAGCATCAACCTTAGCGCGTATGGCCACACCGCGTGCCGCGACTACCATGCCATCTCCGCCACGCTTTGCTCCGCTGAAACACGCATCCATAAACACTATGGTGGCCTTGGCTGGCAGTTTTCCTAATTCGGAATGCAACTTTCTCATGCTGTAACCCGATTCTGGCCTACTACCATCGCCATCCACTGGAAGCAGAAAAGCATCGTCTTTACCATTGGGCACACCATGACCTGCATAGAAAAACAGGAACCGTGCTTCCTGCCCCACAGCATCAGCAATTCGTTGCATCCATGCTACCTCGGAATTGATGTTATTGAGGGTGGCATCTTTGCGCATACGGATGTGTTTGAGCGGTATACCCAATGTCTTCACACAATAGTCGCGAAAAGCTTCTCCATCGTTATAGGCATAGTGTACATCCTCTATGGGTTCTTCGTAGTTTTCGTTGGCAATGATAACGGCAAAGGTGTTATCTAGGAGCTTCGAAGTAACAGGGATGTCGGTATCAACATCGGAACTACGTGTCATTTGCACTTCCATATACGAATTGACGTCCTCGTCTCCATATCTTGTCTCACTTTGTTTGTTGGCAAACACACGTCCTGTATTAGTATTCGTTTCATCTATCTTCATGATATATATATGCCCAGTGGCATCCATCGGTTTCCTTGGCACTGCAATGTTATAGTAGGAATAATTATCGGAACGGAACGTAAGCGTGACTGGCAACTGGTCCTTCGGAATTTTAAATTCATAAGGCAACGATTTGATAATTTCTTTACGTCCGGTATTTCCGATGGTCATCTCCACATTCTCGCGCAGTGTTCCGGTGAGCATAATCTTTTTGGGGCGACTAGAACCACCTCCCTGAAACTTAAAACCGAAAATCTCTATATCCTTAGCGTTAACGCTGGTTACAGTTATAATGGTCAACAATAAGCTGATAAGTCTGAACATAGTTTTCATCGTGTAGATTGTATTAGTTGGAATATTCGGTTCAATGTTTTTCTTTCTTTCTCCCATGCTTTGGGTTTATAAGCAGCTCTTTTCTGTTGTCCGTCTTGCTCAAACGTGAACTGCAATGGCTGTGCCTGCTGTAATATTTGTAGAAAATCCTTCAGGGCATAGCGCGAAGTCATGCGTGCTGTATAGCCTTTCTTGCGAAATTCTAAGTACAAATGTTTGTAATTGTCGCACAAGTAGGTGGTACAGCCATTGGTAATCGCCAATTTAACCGGAACATCTGCTGATGGCGTGTACGCGGTGAAGTTTATGGTGATAGAGTCTTGCCAGTCTAAATAAGTGACATCATATTCAAAAAGACTGATTCCTTCTATTGCTTTCAGCTTAGTTGCAGTAAAGAAATAGCACATACCATCTTGCGTCATACGTCCGGTATAACGTTTATGTGCCAATTGAGCAGACACCACTATACAAATAACGCATAGGGCAAAGAGTAGGAATAACTTTTGTTTCACTTCTTACATAATAGAAAGAGTCATTCCTTGCTGGCAAGGAATGACCAAACATGTATAACTCCTTTATTCTCCGTAAACGCGAACACCAATGGTTTTCACGAGAAGATAGTTCTTCTGATACGAATCTACATGAGAGATACGTGTGATACCACCTCTCTTAGCTGCAGTATTGATACCTACATCGCTTGAACCGCCAAATAATCCGAGAAACAACACTGTCTTTGCTTCACCACACTTGTTGCCCACAGGATTGGCTGTAACAGCAACTGGAGAGGTAGTTTGGCAGCTTGCAAGCATCATAGCGCAAGCAGCAAATAGAGCCACATAAATCTTTTTCATACGTTTTTAATACGGGGACATTTATCCAACTAAAAGCCGCCCCATTAGCTTTTAGAATCTTATGTTTTAGTTATTGTCAACACTCGTGTTAAATATACCATCCCTTTGTCTCTTTGCCTACCTTTAGACAACCATTTCTGGAAATCGCCAAATGGTAGTTCTTGCGGAAGACGTTCATTCACATCATTAGAATTGGCCTTTGTAAATTCATTGGGAGAGAATATTATATATAAGGTATTACGTTCCACAGAGTTAGTGCATGTCATCGTATATTCGTCTACCAATTGAGCATTACCACCTGCATGCTTGGCAGAGAAGAAGACATATGGAGTGTCTTTCTTAACGAGAACTATTGACTCCGATGAACTTTTATAAGGAAGTAAACAATACACCATCTGAGTTACCTCGTCCAACAAGTATACTGTCAGATAACCATTCACTGGCGATTGGAAATACAAAAAAAGGTCATCACCATTATTGAAATCCGTTCGGGCAAACTTCAAATCTGTTCCATTGCACAACAATTCAGCCTTCAAGTCTATTTGTGCAGACTTGATTTCTCGAATACGACCAGTAACAATAGCCCTCACTACAAGCATACCTTGTTCGTAAGATATGATGAATTCTGGCTGCCCTATTGTTTCTATCCATTCTCCCTTCACTTCACTTTCTGCCAAAGAGAAAAAATCAGCAGATGATTCCCCATCGCGATTGCAGACCAATGTGGTATTATTCTGGGATACCACCGTACCATACTCATCTGCAATGGATTGCATCTTTGCCCTTTCCAAGGCAATGCGCTTTGCTTCCTCCAAAGAAACGTTCTCTGGAGCATGATAAGTGTATTCTGCTCTGACTTTCTTCTCGCGCTGTGCAAAGGCAACGACAGAAAAAAGCAACAAAAAAACGGATATAACTATACGGGAAAACAACACGCTCTTACCAACCTAATAGTTCGTCTAACTTATTATGGAGCTCGTCTCCTCTCTTCTCCAAATCCTCCTTGATAGCCTTTATGGCTGCCTTTTTAGCCATGTTACTATTATAAGCAATACGTACCAGAACCTCCTTATTCTTATTGGACAATGTACGATAAACCTCCATAACCGGAATAGTGCGTCCGATACTTTGAGAAATCAAGTTCTTGCTTGACATTACGCTACGAGTGATACTAGCTGCCTGTTCTGCCTCCAACTGCTCGTTAGCAACAGTATTTTCAACCAATGCCGTCACCTCTGTCTGTATCTGTCCTGCCAGATTTTGCTTTGCCAATTCCAATGCTTGCATTTTTGCGGCATCATAATTACCACCAATGCTCATTGCCTCTCCCATAATGTATTTAGGAAACATGTCTTCATCGTATTCGTATTGCATCAGATACGACTTATCCAATTGCTTTTCCAAAGGCAATGCACCAGGTGCCGCTGTCCATCCATCTTTTTTAAGCTTCTTTGCTTCCTTACGGGCAGCCTTTGTTGCCTTATCATTCAACTCAGCCTTTGAGGCCTTGACCAACTCCTTACGTTCCTTTGCCAATTCCTTTGCAGACTGCGCAAAACCAATGCCACTTGCCATTACTGACATTGCGATGCAGAATAACAACTTTTTCATATCCTTAATATTTCAAGTTAATAATAATACACACATCAAGGAAACTAAAAGCGAAGCGGTATCCTAAGTCCCTCGGGCACAAAAAGAGCGTAGATGTCATCTTTTGAATGCCCTTGTCTGTTGAGGTCTTAGGATACCCGATAATACAAAGGATAAGATGCACCTACGCTATGCGTAGGCATCTGCAATCTTATTCCAACCGTATTATCTTGAAAGTTCCTAAGTTTCAACAGACGATATAGAATAATAGCAAACGCTAATATATCTCCGATAAGAGGCCATTGCCCGACGCTTCGGGCATACAACCACCGCAAAAGTAAGGAATATATTTAACACCACAAAACAAAATGGAACAAAAATTAAAAAAAGAATGACACGGCACATATAATCCCAAATCGGTCATTAGGCTGTTACGCGCTAACGACCGATTTGGGTTAAAATGGGGAAATATGGAAGACTTCATGCAACTTCGTCACGTTAATTTATGGTGAACAATTTGTTTCTTACATATTTTTACTACCTTTGCTATGAATTAAAAGAGTGGATTATGCTTCAGTTGGACGACTGCAAAAAGAAATTAGCTGATTTCAAACGTGACTTTGGTTTGAAGTTCGGACTTGTGCGTATTGGTATTTTTGGTTCCGTTGCCCGAAAAGAGAATACAGAAAACAGTGATATTGACATTGTTGTGGAATTGGAGAAACCATCCCTAACGCTAATGTATGATTTGAGGGAAAGTCTGAAGCAATTATTTGGTTGTGATGTAGATTTAGTGAGATTCAGAGACTCTTTGCGTCCAATGCTTAGGAATCACATATTAAACGAAACAATTTATGTCTAAAGGTTCACACTATACTATCAAGGAGATATTACATGACTTTACACTATGACAGAACTTGACCTGAAATACATGCCTAAGGACTTCACGTTCTGCACACGTGAGGACTGCAAGAGGCATGAGACGTGCCTGCATTGGAGGGCATACGTGGAGCGACCCGTTGTGGAACGGGCATATTTCTATGACCACAGGTGGATAGAGGGACAGGGTGGCACGGAGCAGTGTCCTTGCTACCTGGATAGTACTCCGGTGACATTCGTGTGCGGCTTCAAGAATATCTTCGACAATATGCCCAAGACCCTGGCGACGGAACTGAGGGCCAGACTGATTGCGGAATATGGCGAGTACAACTATTACCGCTACTGTCGTGGAGAGTTCCTCACCCCTCCTGCCGTGCAGGAAACCATCCTGCGGATAGCGAAGGAACTGGGCATACCAGAACCTATCCAGTTCAACATGAAAGTGGCAATGCCCAACTGGGGAAATGTCAAGATAAAAAGGAAAGAATAGAACCACCGCTACCGAGAGCACCAGAAGGTCCTCGGTAGCGGTAAGTTTTTGTTGTACTATCAACAGGACAGTGTTGCCGTATCAACAGAACGCTGTTGATACGGCAACAAAAGTTTACACATAGTATGTTTTCAAGGAAGCGCAATGGACTAATGGATTGCGGACACGGCATGCCGTGTCCCTACGTGCAAGGGGGATATGGCGGCTACTTCATCATCAGCGAATCTATGTAGGTATAGAACTCGGGGGACTCGCCGATGATGGTTTTGAGGATACGGCCTTCGGGATCGAGGACAATCTTCGTGGGATAACCCTTGACGGCATAGCGGGCTGACATGTCAGCATCGCCGGAGCCATTAAGAAGGTTGGTCCAGGGCAGGGCATGGTCGGCAACGCCTTTCTTCCACACCTCTTCGGTGTCGCGGCAGGAAATGCCTACGACCTCCAGACGGTTGTTGTACTTGGCATACATATCCTTCATTTCGGGTATGCCCTTGATGCACCAGCCGCACCATGTGCCCCAGAAGTCAAGAACCACATACTTGCCACGAAATGACGAGAGACTGACGGGCTTGCCTTCCACATTGTTCAAAGTGAAGTCGGGGGCAAGCATAGCGTCGGCAACCGCCTTCTCGGCTTCCTTCTGCTTCAGCAGTGCCTCATAGTCGGCCACGAGTTCGTCATATACATCGCTCAGGACTCCGGTGCGGACACCCTTGCTGAACTTCTCGAGACAATCATGATGCTCCTCCAGGTCGGCATACATATAAAAGGCATAGAGACCGGCATCAGAATCCGGATGATCTGCCACATAGCCCGCAACGAAATTCTGGATGCTGTCCCTGCAAGCCTCGGAGACAGCCTTGAGGGAATCGCGCTCGGCCTGTGGCTTGCTCGTTTTGTAGGATGCGAGGGCCGCCAGACCTGCCTTTTCTATCATGGGCTTGACATACGAGGAGAGAATGGCAAGTTCATCGTAGAACGGAGCATTGCCCGTAATGACATGGTCGTAGAAATCTCCCTCCACCCTGATTTCTGCACCTGGCATCACCGGCACATTGATGCCCATCATGTTCATGGCCTCTATGCTGCCGTCGGGATAGCGACGGGGCACCTTATGTATATAATAGGACTGAGGTTCCACGGCCGTGATGGGGATAAACAGGTTCCCGTCGGGAATGGCAAAGGTGTCGATCTCAGATTCGCGCAAACCGGCGGTAATCTTGGACTTGAAGACCGCAACGGAATCTCCCGGTTCCATACCGGTGAGCGCAAGTGTCAGGCTGGACTGCTGCTCAGAGCATCCGACAAGAAGTGCAGGAAGTACTGCAAGGAAAAGTGTACGTTTCATTTTATGTTGTTTAGATTGTAGGGACACGGCATGCCGTGTCCGTTGGTTTTGCAAGTAAGGACTCGGAACTCCGAGTCCGCATGACAGTTATTAGTGCCTCTGATTTCGGACACGGCATGCCGTGTCCCTACATGTTTTCCGTTTTAATCCGACTCCGTCGTCTTGAATCTGCTCCCGCTCGGCAATTCAAACAAGTTCGATTGCTCTCGCTTACTCGCAGTTTTCCGTTTTCCGTTTTCACTTTTCACTTTTCACACACCACCTCGTTCATCAGCACATCGTGGGGCTCAGAGGGGAGGTGTTCCAACAACTGGAAGGGGAAGCAGATGCCCATCTTGTAGGCGTTGGGCAGAAGGGGAAGCAAGCGGTCGTAATAGCCCTTGCCACGGCCAAGGCGCACGCCATGGCGGTCAAAAGCCACTCCGGGGATGACGGCAAGGTCTATGGAGGGATAGGACTCGGGGAGGAAGACTTCTCCCGTAGGTTCCATGATGCCGTATGCACCTGGTTGCAGGGAACCGGGTGTGTATATGCGTAGTTCCAGGTCGTCGCCCACCACCTTGGGCAGAAGTACACGCTTGCCCGTCTGCAGGGCATTGTCAAGAAGCAGGGATGTGTCCACCTCGTCGGGCAAGGGATGATAGAGCAGCACCGTGCCGGCAGCACGCCACAGGCCGTCGGACATGAGACGGGAGCATGCCTCGTTGCTCTTCTCCTTAATCCACCGGGCAGAACGGGCGGACTTCAGGCCCTTGATCCACTGTCTCAGTTCTGCCTTCTGCATCTGCAACAGACGTGCGGCAAGACTGTACTCGCATCCGCAAAAGACCTGATTGTAGAAACCGTGCTCGCGGAGGAGTTCGTTGCGGCGTTGTTGCAGCCCCCCCTTGCGCCAGTTGCGGTCGTCAAACTGCACTCCGCCTACCTGCGAGGCTGCCCAATGGCCTGCCTCGGCAATCTGGTCGAGACGCTTCCATCGGCTGCTGGCCAAGGTGGTGGTGAATGTTGCCAGTCCTATATCCTTGCAACGGCGGGCGGCAGAAAGCAGGCGCATGCGGAAACATTCCAGGCAACGGCTACCGCGCTCAGGTTCTGTCTCGTGTCCGTGGATGGCACAGGACCATGCCGCATGGTCATAGTCGTCGTCCACTATCTCCAGTCCCAATTCCGCGGCATAGCGTGTGCACTCGTTCTTGCGGATGAGATATTCTTCCTCGGGAAAGATGTTGGGATTGCAATAATAAAGCACAGGACGGATGCCGTTTTGCAACATCCACTCTATGATAGCGCTGGAACATGGGGCGCAACAGCAGTGCAGAAGAACCTCGGTCATGGGGGGGTAGGGGGGGGTAAATTTTAAGGTTTAAGGTTTAAGGTTTAAAGTTAGAGCCTTGGGTACTAAGTGTAAATTCTTGTAGGGACACGGCATGCTGCTCGCTTACACGCAGTTTTCCGTTTTAATCCCGCTTCGCGGTCTTTTCCTCCTTGTTGCTCGGCATAATCAAAATAAATTTTGCTTCTGCTCTCGCTTCCTGCGTCGGTTCCGTTTTCACATTTCCGTTTCCCAAAGGCTCCAACGCTTGGTGTAGGTGGTCCTTATCCTCCATGCTTCGGGATAGAGGTTGTTGATTCTGTTGCCTACGCCCTTGCCTGGACCGAGGGGGAAACCCATATAAGACAATGTGACAGGTCCCTTGGGGGCTTCCACACGTATGGCCTCGCGACGGAGATAGCGGAGGGCATCATCGTAGGAGAGTTCTATCTGGGGACCCTCGCAGAGGAATGCCTGCGGCATGACCCGGAGGGTGCTGTTGGCCTTGCGTCTGATGGCATCATGATGGCGTGCCACGTCCTGGGCGGTGCGCTCATCGGCATCGGCCGAATCTGGCAAGACAGACTTGCGGATAGCGGCACAATAGAAGCCTTCACCGCGGTCGCGCCCTGGCAGGAAATGGCGCTCTTCAAGGAGTTCGGCACCAAGGCCGTCACATATCCAACGGGCATTGTCCTCGTCCTCAAAGCGATTGAAGGTACAGGTGCTGTAGACAAGCAGTCCGCCGGGTTTCAGGGCATGCCATATATCGCGAAGGATACCACGCTGGCGCTCCACACACATCATCACATTGTCCATGCTCCATTCGGCCACGGCCTGTTCGTCCTTGCGGAACATGCCTTCGCCAGAGCAGGGAACATCGGTAACTATCAGGTCGAAGCAACCGGAGAAAGCACCGAAGTCGGCAGGGTAGTTGTCGGTAACGATACTTTCCACGGGATATGCGCCCACGGGCATGCGTGTCCACTTCTGCATGTTCTCGGCAAGGACATGGGCACGCTTGGGCATGGGTTCGTTGCTGAGGAGAAGGGAACCTTCGGGAAGAAGTCCTGCCAACAGAGTACTCTTGCCTCCGGGAGCGGCACAGAGATCCAAGGCGGTGCATGGATAGGAGGGACCGTAATCCTTCAGCAACTTTGCAACGTACATAGACGACGCCTCCTGTACATAATAGGCTCCGGCATGCAGAAGAGGGTCGAAAGTAAAGGGAGGGCGCTCTGCCAGATAGTAGGCATCAGGACACCAGGGGACAGGTTCCCATCCCACCCCGCATGGTTGCCCCTGCACTCCCCCTCCCTCACAGGGAGGGTTGGGGTGGGTCCCCAAAATAGCAGCAATCTTCCGTCTGTTCAGGCGGACAGACACTTCAGGCTCGGTATCGAGCAAAGCATCGCACAGAGTTCCGGCAACACTATCGCCATAATGTTCCCTCATCAGGGCTATGAAATCCTTGGGTAGTTCCTGCATCGGGTCAAAGTTAATACTATACTTTGTAGGGACACGGCACGCCGTGTTCGCCTAACATATCATAAATACTATTGTCTGTTGCATTCTCGGACACGGCATGCCGTGTCCCTACGGGCAACATTAAACTTTCAACGTTACGTTAAACATTAAACGGTCACCGCTCACCGGTCACCGCTCACCGTTAAACACTCACCACTCCCTTGATGGGTGGCCACGGGTCGTAATCCACCAGTGTGAAGTCCTCGTACTTGAAGTCGAAGATGTTCTTCACCTCGGGGTTAAGTATCATGCGCGGAAGCGGACGTGGCTGGCGGGACATCTGTTCGTGTATCTGCTCCATGTGGTTGGTGTAGATATGCGTGTCACCCGTGGTATGAATGAACTCGCCTGGCTTCAGTCCGCACACCTGAGCCATCATCATACACAGGAGTGCGTATGACGCTATGTTGAACGGTACGCCAAGGAACGTGTCGGCACTGCGCTGATACAGTTGCAGGGACAGGCGTCCGTTTGCCACATAGAACTGGAAGAAGGCATGGCACGGAGGCAGGTTCATGTTGTCCAAATCGGCAACATTCCATGCAGAAACGATGATACGACGGCAGTTGGGGTCCTTCTTGATGGTGTCAACTGCCTGCTGTATCTGGTCTATGAAACCACCGTTGTAGTCGGGCCATGAGCGCCACTGATAGCCATAGATGTGACCAAGATCGCCCGTCTCAGGGTCGGCCCACTCGTTCCAGATGCGCACACCACGTTCCTGTAGCCACTTGGCATTGGTATTGCCCTGCAGGAACCATAGCAGTTCATAGATTATGCTCTTCAGGTGAACCTTCTTGGTTGTCAGCAGGGGGAAACCTTCCTCTAAGTTAAAGCGCATCTGATGACCGAAGATACTCTTGGTGCCGGTTCCTGTACGGTCGCCCTTGTCCACTCCCTCCTTGAGAATGCGGTCAAGCAAGTCTAAATATTGTTTCATTCGTTATTCTAATTCTATTTGCCACAAAGGTAACGAAATTTGTCTGAACCGCCAAGGAACGACAAACGTTTAACGATATAACGGTGAACGTGTAAGGTGTAACGATGGGCGATGAGCCAGAAGCACGCGGCATTTTTACCTTACATAATCCACGAAACAATACTTATGATCATGCTTTTCGTCAGTACCATGACATTCACGAGAGGCCTCCCTCCATTCTTTATGGTCTACGGCAGGAAAGAAGGCATCCGCCTGCTCAGGGATAGCGTCAATCTCAGTCAAGCATAGACGATTGGCAAGAGGCATGGCCTGACGATACACACTTTCACCACCTATTATATATATATCCTCGTTCTCGGAGCAAGACGCCAATGCTGTCTGCAAGTCCGGGAACACCTCTGCACCCGGCAATTCTGTCAAGGAACGCGACAAGACAACATTCCTGCGGTTAGGCAAAGCCCCCTTGGGAAGACTGTCAAAAGTCTTGCGGCCCATTATGATAGTGTGACCCGTGGTAAGAGACTTGAAACGCTTAAGGTCGTTGGGCAACCAGTAAAGCAATTTGTTCTCATGGCCTATTGCCATGTTCTTGGCCACTGCGGCAATGATACTTATATACATGCTATAAAAGAAATAAATATTAAGATGATGCCAACGAAAAACAAATGAACGGAAGCCACACAAGACTCCCGTTCATTATATCATCGTATCTAAACAGATTACTGTCTACGAGTTGCAGAGTAGTTGATACGCAATGCCCAAGACTTTCTCAGCACTTCCTTGATATCAGTGATGATACCCATCTGTGTCTTAGAATCGGCCTTGATGGAGATAACCTGCTCGGCCTGATTGGCCATGCCCTGGCGCTCCTGAGCAACGAAGTCCATGACCTCGCGAGGCTCTGCATAGCGGTCGTTCAACTGTATACGGGTACTGCTACCCATCTGAGCACGAAGAGCATCGGTAGGAGGACCTACATAGATGTAACTTACTGCACTCTTCTTTTCCAACTTCTCGAGTTCCGTACCCTGAGGAACTGTCAGCTTCACCTGCAATGTTACCTCACGCATGGTGGTAACAATCATGAAGAAGAACAAGATGGTGAAGATCAAGTCAGGGAGAGATGAGGTGTTCATCTCAGGCATCTCGCGACTTTCCTTTTTCTTAAATCCTGCCATTAGTTGGTTCCTCCATAGTTTTTAGGTTCAGCCTCAGAAATCTTCTGGGGATAGTAAGCACGAATAGCCACCTGCTGCTCGTTGTTCAAAGCGTCGTAAGGACGGCCGAACTTAGCCTTTGACAGATCGTTACGCAACTCATTGTATGCTGCAACCAGCTCATTCTGTACCTGGAAATACACATCGTATGGTGTACCACGGTCGGTCTGAACAGAGATTACATGATTCTTGGTAATATAACATTGACCCAACAAATCAATTTCAACTGCAGCCTTCTCAGGCAAACTGCTCAAATCATTGGGGTTCTGGATAAACTCCTTAGCACGATTTCTCAGCAGGTTCACATCCAACTCACCGCTTCCGGTACCGTCAGAACACCACATTCTGCCGTTTGAGTTGATCTTAACATTGAGAACATTGCGTTCCTTAACGTCAATCTGAGCATCTTCCTGTTCCTTATCTGGTGGCTGAGGCAAACGACGTGCCAAACCTGTATCCGTATCCATTGATGTGGTAACCAGGAAGAAGATGAGCAGCATGAAAGATATATCTGCGGTTGAACTGGTGTTCAAACCTGGCATTTTCTTCTTTTTCTTAGCCATATCTTTCGATGTTTAATGGTTATTACTTAGAAGCTGTCTTAGTCAAGATACCGCTCATACCAACAGCAATAGCTGCAAAAGCGACAACAGACAAGATATAGATGCTCCAAATAAACATATCAACTACAGTAACCATGTGACCGGGTGTTACAGTGCCATCAGCAGCAGTGAAGTCTGCTTCGCCAATGCCAAGAACATAACCGACAACCAGAGACACAACGAAGAGTGCCCATGTGCAAATGGTAATCTTTGAACCGGGAACACCAGTAGTAGCAGCAGAGTCGTTACCCTTGTTGCTGGCAATACCCTTCACTACAGCCCAAACTGTCAAAACAGTAGTTAATGCTACTATTCCATACATCAGGAAGAGCAAAAGGGATGTGAATGTCGGAGCAGCAAACTCACCCATCATCTCGTCGCCCCAGAAGCCAAAGAACATGGCAAAGACTACGAAACTGACAGCGAGGACTGCCAACATCACGTATTTGGAAATTTGCTGAATTTTCATTTCTATCTCTCCTTAATAATAAGTAGATGTTACTTTAATTTGAGATAAGGCAGAATTACTTCTTGCTCTTCTCACTTCTCACGCACATAACCAAGAGTTCCTGTGCAGCCTCCTCCATGTTACCGGTAAGAGCCTCAATACGAGAAAGGATGAAGTTATAGAATACCTGCAGAATCAGAGCAACTACGATACCGAAAATGGTAGTAATCAAAGCCACCTTCATACCGCCGGCAACAACGGTGGGGCTGATATCACCTGCCTTCTGGATGTTATCGAACGCGAGCACCATACCGATCACAGTACCCAAGAAACCGAGAGAGGGAGCCATGGCGATGAACAGGGTAATCCAAGAGCAGTTCTCCTCGAGGTAAGCGCCCTGAACCTCAGCCTCCATGTTGATGGTACGCTCGATGGTAGCCATATCGTTCTGGTCATTGCTATTCAAGCACTCCATAGCCTTGCGACCGAGCTGTGCGACGGGACCACGGGTAGCCTTTGCCTTAGCGATAGCCTGATCAATCTTGCCAGCAGCAACCAAAGCAGCCAGATCAGCGCAGAACTTGCGGGTGTTAACCTGAGCCAGGCTCAAATAAACTACACGCTCGATACAGAAAGCCAAACCGAGAACCAATGCGATAGCAACCAATGACATGAAGCCAGCGTCACCTTCGATGAACTTAGTCTTCAAAGTCTTGTGAAGGTTCTCTTCCTCCTCAACGGGAGCAACGTCCTCAACGGGAGCAGCCTCTACGGCCTCTGCCTCAGCAACGCTATCAACAGCAGCAGAATCAACAACAGCGCTGTCCACTGCAGCAGCATCTTCCTGAGCCATTACAGATGAAGTTGAAGCGAAAGAGCATGCAGCTACCATCGCAACAATAGCAAATAACTTTTTCATTGTTTTGGTAATTTTTAGGTTTATTTATTAAATGAATACTATTATCAATGCGGAGAGAACGGGATTCGAACCCGTGATACGCTTTTGACGTATACACGCTTTCCAGGCGTGCCTCTTCAGCCACTCGAGCACCTCTCCAAAGACCATATTATGCGCTTTGCGGTTACAAAAATATAATTTTTAACGGACTTAGCATAACTATTTCACGAAAAAGTTACCTTCTCTTACCGTTTTTTACGTTTTATCCACGAAAAAACCTTATTACAGACTTCCGAAGACACGCCCAACAGTCAAATTAGTTACAGCATTGACCTCTTCCAAAGACACATTATATATATTACTCAAAAATTTGGCCACATGCACCACAAAAGAAGGTTCGTTTCTCTTGCCTCGGCATGGCACCGGCGCCAGATATGGAGCATCAGTTTCAAGGACAATCCTGTCAAGAGGCACGTGCCGCAGGGTTTCAGCCAAACGGCTGTTCTTGAACGTTACCACGCCGCCTATACCCAGGACAAAACCTTCATGCTTCAACATCCGCGCTGCCGTCTCCTTGCTTCCGCCAAAGCAATGAAACACTCCCCGAAGTCCATCGGACTTGTGGCGTTCCATTGCCTCGAGCAACTCCTGCTCAGCCTTCCTCATGTGAACAACGAGCGGAAGGCCATGTTCCTTGGCCCAGCATATCTGACGTTCGAAGGCATCAATCTGCTCCTTGCGAAACGTCGAGTCCCAATAGAAGTCCAGTCCAACCTCGCCAACGGCAATCATGCCGTCCAACTTCGCCTCCATACGGTCAAGCACTTCTGCCCAATCCTCCTTGACATCCTCGGGATGAAGCCCCATCATAGGATAGCAGACACCGGGATATTCACCGGCAACCTGAAGCATAGAGGCTATGCTTTCCTCATTGATATTTGGCAGAAGCACTTTGTCCACCCCTGCCTGCATCGCCCGTTGCAGCACATCTGCCCTATCGTCGTCAAACTCCGGGCCATAGATATGGCTATGAGTATCTATCATCAACTGTTTCGTCCCAACAAACCAAGGGCATACTGCCACAAGATTTCCTTCTTCTCAGCCGGCAGCGCCACCTTTTCCAGAAGTTGACGTGCATCCTCAAAGTACCTATTTATCAAGTCTTCGCAGATGGCACGTACACCTATCTCATTGTAGAGAGAAGTAACAGCCGTCACCTTCTCGTCGGGATCGTATTCCTTAGCCTCAATCCACCGCTCCAACTGACCGCGCTGCTCCTCATTCGCACCTTCCAGTGCCTTGATAAGCATGTATGTCTTCTTATTGCACAAGATGTCGCCACCTATGCGCTTGCCAAAAGTTTCAAAGTCGCCATACACATCAAGCATATCGTCCTGTAATTGGAATGCCAGACCTACACTCTCGCCAAAACGGTACAGCAGGTCACAGTCAGCAACAGGGGCACCGGCTTGCAGGGCACCCATCTTCATGGCACAAGCGAGCAGGACGCTTGTCTTCAGGCGAATCATCTCTATGTACTCCTCGGCCTTGACGTCCATACGGCTCTCAAAATCAACGTCGTACTGTTGTCCTTCACCTATCTCAAGCGCAGTTGCAGTAAACAGGTCCAAAACATCCTTCAAGTTTTCGTCCGGACACTGCGCAACAAGCTGATAGGCCATCACAAGCATGCTGTCGCCACTCAGTATGGCCGTATTCTCGTTCCAAACCTTGTGGACACAGGGTTTGCCGCGTCTTACCTCCGCCCTGTCCATAACATCGTCATGAAGCAAGGTATAGTTATGATATGTTTCAATGCCGACTGCCGTAGGCAATGCACGTTCCACATCATCCTTATACATATTGTATGCCAAAAGCATCAGCACCGGGCGTATACGCTTGCCACCTATACTCAGGACATAGCGTATTGGCTTGTAAAGACCGAAGGGCTGGCGCTCCAGATGGAGATCCGCCAGCCCTTGGTTTACCATAGCCAGAATTTCTTCTGAACTGTACATGATTACATAATATTATTATCCCAGACGGAACATTACAGGCAAGTTAAAGCGAGAACGCACGGTCTTGTTACCCTGACGTGCGGGCTTCCACTTAGGCATCAGTTTAACAACACGCACGGCCTCCTCAGACAAGTGCTCGTCCGGAGAACGGACAACCTTAACGTCTACGATAGAACCGTCGCGGTTAACAACGAATGCCACGATTACACGACCCTGAACACCCTGCTCCTGACAGATTGAAGGATACTTGATGTTCTGCTGCAACCACTTCATACATTCAGCATCGCCACCGGGGAAAGAAGCGTTCTCCTCAACCACGTCATAAACGCGGTCATCGTCAACCTCTTCCACAATAGGACCAACGGGACCTGTGGCAACTGCGCCGGGTGCACCTGTACCTACAACAGTGGTAATGGCCTGGTTGACCTCCTCAGAAGTTTCAATCTCTTCCTCGGGGAGTTCAGTCTCATTATCCACGATATTGATAATTTCTGCAACCTTGGGAGCTGCCTGTGGGGGAGGCGCAACGATTTCCTGCTGCTGGGTGATGGGAATCATGTCCTCTTCCAGAACAACACTCTCATAAATCTTACCCTCTTCCTTCACCACGACATCACGAGAAGTGTACTCGAATGCGGCGAACATGGCCGCCAAGACCACAACATAGCCGATAAGCAGGCTTGTGGATTTCTGGCCACGGAGTTCATCGTTAACTGTCTTGATTGCTTCCATAATTATATTGTTTATCGTTTTTTAGCACAACTGCAACGGCAAATGTAGGACTTTTTTTCCATATACTGACGTATGCCCTGCGATTTTTTTACACAAAACGTACTTTTTAGGGTGCGTACTGGCCATATTGGTGCAAAATGCAGTATCTTTGAAACCCAAACTAAAGAATCATGACCCCAAGAAACCTCCTAGCATACATCCTTTCACTATTCCTATTCTCTACTGCATCAAAAGCGCAGGAAAGTACCAGCATTTTCAACTTTCTGAACCTGCCAACGTCATCGCATGCCATGGCCTTGGGCGGCAAGAACATTTCATTGATAGAGGATGACGCTTCACTGATTTTCCAGAATCCGGCCCTGATGAGTTCCGTAAGCGACAAGACACTGGGGTTCAACTTCCTTACATACATGCAGGGGAGCAAAGCGGGCAGCATCAGTTATGTACAGGCACAGGGAGAAAGGGGCACATGGGGCGCCATGGCCCAGTTCGTCGGATACGGAGACATAGCAGAAACAGACGAATGGGGGAACTATATGGGCATGAGCAAGAATCTGGACATGAACCTGGCCGGCGGCTACAGTTATTTGCTCAGCGACCGCTGGGTAGGTGGCGTGAACGGCAAATTCCTTTATTCCACATACGCCGGTTATTCAAGCATTGCCCTGGCAGTGGATCTGGGACTCAACTACTTCAACAGCGACAAGGACTTCTCCTTTTCCGTTGTGGCAGCCAACCTTGGCGGACAGGTTAGCGCATTCGGGGACATTGCCGAACGTCTGCCCATGGACCTCCAACTTGGCATAAGTAAGGGGCTGGGGCATATGCCTGTCAGAGTACACCTGATGTTCTTTGACATGTTCCACTGGAGTAAAAATTACTACTACTCGGCCGGAGGAGACACCAGCGGATTCCAGGTATTCCTCAACCACCTGAATATCGGCGCCGACCTCACCCTATACGACGGGAAGTTCTGGCTTGGTCTCGGATACAACTTCCGGCGTGGATACGAAATGAAAGCAGCCGGAAGTTCGCATGCCTCAGGTCTGACACTGGGTGCCGGCATCAACATCAAGAAAATAAAAGTTGGCATGGCCTACGGCAACTACCATACCGGCGCTCCCACCCTGTCATTCACCCTTGCCTATTCTTTTGCCAAGGAGAGCAAGACTGGCAAGACTGCACCAATCACAAAACAACCCACTAACCAAATTACACAATGATTACCATAGCTATCGACGGCCATTCGTCTTGCGGTAAAAGCACAATGGCCAAAAACCTTGCCAAGGAACTGGGATATGTCTACATCGATACGGGTGCCATGTATCGCAGTGTCACATATTATGCCATGCAGAACGGCATGATAGACGCAGAAGGCAACATTGATACCGAACGCCTTAAGGCAGCCATGTCCGACATACACATCTCGTTCAAGTTCAACCCGACAACCGGTCGTCCCGACACATACCTGAACGGCATACGTGTGGAAGACAATATACGCACCCTGGAGGTCAGTAATCACGTCAGTCCCATCGCCACACTCGGTTTCGTACGCGAAGCAATGGTAGCGCAACAGCGAGAAATGGGCAAGGCAAAAGGCGTCATTCTGGACGGACGCGACATCGGCACAGTCGTCTTCCCTGATGCAGAACTGAAGATTTTTGTCACTGCCAGTGCCGAAATACGTGCACAGCGCCGCTATGACGAACTTACCGCCAAGGGGGAACAATGCAACTATGACGATATACTGAAAAACGTCCAGGAACGCGACTATATCGATTCGCACCGCGAAATATCCCCTCTGACCCAAGCCGAGGACGCCATTGTACTGGACAACAGCAACATGACTATAGCCGAACAGCAGGAATGGTTATTGAAATTGACGAAGGAAGTGGCTTCTGCTTCGGAGTGACCAGAGCCATAGGAAAGGCTGAAGAGGAACTGGGCAATGGAAAGAAACTCTATTGCCTGGGGGATATCGTGCACAACGGAAAGGAGTGCAGCCGCCTGCAGCAACTTGGTCTGGAAACCATAGACCACAGCACATACAACACCTTGCGCGACGCCAACGTCCTGCTCCGCGCCCATGGAGAACCTCCTTCCACCTACAAGAAGGCACAGGAGAACAACATACACATCGTGGACGCCACATGTCCCGTTGTACTGCACCTACAGGAGCGTATCCGCAAGGAATACACGGCAGACACAGATCACAAGAAGCAGATTGTCATCTTCGGCAAGAACGGTCATGCCGAGGTGCTTGGGCTTGTAGGCCAGACAGAAGGAACGGCCATCGTTATAGAGAGTCCCGAAGAAGTTGGCAGACTGGACATGAACCGCGATATCTGCCTGTACAGCCAGACGACAAAATCCCTGGACGGTTTCCGCACCATCGTGGAATACATACAGAACCACATCTCGCCCGATGCCACGTTCAAATATGCCGACACCATCTGTCGTCAGGTGGCCAACCGCATGCCGCACATACGGGAGTTCGCCTCACGCCACGACGTAATCCTCTTTGTGTGCGGAAAGAAAAGCAGCAACGGGCGCGTACTATTCTCCCAGTGCAAAGAGGTAAACCCACGCAGCTATATGATAGATACAGCCAGCGAGGTGACCCCCGACTGGCTGCAAGACTGTTCGTCCGTTGGCATATGCGGTGCTACTAGCACACCGAAGTGGCTAATGGAGGAGTGTAAAGTACGTATCCAGGAGTTGCTTGGCGGCAACGAATGACGTCTTCTCCCCGTTCAGCACGGCCTGTTCTTCCAGATGCAGCATAGTCTCTATGGTGGGATTCTGGAAGAAACTGTTGCGCAGGCTCTCGTTGATGCTTTCATACATCCAGTACTTCGCCTGCTCCGCCCTGCGGTGCTCAAAGTATCCGTTGGCCTTCACGAAGTCCACATAGCGGTACACCATATCCCAGATCTCCTTTATGCCTATGCCGTAGAAACCGCTGTAGCAGAGCACCTCCGGTTCCCATCCGCTCTCGGGTGTGGGAAACAGGTGCAGGGCATTGCGGAAGTGACTCGCAGCCAACTGGCTCTTTTCCACGTTGTTGCCGTCACACTTGTTGATGATGATACCGTCGGCCATCTCCATGATGCCGCGCTTTATGCCCTGCAACTCGTCGCCAGTACCTGCCAACTGTATCAGCAGGAAGAAGTCTACCATGGAGTGACATGCCGTCTCGCTTTGTCCCACGCCCACGGTTTCCACAAAAATCTTGTCGTATCCGGCCGCTTCGCAAAGGATGATGCTTTCGCGGGTCTTTCGCGCCACTCCACCCAGAGAACCCGCCGAGGGACTTGGACGGATAAAAGACTTGGGATGCACGGACAGTTTCTCCATTCTGGTCTTGTCGCCAAGGATACTGCCCTTCGTGCGCTCACTGCTGGGGTCTATGGCCAATACTGCCAGTTTGCCGCCATATTCCTTCAGGACATGTACGCCGAACTCGTCTATGCTGGTACTCTTGCCTGCACCCGGAACACCGCTGATACCTATGCGCACACTATTTCCGCTATACGGCAAACACTTTTCTATCACCTCCTGGGCTATGGCAATATGTTCCGGCAAGGTGCTTTCAACCAAAGTGACGGCCTGTCCAAGGATGGAAGAATCACCTTTCAGGATACCCTCCACATAATCTCCTGCCGTCAGGTTACGCCTTACAAACCTGCCACGTTTCAGGTAAGGGTTGATACTTGAGGGCTGTTCAACGCCCTTGTTCACCACCAGGCCTGCATATTCAGAACTATTCTCGGGATGTTCCATATCGTTATGTCTTTATGCATGACACCTCCATTTCAGGAAGCATCAGTCCATGTCCTTCACTGTTATGTTTATAATCTTCACCGGCGCTTCGGCATCATCGCTTACCAAAAGTATGCGGGGACGTGACTTGAAACGGGACAGCAGGTTCTTCTTCACCGCAATCTTCATCTTGGCACTCTTGCCTGGCATAATCACTCTGCCCGACAAGGATACGCCTACAGCATGATTGAACAGTTGCAGATTATGTATCGTCAGCGGTGCATCACCCTCGTTGGCAACCACCACCTCTGCCTTCATTTTCTTGGATGTCTTTTGCATGACCACCTCGTCGGCACTGAGTTTCATCCTGGGTTTCTTGCCGCCAGAGGCAACCGTTTCTGCCGGAGGGAGCAGTACAGAGGAGACAACTATCTCGTTGGACTCCCCGATCTTGTCTCCCGAATATCTGGCCAGGTACACACTTGTCTGGTTCAGTCCCAGTGTAGCCAACTTGTTGCTGTCCAATATCAAGCGCACCACACCGGCCTTGCCTCCGGGAATGGTTTCGGGCAGATATTCCGCATGGAGATACGGAGGCAGGTGCATAAGTTCGGGACTGTATGCAGTACGTTCAGTATTAACAACCTTCAGGTCCGCATACACCATATCGCCCTTCCTGACATTGTCAAATTCAATATAGTTGGTGCTCATCCTGACATTCCCCAAATCTATGGGGAATCCGGTAGCATAGTCCGACAGTTCCGTCACCACACGTCCCTGAAAAGTCAGGAACTCGGGCTCCTTGCCGGCATTTGTATACACTTCCACATACTTGCTGAACGTGCCAAGGATGCCGGCATCAAACTCCACCGTTATCTCGCCTTTTTCTCCTGGGGCTATATTGCCGCGGGTATAGGTTGCCTTGGTACAACCGCAGGACGGCACCACCTTCTTGATATGCAGAGGTTTGGTTCCTTTATTTGTAAAACCGAAGACCACGACATGAGGTTTTTGGAAAAGCACCTCACCCGTCTTGTGTATCTCCGCATCCGGCACAAAACGCGGTTGTGCGAATGATGGCACAGCCAGCAACATCATGCAGGAAAATAACAGTTTTCTCATCATAACATTGGCAAAGATACGAAGAAGTGGGTTATTTTCCAAATTTATTCCTAAAATGTCAAGCATTGGGACTACATAATACACCTGTCACTTCGCCCGAACCTCAGTGGCGGTAAAATGAACCGTCAGTAATGGTAAACTTTATCGCCAATGACGGTTCATTTTACCGCCACTGAAGACAAAAAGCATCGTCACCGAGGATTATGCAAAAAGTCCGGGACGGCTACCTTAATGTTCTCAGCACTGCCTCCATCTGGCGCACGAGGTCGCGTTTGTCTGTGGAAGGAGAATATACAAAACCCTCGCCCACAATCACCTTGCCTGTCACCGTATCCACACGCGAGATGCTGACGAAAGGACCTCCCAAGGCACCGTTTCTCATCTCCCACAGGCCTCGTGCCTCCATCACCTTGCAACCGTTTATCTCACGCTCGGCACATTCTACCAAAGGACGTTTGTTCTCCCTCTCTCGCACGGTCTGCATCCACTGCCCTTCGTTGGAACCGGGGATGTTGTGTTTCATCACGGAGTCGCGCTTCTCAACATAGCGGTCGACATCCATAAGGTCCTCCCCATGCCAATCGTAGGTATAGACCACAAGGTTCAGGTCCTTCTCCAGCAGATTGGTTCCGCCCCACAGGAAACGCTCGCCCTTCTTGGTAGCCCTCATATTCTCAGGAGCACGGACCGACATGCCAAGCACTTCCTTCAGGTCATCGTCCACCTTCTTGCTGTATTTCTTCCTGAGCAGTTCCACTCGCCTTTCTATCTGCGACTCAACAAGTATTTCCTTTATCCTTTCCGAATTGAGCACGAGATATTCACGCAACACATCCAGCGACGGTGCTGCCACCACCAGTTCCAACTGAGGTTTGGCATACTCGTTGCGACGGGTTCCCATCATAGGTTTGTCCAGGGTCTTGTCCACCTTTACGAACAATTTGGTGTGGAAAGTGGTATGGGTGGCGGCATATCCCTTGCTGAGAATTCTCGTCACACGGAAAAGATCCTCCACCTGCATAAGTCCGGGAACCTGGGCCTTCACTATGCCGTTTATGGAATCCTGCAGGTCGCTGTCCCACACTTCCTTGTCTACCACCAAGAGCAGTTCGCTGGGCAAACCCTTTGAACTAACCAGGACTTTCTTCTTCTCTCCTTCACCAGAACATGCCGCCAACAGCACTACCGCCAGCAACAGCCATATAATACGCTTCATTTTATCGTCTTTGTCTATATTATTCCCTTACTTCTACAATCTCATTCACTCCATGTGCCCTGAATTCCTCTGCATAGCAGCACCTTATGGCAGGTACTCCCGATGCATAGGCTCCCTTGCGTTCCACTGTCAGTTCCGTTTCCAGCACATACTTGCCATGTGGCAGGGCCGGGATGAAATAATCCGTGCGGTCGTCACGTACCTGCATGTAGAAAGACAGGCCTTTCTGCCAACCGCAGCCCGACAGTTTGCTTACGGGTTCCGTACATCCGGCACGTGGCACGCTGAGCACAACGTATTCATAGTCACGCTTTGCGTCTATCAGTATACTCTCCTTTATCCTGTCGCCAACCTGGGGTGTCTTTGCATTGAAACGACGTTCCAGACTGATGTCCATGCCGGCGCTCTCCACCTGCCCTATAGGCAAGGCGTATTCTCCATAGACAGCTGCCCACATAACAGACTTGCCGTCATTCTTTATGACAACGGACTTGTTCTTGGATATATCCAGCGTATCCCTCTGCACGGAAAAAACGGCATCAGTATCCTTCTGCATCATGCCACCCGTCAAGGCATACACGGCATCTATGCAGTCTATGGGCGACTTCCATCCCTGTGTGCGTTTCTGGTCCAGGAGCCAGTACTGCATGCCACGGATGGTGGCGGTGTCCTCGGGACATACCGTGTGCCATGCTTCCATCACCTGGGTGTGTATGTGCAGACGGCGGTCTATGCTTGGCCAACTGCCTCCGCGGTATGCCAGATATGTGCCGTCCTTGTGGTTCAGGCGTGTCCTGAGTACAGCCACACCATCTTTCAGCACGGCCTCCTTCAGGGCATGCTTCACTATCATGGCTATGGCAATGTACTCGCTGTCCATTTCTTCCAGATTGTCGGGCAGACGCTTCAGCACCTTCTTTACAAGTTGCAGTGTTTCCTTGTCTGCCTCTCCATCCTTGACAAGAACATACAGAGTACGCAAATCGCCAAGCCACGGCGTCCAGTCCTTGTTGTACTCCTTGCGCTTCTCTATGCCTTCTTCAAGGGTTGCCTTTAGATAACGCTTTATGCCAGCCATCACCTTTCTGGCATTGGCATTGCCGGAACCAAGACGTGCCAGGAGATAACCCACCTCGCGTGTCAGGTAGGCATTGCCGGCCAGACCTGGATACCAGGGCATGCTGCCGTTCTCCTTCTGCATGGTATATACCTTATTTATATATATAGTGGTATCTGGCAATCCCAATTTATGGGCAGCATAATAGGCGGAGGCATAGGACAGGACGTCATTGGCAGAGGGTTGTACCACCTTTGGCAAAGCCTCCAAGGCCGTCTGCACGGGGTCGGCAACCTTCTCCACTATAACACGTCTGTCCTGTGCACCGGCAGGGAAGAGGTCGGCAAGGATTACCTTCTCGCTCTCTCCAGGCTCTAAGGTCAGAGCCTTGCTCTCTGTCAGCGTCACCACAGAGGATAGTACCGGTATCTCCCGTTGCTCGCCGTCACTATCCTTGTCGGCAAGGGCCACGGCCTTGAACTTCAGTCCTTCCAGCCCCTGCGCCACAGGATATGTGAACGTATAAACCGTATCACGCTCCTGTGCCACGGCGAACTTAACGGTCTTCTTCATCAGCACCTTGTCTGTCTGTGCATCCATTACCTGTACCTGCACTTTGCCCTTCTGCATGGCCGTGCCTGTATTGTTTACCTGCACGGTGAACGAAAGCACGTCCTGTTCACGGACAAATCGGGGCAGATGCAGTTTGGCTGTAAGGGCCTTGCGGGCAACTATTTTTTCACCCAGTGTGCCCACACGCATATCGCGGGTGTGCGCCAAACCATTCAGGTTCCATGTGGTCAGGCTCTGTGGCATGGTAAACGAGATTGCTACCCTACCCTCTGCATCAGTACGCAACCTGGGCATAAACATGGCGGTCTCGCTGAAATCCGTTCTCACATCCACACCAGCAAAAATGTCATCTTCCTGAATTTGTGCCGATTCTTCCATCTCTGCCATACCGGCACTTGGACTATTAACTTTGATATACCTTTGAGTACCACCGGAAAATTCCCTTTCAAACAACACGACAGCATTCTTTCGGTTAAAGTAGTCCTGGTTAAAAGCACTAAACTCATACTTGGGAATCTTGGGATACCAGACATCGAAATTCATTGCGCATAACATGCCCAACTTATAGAACCATCCCATGCTCCATTGCTGAGTATAGGGCAAGCTGTGATTCATGGGCAGAACGAACTTCCATTCATTAGCGCCAAAGGCATCCAGGGAAGCATCGTACATACCCAGCATCACATTGGCATCCACGGGCTGCCCCTTGGCATCAGTCACACGCATGGTCCATTGCTCCGTGGCACCTGGCTGGGTAAAGTCGCGGAAAGTTTCCCAATGCAGATGAAGTCTGGTATCAGGAAGCCGTTTGTACAATGGAATGTTCTTGGAACGCACCATGCCATCCAGCACATATGTTGCCATCAGGCGAATGCCGTCGGCATAACTGTCCTTATATGGAATATCCATGCATGTCAGTGTATCCGTCATCAGCATCACAGTATCTATTGCCACACTCTCGCCGGCAAAGGCTGTCAGGAAGACATAGCGCTGCTTTCCTGCCGGCATTCTGAATTCCAATCTGGCAGGCGTTTGGGCATCAAAGGAATCCACCGGACACTCCAGCCATTCCTTGGCCCTCTTCCCAGTCTCCACCATTGGGGGATCGGCAAACAGACGTACAAAGGCATAGTCGGTCTGAGTTTCGCCCTGGGCAGAAAGCACAGACACGTCCACCTTTACCCTGGGAGCATAGCGATAGGTGTATGCCCGGCTCACGGGTACTGCCAGCACAAATCTTCCCTCCATGTCTGTATAGACGGTATCCAAGTGGCGGCTCTCGTCAGCAAACATCCTTCGCCACCACCAGCAGGTCATTCTCCTTGCTGTGGCAGTTACCCTGCCGCCTCGCAAGGGTGTGCCGTCATAGTTCATGGCACGTCCAGACACATATATAATGCTGTCCTTAGCCTCATCTTCCTCCTCTTCCATGGGCAAGACACTCACTTCCATGTCCCTTTCGTCCATCTCCACATAGAACACCGGGCGCTTGTACTCCTCCACCCGTATCTCGTGAACCGTACCATCCACACGCACCCAGTAGCTGCCCAGTTCCGCATCCATGGGAATCTCCAGTGTTGCGCTCAGACTACCGAAATCGTCCGAGCGAAGCGTCGTGTCCGCCAGCACCTTACGAGTTCTCGGCTCCTGCAGCTGGACCCTGCATTCGGTACTCTGCCGGACCTGTGCTTCCCAGTGTTTCATGCTATACAGGATGGCAGACATCTGCACCTTCTGGCCAGGGCGGTATATGCTTCTGTCCGTATAAATAGCCACACGCGACTGCTCCCTGGAAGACGGTGCACTGTAATTATAACTGTCATAGTATGCAATTTCCGGCAGGCAACTGTCCGCACCCAAGACAACACGCACGGTATTTAGCACCGTATTCTTCTCCTTGCCTTTTATCACCGTAGCTTCTGGCATTGGTTTGCCTGTGCGAGCATCCACTGCAGTGACACGTACCTGTTTGCCGGGCATATCCGTCACAAAGCACTGTAGAGCCGATACCACGAAGTTTTTCTTCACCTTCTTGGGCTTCTTCCACAGACGGACATCTGTCTTGCTGCTGAATTCCATTATATAACGCCCAGGCTTGGTGGGAGCGACAAGCGGGTTCTTTTCCAGCAGCTTGCCACGACTGTCCAGCAAACGCCACTGCACCTGCTTCACGTTGACAGAGTCCTCTATGGTCAGATTCAGGGAGTCTCCGGGATAGTAGACCTCTGCCATGTACACCCTCAGCTTCGGAGCAGCGTCTAATATGGAGTCGCGGATAGCCCAAAGACGTTCCTTTTCTGCCTTCACCTGGGCGGGTTTACTGTTGCCATAAGACACATAGAAGTCTATCAGTTCCTGCTCGCTCATCACCGAGTCCTGAGGGCACCAATCGTATGCGGCACGCCACACCACATAGAGCATATTGCTACCATACACCTTCTCGTCCTTGCCTCTCTCCACAATGGGCAACCAGTCCTTGGTGCGAGCATTATAGAGCAGTTCGGGTTCTGCAAGTGCCTCGCGGAAGAGTTGCAAACTTCTCTTCCTCCACTCGCCGGTAGCATCGGAATAGGCACGCATGGCATACAGTTGTGCCAATGCCGCGGTGTAAACGGCACGGCGCACACCGGTCTTTCCGGCACGTTCCTTTTCCAGAAGTTGCAGGTTATACTCTATGCTGTCGGGCGACACCATCTCCCTCTGCAGACATTTCTCCAAAATCCCGGCCAACTCGTCCTCACGGGCATAACCCATTATGGGGAGCACAAACACAAGGACAACAAGCAACTTCCTGAACATACCGATAATCGTTGACATATACATACGTTTTAATACTTTAGCACCACAAAGTAACGCATTTAGTATTTAAGAAGCAACTAATCGTGTCCTTATTTACCTTAATTTAAACATTCACGTCCGCTTTTTGGATTTATTTGTATATCTTTGACCTCTGAACACACAAGCAGACATTAGATATGGACGAAATCACACTGAACATGCTCACCGCCCTGACGGATGCATGCGAGGGTCATCTGGTACTGAACCATTCCGGCATAGAGAGTGCCACCTCGGACGAAAACCTGAACATTACCATAAAGATGCAGGACGGCCGCATCCTCCTGCCCGAGCAGGTAGATCCCAAGGCACTGAATGATGCCATCCAGCACTGGCGCGAAGAGCACCCCGGTTTCTTCCAGCGCATACTGGGCGCAATGATGTAAAGACCTTAAAGACCTTAAAGACCCTAAGGACCTTTTCCCAATGAAAACAGGACTTGTTCTTGAAGGCGGCGGCATGCGCGGACTATTCACCGCCGGCATTCTGGACGTGATGATGGAGCGCGGCATCAAAGTGGACGGCATCGTAGGCGTGTCGGCCGGAGCATGCTTCGGTTGCAACTATGTATCCCGCCAGATAGGTCGTGCCTTGCGCTACAACTTGAACATGAAGGACGACCCTCGCTACATGGGCATCCGCAGTCTCATCCGTAGCGGCAACCTCATGGATGCTGAGTTTGCATACCATACCCTGCCGGACGAGATAGACCCCTTCGACAAGAAAACTTTTGCCCAGAGCAGCACGGAATTTCATGTGGTTTGCACGGACGTCATCACCGGCGACCCTGTCTACAAGCGCCTCACTGCTCCCGTAGACTACGAGTTCATGGAGTGGATACGTGCCTCCTCTGCCCTGCCACTCGTCTCCCACCCCGTGGAACTGGACGGCCGTCTGCTATTGGACGGGGGCATGTCGGACAGCATTCCCCTGAAGTGTTTTCAGAAGCAGGGTTTTGAGCACAACATCGTTATCCTGACCCAGCCCTTGGGCTTTACCAAGAAGCGCACCAAACTAATGCCTCTGTTCCATGCCTTCATGAAGAAGTACCCTGCCGTCATAGAACTGATGAACCGCCGCCACATCATGTATAACGCCCAACTGGAATACCTTGCCCGGGAGCAACAGGCAGGCCGCGCTACCCTCATAGCCCCCGACGACACCCTCCCCATCGGCCGCACCCAACAAAGCGGCAAACGCATGAAACTCGTTTACCAGATGGGACGCGAGGCAGCAGAGAAAGTTTTCTAAGTTAAGCGAAAGCAGTCATCGTTAAACGTTCCTCGTTCTCACCGCGCCAGCCGTCGTGACGAAGTCTGCAAACATACCAAGTAACATATCACGACAAGCTTAGCGCTACATGCTCCAAATGGTGTAAATATACACCAATGAGGCAGGGATGGCAAGCAGACTGCTGTCGAAACGGTCCAGGAAACCGCCATGACCCGGCAGCACGTTACCACTGTCCTTGATGCCAAGTTGACGCTTGATCTGGCTCTCCACCAAGTCACCCCATGTGCCGAAGATTGCAACAAGGAGACCAAAACCCATCCACTGAAGAAGGGTGAGAGAGGGTTCGTAACGTGCAATGATTGCACCCACGCCTACGGCGAGCAGGGTTCCGCCTATACTGCCTATCCATGACTTGTTGGGAGAAATGCTGGGGAACAGACGATAGGGTATCTTCTTGCCCAGAAGAGAACCGACGCAATATGCACCGGTGTCACTGCTCCAAAGGAACAGGAACACAGCCAGAGGATACATGTAGACATAGGCCGTGCCCAACGGACCCATGGGATATGGAACAAAGGCCACGCAATTTAGCAGGGCAAAGGGCAGAGCCACATACACCTGGGACATCATGGTGTAGGCCCATGAAACAAGTGCGCTCTGTCTGTCAGAATAGAGATGGCTGACCAGCAGGTACACTATTGTCACCAGATAGGGCAGGAACACCGATGAGGGGATAATAAGCATGGCGTTGGCATAACCGCAACTGTACGCAAAGAAAGCGAAGTACAGGAGTATGCTGGACAGCACACATATAAAGGGATTGGTGTTCACACCTTCCTGCTTGTTCACAATTCTGCAGAACTCCAGCGTGGAGAGTGCTGACACGATGGCAAACAGTGCGCCGAAGGTGAACGGGCTGTAGACAATGGAGCCTACGAGTACTGCCACAAAGGCCGCGCCGGTGATGGTACGTAGGATAAGATTTTTCACGATTGGAATGGGGTGTTTGGGGTTAGGGATTAGGGGATATAGGATCTATAGAGTCTATAATTTCTATAGCATCTATTTTAAACAGACTGCCCAGAGGATGCAGGCTGGTCAGCAGCAGGTGGTTCGCTCTCCAGGAGTTCTTCGGTGCGGCTGGTCCAGGGGCGCTTGCCAAAGATGTTCTCCACGTCCTCGGCAAAGATGACCTCACGCTCCTGCAGGATCTGCGCCAGTTGGGCATGGCCTTCGCTCTTCTCGGCAAGGAGGGCCTTGGCACGGGCATACTGCTCGGCTATCATGCGCTGTACCTCGGCATCTATCTGGCGTGCGGTATCCTCGCTATAGGGGCGCTGGAACTGGTACTCGTCGTTGTTGTAATAGCAGAGGTTGGGCAACTTGTCGCTCATACCCATGTAGGCTATCATGCCGTATGCCTGCTTGGTGACACGCTCCAGGTCGTTCATGGCACCCGAAGAGATATGGCCGGTGAAGAGTTCCTCGGCGGCACGTCCGCCCAGAGTGGCACACATCTCGTCCAGCATCTGCTCCTTGGTGGTAATCTGACGTTCCTCGGGCAGATACCATGCAGCACCCAGGGCACGTCCACGGGGCACTATGGTAACCTTCACCAGAGGGTTGGCATATTGCAGATGCCAACTTACGGTGGCATGGCCAGCCTCGTGCAGGGCAATGGTGCGCTTCTCCTCCACGGTCATCACCTTGGTCTTTTTCTCCAGACCGCCGATGATACGGTCCACGGCAGCAAGGAAGTTATCCTTGCCCACGGTGCTCTGTCCGTGACGGGCTGCTATGAGGGCTGCTTCGTTGCAGACATTCGCTATGTCGGCACCGGAGAAGCCGGGCGTCTGGCGGGAGAGGAAATCAAGGTCGAGGTCGTCGGCCTTCTTTATTGGGCGCAAATGCACCTCGAAGATGGCACGGCGCTCGTTCACATCGGGAAGGTCCACGTGTATCTGGCGGTCGAAACGTCCTGCACGCAACAGGGCCTTGTCCAGAATGTCGGCACGGTTGGTGGCGGCCAGGATGATGACACCGCTGTTGGTGCCGAAACCGTCCATCTCGGTGAGCAACTGGTTCAGCGTGTTCTAGCGCTCGTCGTTGCCACCCGTGCTGATGTTGCGGCTACGGGCACGGCCTACGGCATCTATCTCGTCGATAAAGATGATGCAGGGGCTCTTCTCCTTGGCCTTGCGGAAAAGGTCGCGGACACGGCTGGCACCCACGCCAACGAACATCTCCACGAAATCCGAACCGCTCATGGAGAAGAAAGGCACGTCGGCCTCGCCGGCTACAGCCTTGGCAAGCAGGGTCTTACCGGTTCCCGGAGGACCTACGAGCAGGGCGCCCTTGGGAATCTTACCGCCCAGTTCGGTGTACTTGGCCGGGTTCTTCAGGAAGTCCACAATCTCCTGCACCTCCTGCTTGGCTCCCTCCTGTCCGGCAACGTCCTTGAACGTCACCTTGGCATCGTCCTTCTCTACCAGACGTGCACGACTCTTGCCCACGTTGAAGATTCCCATGGGACCGCCACTGCTGTCGCCACTGGAAGAACCGCCACCGCTCATACGGCGCATTATGAATATCCAGAAGAAGACCAGAAGGAGCATGGGACCTATATTGATGAGGAAGCCCCACCAAGGAGAATCCACCTCGTGCTCGTAGCGCACGTCACCGCTGAAGTTACCGTTGGCACGCTCGGCTTCTATGAACTCGTCCAGTTTGTCGGAACTGGGATATTGTGTAACTACGGAAGGTTTCTGTCCCTTGAAATCATTGTTGCCGGGGAATACATCGCGGTAGTGTTCAGGGAGCAATTGCAGAACGGCAGTACCCTTATCCTTGTTAGCCACAAGTTCCTTGCCGTAGCCCTTGCGGACACAATTCTGGAATTCCGTGTAACTGACCTCCTTTGTAGAAGAGGGTTTGAGCGATTCACCCTCGCCCGTAATGAACAGATAACCCAGAACCGCCAGGATAATCATATATACCCAGGTGAAATTGAATGAGGGTCTCTGCTTCTTGTTGCTGTTATTGTTTGCCATTAGTCCAAATCAGGTATTTCCGTTAGTTCGGCATCTGCCCACAGATGCTCTATATCATAAAAGGCACGTTCCTCGGGCAGGAAGATGTGCACTATAACATCGGCATAGTCCATTGCCACCCAGTTGCTGTTGCGCAAGCCGTCCACCGCCAATGGTCGTGCCCCGCAAACCTCACGGGCCTTGTCGCCCACGCTCATGGCCAGTGCATGTACTTGCGTAGGACTTCCGCCCTGTGCAATCACAAAGTATGTACAGATGGTATCCTCAATGCTACTGAGGTCTACAATAACTATGTCATGGCCTTTCTTGTCCTGAATGCCGTCAATGATGATATCAAGTAACTTGTGCTTTCCTGCCTTATACATTATATATATTATATTTGAGCCTCAAAGGTACGACTTTTAGAGGTCGTGAGCAAAGAATCGCCTCGTTTTGGCACTTTTTTTTACTTTTTTTCACGAAAATGTTTGGTCATGTCAGAAAAACACCTTACCTTTGCACTCGCAAACAAGAAACAGCGCACACGAACACGCGTTCATCTTGACAAAGCACTTTGATTGGGCTATGGTGTAATGGTAACACTGCAGATTCTGGTCCTGCCTTTCCTGGTTCGAGTCCGGGTAGCCCAACAAAAACGAAAGGATTCTTCAACAGAAGAGTCCTTTTTATTTTTGCATTAACCTTTTTTCCAGAAAAACGACACAATAACATACATTTGCCCTCCCATTTCTTTGCCATATAAACCATAATGCATATATTTGGATGCAATTTCCAACTCATAACCCCCTATAGAGTATGAAAAAGTATTTAGCAGAGATGATCGGTACAATGGTATTGGTACTGATGGGTTGCGGCACTGCCGTTAGTCTTAATTGTGGAGCGGACACCGCTTCTGTTGTCGGCACAGCAATCGCCTTTGGTCTGGCCGTAGTGGCAATGGCCTACACTATTGGTGGCATTAGCGGATGCCACATAAATCCAGCAATCACCCTGGGTTGCCTGCTGACCGGCCGCATCAGTGGCAAGGATGCAGCCATGTACGTGATATTCCAGGTTATTGGTGCTTTCATCGGTTCCGCCCTGTTGTTTGCCTTAGTTTCCGGCCTGACACCAGGTGGCACAACCACAGGCGCCAACGCCTGCTCCGGTGACGTGGTGAACGGACTGATTGCTGAAATCATACTGACCTTCATCTTCGTGCTGGTGGTGCTAGGCACTACCGATGCCAAGAAAGGCGCAGGAAACTTCGCAGGTCTGGCGATAGGCCTGTCACTGATCCTTATTCACCTGGTCGGCATCCACTACACCGGCACATCAGTAAACCCCGCACGCAGCATTGCACCTGCCGTTTTTGAGGGCGGCAAGGCTCTGAGCCAGTTGTGGGTGTTCATCGTAGGTCCCTTCATCGGTGCCGCTCTAAGCGCTGCTGTATGGAAGATTATCGGCAAGGAATAATCCACATACAAACCGAAGAACTTTTTAGAGAGGGTGCACGCGCCCTCTCTTTTATCCTTGCTGCGGTTAAAAGTCATATTGTACCAAAAACAAAGATGCATTACGGTAATTCAAACCCAAATCGGCTACCCTCTAATGCACAAATATTTTTAGGAACCTCTCAATAAACAACCATGAAGAAACTATTGTTTATTGCACTATTGACTGTAATAGGACTACAGGTAAACGCACAAGAGGCCAAATCTTTCAAAGAACTCAGCATCAGCAAGGCTCTTTTCAAGCAAGGCGACGATGTGAGTTGGGCTAATCCAGATATGGATGACTCCTCATGGAGTAATATTGACATGACGAAGTATTGGAACGAACAGGGCTTTCCCCTCAACAACAATGCATGCGCATGGTACCGTATTCATGTTAATATACCCAAGAGTCTGTTGGACGGTGCCGACCAACAGAATGTTGTCATATTCAATATTCCAAAGGCAGACGACGCGGACGAATGCTACATGAACGGCAAACTGATTGGCGCGACAGGCCGCATGCCCTCAAACGAATCGGGTTATTTCTCTGCACACCAAAACGAGCGCAACTACACCGTAGATGCCAAGAAGGGCGGAATCCGTTGGGGCGAGGATAATGTTATTGCCATACGTGTCTATAATCGGGGTGGTTCCGGAGGTTTACACAGCAACCCCTTGAATATTTTCTGCCCCAAAGCTGCTGACGGCCTCTCCATGCGCCTTACCGACACAAATGTGGGGAACTATCATTACGACGTGGAGATTAACAACGAGTACGCAACATCTACCAGTGGAAAACTACAAATCACCATCACTGACCGCGAGACTGGAGCTGTAGTAAAGTCTATTTCCAAAAAGGTAATTGTGAAGCGTAACAAGCCCGTGAACGTGACTGTGCCCTACAGCATGGACAAAATGTACCATTTGTCGGCAATCTACACAGATGACAACACAGGGAAGGTGCTCATAGAAAACAAGCAGTTGAAGTACGTCCTGACACCTCCCTCCCCGGCCACTCCACGGTTCAACGGAGCTCCGGTATTCGGTGTACGCCCAGGTTCCCCAATCATCTATCGTTTCCCCGTATCTGGCGAGCGTCCCATGAAGTTTACATGTGACAAACTGCCAGAAGGTTTGCAACTAACTGAAAGCGATGGTGTGCTGAGCGGAAAGATAGACAAGGCCGGCACGCATACCTTCAACGTTACTGCCGAGAATGCCAAGGGGAAGGTATCCCAAGAATTTGCACTGAAAGTTGGCGAAAACATGATAGGACAGACCCCGCCCATGGGCTGGAACTCATGGAACTGCTGGGGATTGAGTGTTTCGCAGGAGAAGGTTATGGCCTCAGCACAGGCACTTATTGACAAAGGTCTGGCCGACCATGGCTATGGATACATCAATATCGACGATGGTTGGGAAGCTCGCGAGCGTAATCCCGACGGCACAATCGAGGCAAACGAAAAGTTTCCCTCAATGAAAGGACTTGTGGACTGGCTCCACGAGCGCGGTCTTAAGTTCGGCATCTACAGTTCTCCTGGTGCAAAAACATGCGGCAACTACCTTGGAAGCCTTGGACACGAGAAACAAGACGCAGAAGTGTATAATAAGTGGGGCGTAGACTATCTGAAATACGACTGGTGTACATACGAAAATGTACGAGTACAGGATAACGACTGGGGCTTCCCAAGTTGTGTGCGTCCCTACCTGCTGATGCAGAAGTACCTGCGCGAGCAGCCTCGTGATATCTTCTACAGCCTCGGTCCTTTGGGAGGGACACAGGTGCATCTGTGGGGAATCTATTGCGACGGCAATAGCTGGCGTACGGCTCCGGATATCAGCGATACATGGAAGTCCATATACCATGTGGGGTTCCGTCTACAAGAAGGAAAATCCAAATACTCGTCAGTGGGCCACTGGAACGACCCGGATATGCTGGTTGTCGGAAAGGTGGGATGGGGAACTAATCTGCGTGAGACACGTCTGACACCAGACGAGCAATATACGCACATAACCCTATGGACAATTCTGGCCTCTAATATGCTCATTGGGTGTGACATCGCCCAAATGGACGACTTTACCTTGAACCTACTTTGCAACAACGAGGTGAACGCCATCAACCAAGACATGTTGGGCAAGCAGGCCGACCGCGTTCTTAAAGATGGAGACATTGAGGTTTGGAGTCGTCCGTTAGCAGACGGAAGCATAGCAGTAGGTATCTTCAACGTAGGCGAAAAGGACCATCAAGTAGACATGAAAGCTCTCATTCCCATAAAGGTGCCTGCTAAGGTCATTCGCGACGTATGGCGCCAGAAAAACCTCTCAGCCGACGAACTCAAATGTACAATTCCATTGCATGGATGCAGATACCTGAAGGTAAGATTTTAACCCAAACCGGTCATTAGACTGTTATGCACTAATGACCGGTTGGGATTAAAGAGAAACCAGAATTGCAGGAGGCAGAGTGAACTGCCTCCTTTTTTATTGCCCAAGCACCGCGGCCATACCCATAGTCATGCGCCAATTTATTTCCACGCATGGATGAAGACGGCCACCAGACGTGACAAGCATGTCCACACCGACAGGCCCGGAATACCACGGGGCCATCAGGGGAAGGCGCTCCAGATACCACCTGCGTATGCCGGCAAGGGACTCGGGATTGTCCAGCTGCGAAAGAAGCATGGCCTCCTTTTCCTGTTCCGACCCCTTTATGTTTTCGATGAAATGCCCACGGGCGTCTGTGAAGAAAAGGTTCAGGCCAATGTATTCAGCCCTGCCATCCTTCATCCAGAACTCCATGGCAAAGTCCTGACGTCTCTGCAACAATCTTTCCACCACAACACTGCCCTGCTGACGCATGATGCGCCTGACCCATCCCTGCCAGTTGGGGTTGTCCATCAGCATCAAGCCCTTGCCACTGCTGCTCCACGGCGACTTCATGACAATCGCGCCCCATTGCGAGAGGCATGACAACACGTCGTCAAGGCTCTCGCAACACGTTGCATCGATGCCAAGAACACGTTGCACCGCCACCGTGCTCCCTCGACCGGAAAGACGGCGCAATTTCTCGAGCCATTCCCTGTCAGGCATGCGATGGCGGGGCACTCCTGCAAGTTCCAGTTCATGCACCAAGGCGGGAGACCATCCCCAGGGACATATCTCGGGAGCATCAACATCATTAGCGAACAGATGTGCCAAACTGCTCTCGCCATCCCATACGATATCCTCGGGAGCCGCCCACTGTCTGGGCAGTTCCCAATGACGCCTGCGATAGGCACGGATATTAGCCGGAGGAGTATATCCCGGCGAGCCGCTAGCCAGTGCCATATCGTTCTCGGGATTGAATATGTGCAGTTTCATGGTGCAAATTTAACTAAAACCGCAAGAATGACAATGCGAAACATGACTGTTACATCCGAAAACGAATACTTTACTTCTCTTTTACACATATTTTATGTATATTTGCACAAAACTACACACAGAATATGAAGACATACATAGACTGCTTTATTGCCTGGACCGACGAACAGCAGGGACAAGCCACGGAAAATGCCCTGAGAGCCGAGAGCCAAGTTGCAAACATATACCACCTGACAGAAAGCATAGGTAGCAGCAAGACAATAAGGTTCATTGCCGAAACTGCAACAGCACCATACGTACTGCTCTACACGAAATACGACACCTTGCAACTGGGCTACCATGCCCTGGACCGCATGCTGACAATAGCACAGGACCATGCCGCCCTGATGCTGTATGCCGACCACTACATAACACTTCCCACGGGAGAGCGTCAGGCAATGCCGCTGATTGACTACCAGACGGGCAGTGTGAGGGACGATTTCCAAATGGGTAGTCTGCTATTGATAAGCACGGAGGGACTGAAACGCTATATCGCGCAGGAGAACCTGCACCGCTATCAGTTTGCCGCCCTCTACGACCTGCGCCTGTTCCTGTCAAGGGAGAAGTTGCCGGTGCACGTGCAGGAATTCCTATATACGGAGGTGGAGACAGACACACGCCTGTCCGGACAGAAGCAATTCGACTATGTGGACCCCAGAAACCGTGCCCGCCAGGTGGAACTGGAAAGGGCATGCACCAGACACCTCAGAGCCATAAACGCCTACCTGCACGGTGGCGAGTTTGACACCATAAAGTTTGAGGACAGCGACAAGTTCCAGGTGGAGGCAACCGTGGTGATACCCGTACGCAACCGTACCAAGACCATTGCCGACGCCATAGAGAGCGTGCTGATGCAGAAGGCCTCCTTTGCGTACAACCTGATGGTGGTGGACAACGGCTCCACGGACGGCACTTCGGAGATAATCGAACGCTACACCCACGACCCGCGTGTGATACACATAGTGCCGGAGCGTGACGACCTGGGCATAGGCGGATGTTGGAACATGGCGGTACACGACGAGAGAGTGGGACGCTTCGTGGTGCAGTTGGACAGCGACGACCTGTATAGCGGCGAGGACACTCTGCAAAGGATGGTGGACATGTTCTTCGAGGAGAATGCCGCCATGGTGATAGGCAGTTACAGGATGTGCAACTTCCAACTGGAGACCTTGCCCCCCGGACTCATTGACCACAGGGAATGGACTCCGCAGAACGGCAGGAACAATGCACTGAGGATAAACGGACTGGGAGCGCCGAGAGCCTTCTACACCCCCGTACTGCGCGAACTGCAGATACCGAACACCAGTTATGGCGAGGACTATGCCCTGGGGCTGATGATAAGCCGCAGGTACCGCATAGGACGCATATACGACGAGGTGTACCTGTGCCGCCGTTGGGAGGGCAACAGCGATGCGGCTCTCAGCCAGGAAAAGATAAACCGCAACAACCAGTACAAGGACCAGTTGCGCACCCAGGAGATACAGGCACGCTGCCTGCTGAATGCCCTGTGGCAGCACGAGGTGAACGCCGAGGAGGTGGAGGAGTTCTTCCAGAGCGAACTGGAGAACTGGGACTTTGCACGCAAGAGTTACGAAGACCTGGACAAGGTGCAGACACGCGAACTTACCATCCACAATACGGAGGAGGAGACGGAAGGCAAGCGAGGTCTGGCCGAGAACATACTGGCAGTACAGTGGAATCCGGCACGCATAGTCTCCACTGGTGCAAGCATAGCCGCAAAGGACATACAGGAGCGCCCCTGCTTCCTGTGCGACCACAACCGCCCCAAGGAGCAGCATGCACTGAAGATGGAGAAGCACTACCAGATACTGGTGAACCCCTACCCCATCCTGCCACAGCACTTTACCATCCCCTCAAGGCGACACACTCCGCAGTCCATCTGGTCGCACTTCAGCACCATGCGCCACATGGCATGGACCATGCCGGGGCAGATAGTCTTCTACAACGGCCCCATGTGCGGAGCCTCCTGCCCCGACCACATGCATCTGCAGGCCGGACAACGCGGCATAGTGCCCATAGAGCGCGACTGGAAGATATACGAGAACTACCTGCGTAAGATATACCCCCTGACCGGAGCACATGCCGTGTCCATGCACGAGGCCGGCAATACCAGCGACACCTGCGGTCTGTTCCTACTGGAGGGATATGTATGTCCCGTGTTCGTGATACGCAGCCTTCCTGCCGAGACAGACAGCATACTGTGCCAGAGACTGTATCAGGCCCTGCCTATCATCGGCGAGGAGAGCGAACCGAGGATAAACCTCATCGCCTGGCGCCAGGAAGGCGGCATAGGCAGGGAGGACGAGATAGTGACGCTGATATTCCCCAGAAAGAAGCACCGCCCGGACTGCTACTACGCCGAGGGAGAAGGGAAACTGGTGGTTTCGCCAGGCGCACTGGACATGGGCGGTCTGCTGATAACACCACGCGAAGAGGACTTCCACAAGGTAACGCCGGAATGGTTTGCCGGGATACTGAAGGAGGTGACCATGACAGAGGAGGATATTCTGCCCATCGTGGAGGCACTGACAGATGCACCCAAGACTGAGGAGAAGAAGCAGGAAGAGGAAAACGCTCCATGCGAAGAAACCCTGCCAGGATACGAAATGGCCGAGGAGACGGAAGTTTCCGTTGGCGTGATGAGCGACACGAAGATCAGTTTCTGCATTAACGGAGAATACACCGCCAAGGGACAGACCATAAGCGGGGAACAGGAAGTGGTGCTGGAGGACGGTTCCATTCGTTGGAACGGACAACTTTACCGCAATCTTACCTTCCGCCCTGCCACAAACGAGGACGGGACGGAACCAAGCTTCACCCTGCACGACGTGACCATAGGCATACAGTTCCATTGGGAAAGGCAGGAGGCACAGACCTTCCAGGGCACACTGCGCCTGGTGGTGCACGAGGACAAGATTGTGGCCATAAACGTGCTGTCGGTGGAGGACTACCTGACCAGCGTCATCTCCAGCGAAATGAATGCCGACTGCCCGATGGAGTTCCTGAAGGCTGCGGCGGTGATAAGCAGAAGTTGGCTGCTGGCACAGATACAGAAGCGCAAGTCGCTGGGAGAGAAGCACCAGGCTTTCTTTGCCTTCACCAAGACCGACAAGGAAATTGTACGCTGGCACGACCGCGAGGACCACACCATCTTCGACGTATGTGCAGATGACCATTGCCAGAGATACCAGGGCATAACACGTGCCACCAACGCTCAGGCCAGGGAGGCTGTGGCATCCACCCGTGGTGAGGTGCTGATGTACGAAGGCGAGATTTGCGACGCACGCTTCTCAAAGTGTTGCGGCGGCAGGACAGAAGAGTTCCAGTATGCCTGGGAAAACATACACAAGCCTTACCTGCAGAGCATAGAAGACCCCTACTGCAATACCAACGACAAGGAACTGCTGGCACGGGTGCTGAACACCTACGACCAGGAGACCACGGACTTCTACAACTGGGAGGTGGACCTCAAGCAGGAGGAGATAGGAGAGTTGCTAAAGGAAAGGTTCGGCATCGACTTCGGACAGGTTACGGAACTGGTGCCCATAGAGCGCGGTCCCGGCGGGCATCTGAGCAAACTGAAGATTGTTGGCACAGAGCACACGATGACAATAGGTAAGGAACTGGAGATAAGGCGTGCGCTGAGCGAAACACACCTGCTGTCCAGTGCCTTTGAGGCAAGTCCGTACTACAACGACGGAGAAGATCTTCCTGCCGGTTTCATCCTGAACGGTCGCGGTTGGGGACACGGTGTGGGCATGTGCCAGATAGGTGCTGCGGTGATGGGGCAGCAGGGACATCCCTATCAGGACATTCTGAAGTTCTATTATCGTGGTGCCGACATCGTGCGTGCATCAAAATAACACTCTCACGAAAGCGACACAGAAACAATGCAGGACATCATCATAGCCGACAATCTGGAGCAGAGCCTTGCCGAAGCCGTGGGCAAGGTGGAACACGACAGACTCTTCGTACTGACAGACACGACAACAAGGGAACTGTGCTGGCCCGTAGTGAAGGACTATGCCGTAGTGAAGGACGCAATCATGATAACCATACCGCCAACAGACGAAGCCAAGACACTGGAAACCCTGGCAAGCGTATGGACAGCACTGCAGCAAGGAGGCGCAACACGCCACTCGCTGATGATAAACCTTGGAGGGGGCATGGTGACTGACCTGGGCGGTTTTGCGGCAAGCACCTTCAAGAGAGGCATGGCATACATAAACATCCCCACCACCCTACTGTCGCAGGTCGATGCTTCCGTGGGTGGCAAGACGGGCATAAACTTCGGAGGACTGAAGAACGAAATAGGCGTGTTCAACTGTGCCCGAAGCGTGATAATGAGCAGTGTCTTCCTGCGCACTTTGGACCAGGAGAACCTGCTGTCCGGCTATGCCGAGATGCTGAAGCACGGACTGTTGAGCAGCGAGGAGAACTGGGCAGAACTGCTGACTTTTGACATTGCCGCCCCCGACTATGACACCCTGCAGAACCTGGTGGCCAAGAGCGTTGCCATAAAGGAACAGATCGTGAAGGAAGACCCCACCGAAAAGGGCATACGCAAGGCCCTGAACCTCGGACACACTGCCGGCCATGCCATAGAGAGCCTGGCCCTGAAGGAGGGACGCACCGTACTGCATGGTTATGCCGTGGCATGGGGACTGCTGATGGAACTGTACCTGAGCGCACGCAAGTGCGGTTTCCCTGCCAAGGAGATGCACCAGATGGAGGCATACATAAAGGAACATTACGGCAAGTTCCTGTACGAGTGCAAGCACTACGACACCCTGTGCGACTTCATGGCTCACGACAAGAAGAACCAGGGAGGCAACATCAACTTCACCCTGCTGGGCGGCATAGGCGACATACGCATAAACCAGACCGCCACCCAGGACGAGATAGAAGAGATGCTGGACTACTACAGGGAGAGCTGACCGGCGGGATCTGAGGTATTAGATGAACTAGATGTTCTAGACAATCTAGAGCCCCTAGAACACCTAGAACATCTAGAACATCTAGAAAGACTAGAATGACTAGAAAACCAGAATGACTATAACCTCCACAAAAGCCAGTCTCTCCCCTTAAACCTTTCCCTCACGCGCGTGTCCTTATTATATATGCGCACATTTTATTCCCCCTTTATGAACAAGAAACTCGTCTTCCTGCCCATAATGGTACTGCTTATGCTGGCATGTCCCATGGAGAACTGGGCACAGAAAATCACCGTCACAGGTAAGGTAACAGAAAAGAGCACAGGAGATGCCCTGCCAGGGGCTACCGCCATACTGCTGAGCCCCAAGGACAGCAGTCAGGTAACAGGTGCTGCTACAAACAACAGCGGCAACTTCACCTTCTCCACAAAGCGTTCCGGAAAATATATCCTGCGAATCAGCTACATGGGATTCAAGGCCCAGACAAAGGACATCACCCTGCAACGTGGCAAGGAGAGCGTGAACCTGGGCACCTTTGCCATGGAAGAGGATGCAAAGCTGATGAAGGAAGCCAATGTGGTTGCCCGCCTGGCACAGGTGGAGATGAAGGCTGACACCTTCGTCTACAATGCCGATGCATACCGTATGCCGGAAGGTTCCGTGCTGGAAGAACTGGTGAAGAAACTGCCCGGCGCAGAAGTGGACGAGGACGGCAAGATTACCATAAACGGCAAGGAGGTCAAGAAGATTATGGTGGACGGCAAGGAGTTCTTTGCCAACGACACCAAGATGTCCATGAAGAACATCCCAACCAAGATGGTGAAGAACATCAAGGCATACGACAAGCAGAGCGACTACAGCCGCGTAACGGGCATTGACGACGGTGAGGAGGAGACGGTTCTGGACCTTACCGTGAAGAAGGGCATGAAGCAGGGTTGGCTCGTAAACCTGGAAGGCGGTTACGGCACCAAGGACAGATACACCGTGAAGGGCGACGTGATGCGCATTCTGGATAACACACAGTTTGCCCTGTTTGCCGGAAGCAACAACGTTAACGACCGAAGCATGGGCGGAGGCGGACGCTGGAGCAGAGGTGGCAGCGGTATCGTGTCGAGTCAGATGGTCGGTGCCAACCTCGCCTGGGAAAACGGCAAGAGGGACTATGAGGCCGGCCTGCTGAAAACCGGTGGCAGCGTGCGCTTCCACAGAACCTTCAGCGAAAGCATGAGCAGGAGCAACAGCGAGACCTTCCTGCAGGACATGTCCAAATGGAACAACTCGCTGAGCACGGGCGAGAACCTGAACTGGAGCATCAATGCCGACTTCCGCCTGGAATGGATGCCGGACTCCATGACAAACATCATCTTCCGTCCTTCCTACTCGCACTCCGAAGGCAATTCAGAGTCCATGAGCGCTTCGGTTTCCTTTGACGGCGACCCCTACGAGGCAGGCATGGAATACCCCCTTGAGGAGTTTGCCGACACCATAGCAAACCCTTGGTTCAAGGACATCCTGGTAAACAGCAACAGGAACAACGGCCTTTCACGCAGCAGTTCCGACAATGCCAACGCTTCGCTGCAGATAAACCGCCGGTTGGGCAAGCCCGGACGCAACATCACCCTGAACGTGAACGGTGGCTACTCGCACTCGGGCAGCCAGTCGTGGAACATATCCGACATCCGTTACTACAAGACCAACGACACCACATACACCAACCGATACAACGAGCGCCCAAGTACCTCGTACAACGTGCGTACACGTCTGAGCTACACAGAGCCTCTTACCAGGTACATGAACCTGCAGGGCAGTTATCAGTTCCAGTACCGTTTCTCGGACAGCGACCGCAACATGTACGACCTGCACGCACTGATGGAGGACATCGGTCTGCCCGACTACATGCCCCTGACGGCAGAGCAACTCTACATGGGCTACATCCCCGGTGTGGACACGCTTTCCCTCATCCGCAACCGAGAGAACTCGCAGTATGCCACATACAACGAGTATAACCACGATGCACAAGTGCTACTGCGATACACTCGCAAGTTCGAGAACGAGCAGGAACTGCGCTTCAACTTCGGTGCTTCGTTCCAGCCACAGACAACACACATGGATTATGAAAAGAACATGCTGGACACTACCATCATCAGGAACGTGTTCAACTGGGCACCGCGAATCCATGCACGATGGAAGATAAACCAAGGCAGCCAGATGCGCTTCCGCTACAACGGGCGCATGTCACAACCCAGCATGACAAACCTGCTGGAGGTGATGGACAACAGCAATCCGCAGAACGTAAGCATAGGTAATGCCGGTCTGGAGAGCAGTTGGACGAACAGCGTGAATCTGGACTACAACGCCTACCTGCACGAACGCCAGATGGGTTGGGCTGCCAATGCCTCATATTCTACCACCGACCGCTCCGTATCGACGGCCACCATCTATGATGCCACGACCGGTAACCGCTACACCCGTCCCATGAACATAGACGGCAACTGGAACACGTCGGCCTTCCTGATGTTCAACACTGCCCTGGACACCGCCAAGCACTTCTCCATACACATCACCAACTGGATATCGTATTCAAACAACGTGGGATACATCTCTTCGGCCATCAACGGCATACAGACTCCCGAAACGGTGGAAGACATGCAGGCATTGTTCAAGAATGCATACGACAGAGGCCTGCTTGACAAGTCCACGACAAAGACACTTAGCATAAGTCCGCACCTGAGAGCATCCTACCGCACGGAATGGGGCGAGACCGGTTCCATAGAAGTGGGTCTGCACGGTGGCTTCAATTACCAGCACGGACGCAACGAGACGAACAAGAACGGCAACATCGATTCGTGGAATTTCAACTATGGCGGCAACCTGACCCTGTCCTCTCCCTGGGGCACGACACTCAGCACGGAAATCGGTCCGCAGTACCGCCGTGGCTATGCCGACGAGAACATGAACACCACGGAAGTAATCTGGAACGCACAGCTGTCGCATGCCTTCCTGAAGAAGAAGAACCTTATCGTCAGCGCACAGTGGTACGACATCCTTGGCGAGCGCAGCAATATCTCACGCAATATCTCCGCCACCATGCGTTCGGACACGGAAACCAATGCCATCAACTCTTACGTCATGTTCAAGGTGGCATACAAACTGAACCTCCTCGGTGGCAGAAGCGCACAAGGCCATGGTGGCAGACGCGGTCCCGGCGGCGGTTGGGGCGGCCATGGCGGCGGACGTCCCTTCAGAATGTAGTGAAAGAACTCCAACACCCCCTAAAAACATTGGACGGAACAGCAACATCCCTGCTCTGAAGATTACAAGGTTTCAGAGCAGGGATGTTGTTATGACCCAGTACTCTCACGGGGGAACTATAGTCCTCATAGTAGGAGGACTGCAGTCCTTATATTAGGAGGACTCGAGTCCTCATAGTAAGAGGACTGGTCGGTTTCGGGAGGGACAACATCCTATTGGAAGAAGGAGAAGTTTACACTGCCGTACTGGCGGTGCTCGACAAAGCGGGGATGCTGGCTGAAGTCGTGGTCCTTGCCGTGCTCTATGACGAGGAGACCATCCTGGCGGAGGAGGCCACGTTCCAGAACCATGTCGGGGAGTTCGGGTATCTCGGTCAGGACGTAGGGAGGGTCGGCAAAAATGAAGTCGAACTGTTCCCTGCACTGACTGAGATACTTGAATACGTCACCCTTGATGGGGATGGCATTGAGGTCCTGGAGTTTGTCTATGAAACCCTTGATAAACTTGAAATGAAGAGGGTCCTTTTCCACACTTATCACACGTGAACAGCCACGGGAAAGCAGTTCCAGCGTTATGCTGCCAGTACCGGCAAACAGGTCCAAAGCCACAGGTTCCTCTTCCCAGTCTATATAGGAATTAAGGACATTGAAAAGGTTCTCCTTGGCAAAGTCTGTGGTGGGACGTGCCTTGAATGTGCGGGGAATGTCGAAATGACGTCCCTTGTATTTACCAGTTATTACACGCATAGTCGCAGGGGGGCAGGGGGAGTGAAGTTTCAGGTTTCAGGTTTAAAGTTCATTGCTCATGGCTCACTATGTTTTCCGTTCAAACATCAAACGCTCAGTTCCTTCATCTCGACGTGGGCAAGATACTGGCAGAGCTCGTTGTAGAGGTCCTCGCTGGCAGCGTAAAGGGTGCAGGAATCATGCCAGGCATCCAGGGAAAGGGTCTTCCATGCATACAGGATGAAGTAGAGTTTGTCGGCATTGCCTGCCGCTCGAAAGACATTGGCAAAATGCAGGCGGCCTTTCCTGAGAACGGCAATCATTACGCCACCATCCAACATAATGGCATGCGCACTGACAGACAGAGTGCTGCCCTGCTGCATCTCCGCCACTTGCGAGAGCATGGTGCCATACAGCCCCTGCACCATGGCACTGGGATAGTGGCTTTTCAGCGTCTCGGCAACGGAATACGGCAATGTGAATATCTCCACAACGTCCAGGGACGGAAGAACCTGAAAGCACATGTCCTCGGGACGTGGAGAGGTGCCGACAAAAGTAAGGCGATAGACCGCCAGCATGTCCTCGCGTCGGAACTCGTCCAATGGGACACGTGTGCTGGGCGAAGTGGAATACAGGACAACACGCTCGTAGTGGCGGCCTGCTATGCGCGGCAACTGCAAGCCACGCTCCAGAGCATCCGCCAGAGTCTCGCCCTCCGCACAAGGAAGACTTTCCTGTAACAGCAACTGGCCGGAACCGAGGCTATATACAAGAAAAGAAAATCCATCCGTGCAAAGACGGATGGATAGACTATAGTTCAATAATGATTTATTCCCAGTTACCGGCATTGTTGTTCCAACCATCACCGGCCTCACCGATCTTCAGACCGGCATAACGGCCCATTTCATCGGCCTCAAGGGTCTTGTTCTTGATCATTCTGTCACCGAGTTTGCCCATGCCCTTCAGATAGCTTGCAATAGAGGCGTTGCACTCCATTACCTGAACGATAGCACCGCTCTTGGTGGTGTTGGGGCAGGCAATAATCTCGAATGTATCACCCTCTGAGAAAGGAATATAACGCATTGAGTCCACGTTGAGGTTCTGGTCCTTATAGAGGCTGTCCATCAGGGATACCCAAATGGTATCGCGACGGAAACCTTCCAACTTGTACTCTGCAATGGCCTTTGCATCACCGCTGTGGATGATTTCAGCAGCCTTGCTCTCGGTCAGGCCCTTTTCCATCTGCTCATCGCTCAACACACCCTCCTTGATAACTACGGGCAACTTGCCGTTTCTTACGAATTCGGTCAAGACGTTCCAGTCAGCGCAATATGCACCTTCGGGATGCTGCTGCTTGAAAGCTTCCTCGGCATCCTTGATCTGAATGAGACGGGCCTTTACCTGAGCCTCACGATAAGCAACCTCCTTGTCGAAGTTGATGTCGTCCTGAATGCTACGCCAGCAGATGACAGCCAGCAACACTACGCATACAGCCAAAACTGCATTAATTACCTTTTTCATGTCTTTATTTCGTTATATTTTTATACATTCGCATCGCAAAGTTAATAAAAAGAATTCAAGTAACGACACTTTCCGTCCTTTTTTTCTAAAAGTTTTATGATAAGCGAGGATTTCAGAGCGCTGATACGGGAAAACTTCGTGCATGTTCCCACGCAAGAACAGGGACATGTGATAGATTTGTGGTGCAGATTCCTGCTTGGCAGAAACGATGATTGCATGTTCCTCCTGAAGGGCTATGCCGGCACGGGAAAGACCTCTCTGGTAGGCGCTTTGGTAAGGACGATGAAGATGCTGAAGCAGCGTGTGGTGCTGCTGGCTCCCACCGGCAGGGCGGCAAAAGTGATGGGAGGATATGCCGATACTCCTGCCGGGACGATACACAGACATATCTACAGACAACGGACCTTTGGCGAGGAAAAGTTTACTGCTGCCCCCAACCTGAAGGAAAACACCCTCTACATCGTGGACGAGGCCTCCATGATTGCCAACGAAGGGTTGTCGGGAAGCGTGTTCGGTGACGGGAGGCTATTGGACGACTTAATCCACTTTGTCTATTCTTGCCAGGGGTGCCGTCTAATACTGATTGGCGACACGGCACAGTTGCCTCCCGTGGGCGAAACGGAATCCCCGGCACTGGACAGAATGGAGTTGGGAGGATATGGCCTGGATGTGATAGAGGCCGAACTGACACAGGTGGTCCGCCAGATGGACTCCTCCGGCATACTGTGGAACGCCACACGGCTGAGGGAATACCTGTGCAACGGAGGAGACATGCCACGGATACGCGTTTCATTCCCGGATGTACGTGTAGTGCCCGGCAACGAACTGATTGAATATCTGGAGCAAAGTTATTGGAGATGCGGCAAGGAAGGCACGATAGTGATAACACGCAGCAACAAACGTGCCAACATCTATAACATGGGTATCCGCAACCGCATTCTTGACTACGATTGCGAACTGGGAGGAGGCGACATGGTGATGGTGGCAAAGAACAAATATCTGAACGGCAAAGACCTGATTGCCAACGGAGAAATGGCCATCATACAGAGGATACGCAACGAGCATAAACTTTACGGATTCCGCTTTGCCGACGCGACATTGAAACTAATTGACCGTACAGACTCAGGGCAGGAGGAGCAGGACGGACAAGGCTTTCCCACGGAACTGGATACCGTGGTACTGCTGGACACCCTGCATTCCGAGGCTCCGGCACTGACCAAAGAACAGCAACAGCAACTGTTCATGAGGGTGTGTGAAGACTATCCTGAACTCCGGAACAAACGAGACCTGTTCAAGGCGGTGAAGGAGGACAAACACTATGGCGCCCTGCAGATAAAGTACGCATACGCCATCACATGCCACAAGGCCCAGGGCGGCCAGTGGGAGGATGTCTACATAGACCAGGGCTACATCACCGAGGAGATGCTTACGGAGGATTACATCAGGTGGCTCTACACCGCCATAACCCGAGCCACAGGACACGTTTACCTTGTCAACTGGCCCGAGGAGCAGACAGAAGAGGCCTACGAGGAGGCTTAAAAATAATTAAATACTTGTAGGGCGGCACACGACCTATTATATTTTTATATATCTTTGTCCGTGGAAGAACAAACAAACAGCATTAGATTATGGATATCAAGCTTCTTGTCTTAGACGTTGACGGCACTTTGCTGAACAGCAACCGCGAGATGAGCGAACGTACCGTAAAAACACTGAAGAAAGTCCAACAGAACGGCATCCGTGTAGCCCTGGCTACAGGCCGTCCCACATACGGCGTACTGCCATTCGCCAAGGCCATAGACCTGGACTTCAACGACGGTTTCATCATCAGCTACAACGGAGCCAAGGTGCTGGAAGCCAGCACCGGCAAGGCTATATTTGAAAGAACCATAGACCCTAAGATGGTGCCCTACCTGGAGAAGCAGGCCGAACGCTGCGGTTGTGCCCTTGCCTACTACGAGGGAGACGAGGTAGTGGCCACAGACACCACAAACCCCCGCATCGTGGACGAGGCACAGATGAACAACATGGCACTGCGCCACGTCGACAGCATTTCCGAGGCCATGGCACATCTGGAAGACAACAAGGAGGCCTGGCCCACAGAGGTTATCTTCGTACACGAGGACGAACAGGTCCTGCTTGGTATGGAAGAGCATCTGCAACGCCACCTGAACGGTGTCATGGACACCATCCATTCCAACCCCTACTATCTGGAAATTGTCGGTTATCAGGTGGGCAAGAGCCATGCCATGAGTGCCCTGGTGCAGAAACTGGGCATCAGCATGAAGGAGGTCCTTGCCTTTGGTGACGGACGCGCCGACATCAACATGCTGCAGATGGCCGGCATGGGCATTGCCATGGGCAACGCACCCGAGGAGGTAAAGCGCTGTGCCGACTACACCACCCTCTCCAACGATGAGGACGGTGCCGCACTGGCCATAGAGCGTGCCTTCGAGGAGGAGCAGGAGAAACCCGAGGACGACCAGGAAGTTCCCGTTGACGTACTGAACGCCCAGAACAAGAACACCCTGATGGGTGCCCTGGGCATGCAATACACCTTTGCCAGTCCCCACCGTGTGGAGGCCACCATGCCTGTGGACGGCCGCACACGCCAGCCCTTCGGCATCTTGGCAGGTGGCGCATCCCTGGCCTTGGCGGAAACCCTGGCAGGCCTGGGCAGCATGATAGCATGCAAGCCCGGAGAAATGGCCGTGGGCATGCAGGTATCAGGCAACCACGTCTCCAGCGCCCACGACGGAGACACCGTGCGCGGTGTTGCCACCCCCGTACACCTGGGGCGCTCCAGCCATGTGTGGAACGTGCAGATATTCACCTCCACTGGCAAATTGGTCAGTTCCGTTACGGTGACCAACTCCATCATGAGCAAGAGATAACCGACAACCATCCACATAAGCAGCGAGGCGACAGACCTGAAAGTCTGTCGCCTCGCGCGTATAATATATATAATGTATATTACTCTGCTGTTGCCAGTTCTACAACCTTTTCCACTGCTGAAAGCAGACCGTCGGGGTTCTTGCCTCCGGCTGTAGCGAAGTGGGCCTGACCGCCGCCGCCACCCTGGATGAGGCGTCCGGCCTCGCGTACTGCCTTGCCGGCATTGAGACCTGAGGCCACGAGGTCATCGGAGAAACTTACTGTAAGTGAGGGTTTGCCCTCGAAGAGACTGCCGATTGCAACTATCAGGTTCTCCGGGAACTGGCCACGCAACTGGAATACCATATCCTTGGCAACCTGCGGGTCAAGATTGATGACACCGGAAATGACCTTCACACCGGCCACATCGCGAGCATCGGCAATGAGTTCCTGCTTGTACTGCTGGGCGCGCTGGGCCTTGAAGTCGTCCAACTGCTTGCGCAGGTCGGCATTCTCGTTGAAGGCACGCTGTATGGTACCCATCAGGTCGGGCACATTGTTGAACAATGCTCTCAAATCTGCTACCAGGTCCTGCTGCTTGTCCATCATTTCCTCTACGGCACGACCTGTGATGGCCTCAATACGGCGCACACCGGCGGCAACGCTGCTCTCGCTGACGATGCGCACCATGCCTATGCGTCCGGTGCTCTGTACATGGCAACCGCCACAGAATTCAACGCTGGAACCAAACTGCACAACGCGTACCTTGTCGCCATACTTCTCGCCGAAGAGAGCGATGGCACCCAGTTTCTTAGCCTCCTCCAAGGGAGTGTCGCGATACTCCTGCAGGGGCAGGTCCTCACGGATACGCTCGTTCACCAGGTGCTCCACCTCGCGGATCTGCTCGGGAGTAACCTTCTCGAAGTGGGAGAAGTCGAAGCGCAGGTAGTCGGGAGTTACCAAAGAACCCTTCTGCTCCACATGCTCACCCAAAACGGTGCGCAGAGCCTCGTCCAAAAGGTGGGTACAGGTATGGTTGGCCTCGGTGGCACGACGGCGCTCCACATCCACGCAAGCCATGAACTCGGCCTCGGGATTATTGGGGATGCGCTCCAACAGGTGAACGGAAACACCGTTCTCCTTCTTGGTGTCCAGCACGCGGATGGTCTCCTCGTCGTTCACCAGCACACCGCTGTCGCCTACCTCACCGCCCATCTCGCCGTAGAAAGGAGTCTGGTTCAGGATGGCCTCATAGACAACGCCCTTCTTCTGCTTCACCTCGCGGTACTTCAGTATGCGGCAGCTGTACTCTGTATAGTCGTAACCCACGAAAGTGCTGAGTTCGTCGCCAGTCATTTCTTCGGCATCGCCTACGATGTGCCAGTCGCCTGTCTCCACCTGGGCGGCGTTGCGGGCACGTGCCTTCTGCTTCTCCATCTCGGCATTGAATCCGGCCTCGTCCACGGTCATACCGTTCTCACGGCAGATAAGTTCGGTCAAATCCAAGGGGAAACCGAAGGTATCGAACAGGGTGAATGCCTTCTCGCCGGCAATCTCAGTCTTGCCTGTGGCACGGGTTTCCTCTATAACACCGTTGAGCAGACGGATACCGTTCTCCAGAGTGCGCAGGAAGCTGTCCTCCTCCTCCTTCATCACCTTCATGATGAAGTCCTTCTGACCAACGAGTTCGGGGAAAGCACCGCCCATCTCCTGTGCCAGAGTGGGAACGAGGGTGTACATGAAGGCCTGCTTCTGTCCCAGGAAGGTGTAGCCGTAACGCACGGCACGGCGCAGGATGCGGCGGATAACATAACCGGCCTTGGCATTGGAGGGCAACTGGCCGTCGGCAATGCTGAATGAGATAGCACGCAGATGGTCTACTATCACGCGCATGGCAATGTCGGTCTTCTCGCTCTGGCCATAGGGGATGCCGGTCTTCTCACCCAGCGCCTTGATGATGGGCTGGAAGATGTCGGTATCATAGTTGGACTGCTTGCCCTGGATGGCACGCACCAGACGTTCGAAACCCATACCTGTATCGATAACGTTCATGCCAAGAGGCTCGAGATGCCCGTCCGCCTTGCGCTCGTACTGCATGAACACGATGTTCCATATCTCGATGACCTGTGGGTCGTCCTTGTTTACAAGTTCACGTCCGGGCACCTTTGCCTTCTCCTCGGCAGAACGGCTGTCCAGGTGTATCTCGGAGCAGGGGCCGCAAGGACCTGTATCGCCCATTTCCCAGAAGTTGTCGTGCTTGTTGCCGTTGATGATGTGGTCGGCAGGAACATGCTTCAACCAGAAATTGGCGGCCTCATCGTCGCGTGAGAGGTTCTCGGCGGCATCGCCCTCGAATACGGTAACATAGAGGTCGGCAGGGTTCAGTTTGAGAACATCAACAAGGTATTCCCAAGCCATGTCAATGGCGCCCTCCTTGAAATAGTCGCCGAAGCTCCAGTTGCCGAGCATCTCAAACATGGTGTGGTGGTAGGTGTCGTGACCGACCTCCTCCAGGTCGTTATGCTTGCCACTGACGCGCAGACACTTCTGTGTGTCGGCACGACGGCGGGGTTCGGGGTCGCGGGTACCCAGAATTATATCCTTCCACTGGTTCATGCCGGCATTGGTGAACATCAGTGTGGGGTCGTCCTTAACTACCATCGGAGCGGATGGAACGATAAGGTGACCCTTGGACTCGAAGTACTTCTTGTACGAGTCGCGGATTTCGTTTGCTGTCATCATATATCTGTGTGTTATGTTTATTATTTGCAAATAATCTTGTCCTACGGACACTTTCTCCAAAAAAACTTTGCAAAGATACTCCGTTTTGCTTAACTTTGCAAAGATTTTTACGAATAATTCCCCCACCGGAAACCAAAACATTCATACGCAAGCAATATGAGTCTGAACACCAATCCTGATTTGAAGTTATACTATAGTATATCTGAAGTTGCAGCCCAGTTCGGTGTTGCCGAGTCTCTATTGCGCTTTTGGGAAAAACAGTTCCCCAACATCCACCCCAAGAAGAGCGGCAACAACGTGCGTCAGTACACCCAGGCCGACATTGAGGAAATACGCGTGGTCTACAATCTGGTGAAGGTACGCGGCATGAAACTGAATGCCGCCAAGGAGGTCCTTTCCAAAAACAAGAAAGGAGCCAGCGACACATCGCTAATAATCAACGAACTGCAAAGCCTGCGCGAAGAACTGGTAGCCTTGCGCAAGGAACTGAATGACCTTGTTTGAAACAAAAAGGGGGGAAACGGAAAGGTGAAAACAGAGGACCGACGTCGGCTCTTCCGTTTTCACCTTTCCGTTTTCCTAGTCTGTTCTTATAACCTTCTCTATCTCCTTTATCTTATTCAGGTCGCGGATAATGCTTTTAAGGTCCTGAAGATCATGCACCTCCATTACAATATCGGCAGAAAAGATTCCATTGTTTGTCTGTACGCTGAGACTGGAGATATTCAAATTCATCTGATTCGACAGGATGCCCGTCATCTGATGAAGCACACCCACACGGTCTATGCCCTCAACATGCAGAACCGCAGGGAAAAACAAGACTTTGTGGGTATCCCATACAGCAGCAAGGATATTGTTCCCCTCCACCGCCTTCAGACGACTGGACACTGAGCACTGACGCTTATGTATAGTGACATAGCCGTTCTCGTCCTGAAAAGCCAGGACATCATCACCTGGTATGGGATGACAGTGCTCACAGATAAGGTATTTGGATATCGTATCCTCGTTGAGAAGCAGTGGTTTCTTCTTGTCCAAGCGCAACAAGGATTTGGCGACACCACCTGACGACACTGGGTTCCCAGCCACATCCGTTCCCGGCCCATTACTCTTGCCGTCTGAAGAAACCTTCTCGTCGTCCGTTGCCTTCAGGAATGGAATGAAGCGGCGCCACTTATGCTTTGACGTCTTCTCGTTAAGGTATTTCACGTCATCGTCTCCAAGGACCAAAACACGGGAGGCAATCTGAACGCAAAGCTGTTCCTTGCCCGTTACCTGGTGGAACTGGCACAAACGCCCCAGAGTATCCGTATCTGCCACAAGACCATGCTTGGCAAGGAATTCCCGAAGCATTTCTTCTCCCTCCTTCTGCAACTGGCGCTGCTGACGACGAAGTATAGCCTGTACTTTAGTTCTGGCCTTGGCCGTGGTGACATGATTCAGCCAATCTGCCATGACGCAGACATTCCTTCCCGTCAGTATCTCCACCTGGTCACCACTCTCAAGTTTGTGCGACAATGGGACAAGGGTGTGATTCACCTTGGCACCGATACAATGGGTTCCGAGCGTGGTGTGCACACTGAAAGCGAAGTCCAGCACGGTACATCCTGCAGGCATGGTCTTGAACTCGCCTTTTGGAGTTACAACGAATATCTCCTTGGCATAAAGGTTCAATTTTATGGCATCAAGGAAGTCCATGGCATTGGGCTGAGGGTCGTCCAGGATTTCCTTGATGGTAGAAAGCCAACGATCCAGTTCGTTCTCGCTGTCCTGCTGGGTCTTGCTACCGTCCTTGTACTTCCAGTGCGCGGCAAATCCCTGTTCTGCTATATCGTCCATACGTCGCGAACGGATCTGCAGTTCTATCCATCTGCCACTCTTGCTCATCAGCGTTGTCTGCAGGGCCTGGTATCCGTTGGCCTTAGGATGCGACAACCAGTCGCGCAGACGCTCGGGATGCGGTCTGTAGATATTGGTGGCTATGGCATATATGCGCCAGCAGTCCGTTATCTCGTTTTCGGACTGTCCGTCACCCTCAAAGATTATACGTGCGGCAAGGATGTCGTATATCTCGTCCAGCGTAACCTTCTTGTTCTGCATCTTGTTCCAGATGCTGTACGGGGATTTAATACGGGCTTTAATCTCGTACTTCAGTCCGGTCTGGTCCAGACGCTCGCGTATGGGAGCGGTAAATTCATCGAATTGTTCCTGCAAGTGTCCGCCAACCTCCGCCAACCTTGCCCGTATGAGGGCATACTGTTCGGGCTGCTCATAACGGAAGGAGAGGTCCTCCAGTTCTTCCTTTATCTTGTTAAGACCCAACCTGTTTGCCAAAGGAGCATAAATATAAAGGGTCTCGCCAGTTATCTTATATTGCTTGGCAGGCAACTGGCTGTCCAACGTGCGCATATTGTGCAGACGGTCACTTATCTTTATGAGGATGACACGGATGTCATCGCTCATGGTAAGGAGCAGTTTCTTGAAGGTCTCTGCCTGTGCAGAAGCCTGATTGCCAAAGATACCGCCACTGATCTTTGTGACTCCATCCACAATCTGTGCTATCTTTGGACCGAAAATATTCTGTATGTCCTCCACGGTATAGTCCGTATCCTCCACCACATCATGCAGAAGGGCCGAACAGATGCTGGTACTTCCCAAACCAATCTCCCCGCAAACTATCTGCGCCACGGAAAGGGGGTGCATGATATACGGTTCTCCTGACAGACGGCGCACACCGGCATGTGCCTGACAAGCGAACTTGAAGGCCTTCTCTATAACATCCACCTTCTTACGGTGCGGAGATGCAAGATATGTGTCAATGAGGCGCTGGTAGGCCTCTTGAATCATTTTGGCGTCTTCCATAACAACACGCTGTTATCTTACACGTAACCTCTGACCTGCCCTGATGTTGGTTCCCTTCATGTTATTCAGTCTCTTAATCTTGGCTACTGTAGTACCGTTGCGTCTGGCAATCGCGCCAAGCGTATCGCCATTGCGTACCTTCACGTACTTGGCACCCTTATTGTTCCTGGAGGCAACCTTCTCGTCTACGTCGACTACAGAACGGCGCTTGTTCAGTTCGGACAATCTGTGGGTATACACCGTGTCACCGCTCTCTATAAACTTGTGTATGACCTCCATGGGCATACGCAGGTTGCATGGCGTGGCATTGCCAGGAATCTTGGTCGTACGGTACTGTGGATTCAGTGCCTTCAGTTCCTCCAAGGATATGCCGCACACCTCACTGATCTGTTCCATGTAAACATCGCGAGAAACGACAATAGTGTCAGTTCCCATAGGCAGGCGGGTAGATGCCGGACATATATTGTGCTCACAATAATAGTTCATCACATAATTGGCCGCAATGAAGGCAGGGACATATCCTCTGGTCTCGCTGGGCAGATACGGATAAATTTTCCAGTAATCCTTCTCGCCACCAGCACGTTTTATGGCCTTGCTGACATTGCCCGGACCACAATTGTAAGACGCAATGACAAGAGTCCAGTCACCAAATATCTCATACAACGACTTCAGCATGCGTGCAGCCGCATAACTGGCCTTCACCGGGTCGCGGCGGTCATCTATCAGGCTGGTAATCTCAAGGCCATAACGCTTGCCGGTAGTGGGCATGAACTGCCACAGTCCACCGGCTCCGGCCTTACTTGTGGCCCCTGGGTTCAAGGCACTTTCTATGATAGGCAGATACTTCAGTTCCAAGGGAAGTTGGTAGGCCTCCAACGCGTCTTCAAATATTGGAGTATAAAAATTGCTTGCGCCAAGCATCATAGCAACACTGCGACGCAGGCGCCCCGTGTACTGGTCAATGAACTTGCGGACCACAGAGTTGTAAGGCATCTCTATGACATTGGGCAGATTCTGCAACCTTCTGATATACACTTCAGGTTCGTAGGCAATATCCTCGCCTGTACTTTCACATGCAGCACTGTCGTATGTCAAATAGGTACGGGCACACCATTGGCGCATCATGCTGTCTATCTCCGCATCCAACATTCCTTCGGGCAGAGCAATGGCCTCTTCCTTGCCTGTATTATCGTCGTATACGGTGATTACCTGCTGGGCACGGGCATGACAGACCAGCAAAGCCAATGAAATTGCTATCAGATATTTCTTCATGGATTGACAGGGTTTAGTAGTTAAGTTGTATTGTTATCCCAGGCATGCTTCCCAAAGCGGTTGCACTATATGTGGGGCCGGGAGATATCATCTGAGGGGATATTGTCATGGACAGGTCCGTTCCTATGTCAAACGTACTCAGTTCGGCATCCACATAGGCATCAATAATGCTGAGCAGATACACTCCGGCAATACAGAAAATACTGAGATCGCGATTACGCCGATAGAAGTCCTTTTTACGTTTGAAGACCGATTTGAAGTGATCCTCCCTTCCTGTTATGTCGTATCCCAACGGCAGCATCTCCAAATGACTGTTTGTTGTGGGGTCGGTATCCATTATATCCTGATATGCCTGAGAGTAGTCACGCAGCATCTGGGCATTCCAACTGACGGCATACACACAGCCTACGACACCGCCATACACTATGGGCAGTTTCCAGAACTTGCGGTTGTACATCTGTCCGCCTCCGGGAAACACCATTCCCAACCACATGGCACGTATGGGGTCCGGTTTCCATTCGTTGAAACGGTTCAGGTCCAAAGTGTCGCCTGCCGCACGTTGCAAGGAATCGGCCACCACCGTCTGCAACGAATCCGCATATGCGATTGATGAAGAATCCCTATAGACCGCATTGCGTTTCCCCAAAGACCGAGGCAACGGCACGGGTACCGAATCTGCAGGCAAAGCAACCTGTGCCGTGTCCAAGGGCAGGACTTGCGCTACAGTATCCATGGGTTGTTCCATGGCAAAGGCATCCTGCCACGGCAACCAAAGGACTAAAGCAAGCAACAGGACAAGGATTCTGTATCGTTTTGCCACACTCACTTCAATCTGTCTAATATTTCTATGATTCGTTCCATCTCCCTCTCGTTGGCAAAGGGAATCACTATCTTGCCCTTTCCCTTGTCGGAACAGGTCAACTGTACCTTGGTCTGGAAGAAGCGCGACAAACTGTCCTTCAGTATATTGTATTCCTCGCTTATCTTGTTGCCGCGAGCCTTCAGGCGTCCGCCTTCCGCCGTCTTCACAGAACCGCCTTCCGACAGTTCCTTTACCATCTCCTCCACCTTGTGCACACTCAGACCCTGTGACACTATCTCGTTATAGGCACGGATCTGGAGTTTTGGGTCGTCAATGGCCAGAAGGGCACGTGCATGGCCCATTTCCAGACGGCGGTCCTTCAGCCCCATCTGGATGGTGGCAGGCAGTTTCAGCAGGCGCAGATAGTTGGTGATCGTACTGCGGTTCTTGCCCACCCTCTCGGACAGGCGTTCCTGTGTCAGGTTGTACTGTTCCAACAGGTGCTGGTAGGCTAGGGCTATCTCCAGGGCGTTGAGGTCTTCACGCTGGATATTCTCGATAAGAGCCATCTCCATCATGTTCTCGTCGTCCACGGTACGCACATAGGCAGGAATGGCCTCAAGCCCGGCCATCTGGCTGGCTCTCCAACGGCGTTCGCCGGCTATGATGAGGTAGGTTCCGTCGCCCTGGTCGCGCAGGGTGATGGGCTGGACGATACCAAGTTCCCTGATACTGTCCGACAACTCCTGCAATGCCACGGGATCAAATTCCCTTCGTGGTTGGTTGGGATTGGGGAATATCTGTCCGATGGGAATCTCGTTGATACTGCCCGAACCGGCCGTATTCACTTTCTCGGTACTGATGAGCGCGTCCAAACCGCGGCCCAGAGCCGAATATTTTTTCTTTATTGCCATTAGTTCTGTTTCTCGTTTTTCTCAATGATTTCCTGGGCCAGTGCCAGATGGTTCCTTGCACCGGCAGAATCCACATCGTAGTGGAGCACCGGCAGACCATGACTGGGCGCCTCGGACAACTTCACGTTGCGCTGTATCACCGTACGGAATACCAGTTCGCGGAAATGGCGCTTGACCTCGTCATAAATCTGGTTGGCCAGTCGCAAACGGCTGTCGTACATGGTCAGCAGGAAACCTTCTATCTCCAGACTCGGGTTCAGCTTGGCCTTGATAATCTTTATGGTGTTAAGCAATTTGCTTATACCCTCCAGTGCAAAATACTCACACTGGACAGGGATGATGACGCTGGCGGCCGCCGTAAGGGCATTCACCGTTATCAGTCCGAGCGAGGGACTGCAGTCTATCAGTATATAGTCGTAATCACCCACCACCGGAGCAAGCATGTTCAGCATGATGCGCTCGCGGTTCTGCCTGTTGAGCATCTCTATCTCCGCTCCCACCAGGTCAATGTGACTGGGGATGATGTCCAGATTCTCCACATCGGTACTGTAAATGGCTTCGCGCACATCCACTCCGTCAATCAAACAATTATAGACAGTGCAATCCACCTGAGTGCTGTCCACACCAAGACCGCTTGAAGCATTGGCCTGGGGGTCAGCATCAATCAGCAGCACTTTTTTCTCCAACGCAGCCAGGGACGCGGCAAGGTTCATACTGGTAGTGGTTTTTCCCACACCGCCCTTCTGGTTGGCTAAAGCAATTATCTTACCCATTTGCTTTTCGGTTATATTGTTTCGCGCACAAAGATACAGAAAAATGGGGAAAACACAAAGTGGAACTTGCGTTAAAATACAAAAAGCACTACCTTTGCCGGCAAAAAAGAACACTATAGTTATGCAAAAAGGCACACGTCCCACCATTCTCATCACCAACGACGACGGTTATCAGGCACAGGGAATACGCTTCCTGACCGAAATCATGAAGGAGCTCGGCAACTGTATTGTCGTGGCGCCAGACAGCGCCCGCAGTGGCGCCGCATGCTGCATAACCCCCACTCATCCGGTCAGCGTAATGAAGGTAGAGGACGGAGTCTATGCTTGTTCGGGCACGCCGGTAGATTGCGTTAAAATCGCTTTGGAAAAGGTATTGCCATGCAAACCCGACTTGGTTGTAAGCGGCATAAACCATGGAGACAACGCCTCCATTTCCCTGCACTACAGCGGCACGGTGGGCGCCGTCCTGGAGGCGTGCATGAAGGGAGTTCCTGCGATAGCCTATAGTCTGAGGACACTCAAGAAGGAATGTGACTTCACCCCCTATGCCGAAGTGGTGAAAGAGTGGGCATGCAAAGTCCTTGGGGAGGGACTGCCGGAAGACACCTGCCTGAATATCAACTTTCCGGAAGTGGAACGTCTGTCGGGCAGCAAGGTATGCCGCATGGCACGAGGAATGTGGCACACGGAATGGCTGGACGCAGGAACTGATTCGGAAGGGAAAAACATTTACACTCTGACGGGTACATTCTGTAATTTGGAACCCGAGGCCAACGACACGGACTATTGGACTATAGACCACGGGATGGCAGCCATCACCCCACTGACTCTGGACATGACGAACCACAAGGTTCTGACCACCTTAAAAGAAGCAGAGAACAAATAATACAACAATCACAAATTCAATATCTTACAAAGAGAATTATCATCTGACACCCCCCCGACACCAAATGCATATCGCCTTAATACCGAAGTCCCCCTTTATTGACTGACATGTACTAAATAAGTTGATACAACAAAAAAGTCATGTCACAAAGCGAAACCACGGCACGACTTTCTGCAAAGTTGCACTTGCGCTGTCCTTCAAACCCGTACTGCACTGTTGAAAAAGGATTACACTCCTATCTACAGGTAATCGTCATTGGCCTTCGTAGTCAACCACCACCTTTACATCCTTACGGGACAGGCGTGTCCTGAGCCAGTTCTCCATCCTCTGTTCATCCGCAGGTTTCATTTTTGAATCCAAACTGACATTCACCACATATACGGCACTGTCCATCATCACAGAGTCTGCCCAATACGAATATATGCCTCTGCCGGTAGAAACAGAAGCGACTTGTGGGAACAGAGATACCAGTTCAGGCAGCAATACCCGGGAAAACTCTACTGTCTGCATATAGTGATCCACACTATCGCGCAAGGCACGTAACTTTTGCTCATTCTCGGCCAACTGCTTTTGGGTGGCCAAGGTCTTGTTCTTTTCTGTGGAAATCAAACCACGCACGCTTTCCATGTCAACGCCCTTGGCACCCTGGACAATGTCCAGACACACGCCTTCAAGCCCGAACTGAGGCAGACGGGCCGACATGCCCGCAATCTGCACGCTGTCCACCTCCTCACCAAGCATCACCACTCGTATAGTGCGACTGCTGTAGTCAAATTCCTGAGAAATTATCTTTGCCTCGTTTTTCTGCAGCACATCTCTGTAGAAGTCCAAACAACGTTCGCGGAACACCGTTTCCTGTACCATCTGGAAGGTGATGAAGATACTGGGAATAATGGTAATAACGCTGATAAACGAGATTATGTGCTTAACCTTTTTTTCGCGTGCCTTGTCCACGAAAACCTTTTTCGGGAAGCGCATGACAAGTGTCACTCCTATGAATGTGGCCAAAGATATGAATATGGTGTTGATAAGGTACAAATACAGCGCCCCTGCCGCAAACAGCCAGTTTCCCGTGCCCAGTCCGAAGCCCACGGTACACAGGGGAGGCATCAGGGCCGTGGCTATTGCCACACCGGGTATGACATTGCCTGTGCGCTGGCTACGGCTGCTCAGTGCCACTATGCCGGCCAGACCGCCACACAAGGCTATGCCCACGTCGTAAATGGTGGGTGAGGTTCGTGCCAACAGTTCGGACTGCACCTCGTCCAGCGGAGTCAGCATGAAATACAGGGTGGCCGTGGCCACACTGAAGAGCGTTGCCACAAGATAGTTCTTGGCGGCACGCTTGAAGAGCACGAAGTCGTTGATGCCTATTCCCAGACCCATGCCGATGATGGGACCCATCAACGGGGATATGAGCATGGCGCCTATGATTACCGCCGCACTGTTGGTGTTCAGGCCCAACGAGGCAACGAAGACGGCCAGTATCAGAATCCATAGTTTTGCTCCACGGAAATCCACACCTGCCTCTATGACGGCAATGGTATCCTTTTCCGGAGACATATCCTCACCCAAGCTCAGTATACCACCAAGCCAATCCTTAAACATCTGCCAAATATTCATAAGCGTTCTGTTTTTTATTTACCCACTATCTTATGCGCAGCCTTTTCAGGCGCTCCGGGTTCTCCCAGTAACTGCATCATGATTTCATATCCCTGCTTCTGGTTCCTGCGGAAGGTCTCGTCCGCGAGCACATTGCGCAGATTGCGCTCTACCGACTCCTGCGTCATCTCGCCAGCAACCAGTTCCGGCACGACTTCTCTCCCCACAATCAGGTTGACCAAGGACACATACGGAACCTTCAGGACAATCTTTCGCAACCACGACACCACCTTGCCAAATGCCATGGCATAGCATACCACCTGGGGAACTCCGAAGATAGCCGTTTCCAATGTGGCCGTCCCGCTGGTCACCAAGGCGGCATAGGCACTGCCCAAAAGCATGAAACTGCTCCGGCTGCCCTGGCAGGGCGCAAGCACTATCCTTTTGCGGAAGTCCCCGTTTCCCTCACCCAAGGCAGAGGATATTATGGTTTCGTAAAATTCCTTGTGCATGTTGGGGGCAGAAGCGATGACATACTGATAGTCTCCTCCCACCGCACAGGCCGCCTTCAGCATCATGGGCAGGTTGCGCTCTATCTCCTGACGGCGGCTTCCCGGCAACAGGGCCACGACGGGAGCCTTCCCTAAAGTCAGGCTATCCCTCCACACCTCAATTTCCTGTGTCTGCAGGGAGTTGCGGAACATGCTTATCTCGTCCAATGTGGGATTACCAACATAATCCACATGGCAATCATGCTTCCCGGCATACCACTTCACCTCAAAAGGCAGTATGCTCAGTATGGAATCCACATACTTCTTTATCTGCACTATCCTGTCCTCCTTCCAGGCCCATATCTTGGGCGGGATGTAATAAACCACTTGGGGAACGGCAGTTGCCTCTCCACGTCTGCCTTCGACAAATACCTTATGGAACCAGGCGGCAATCTTCAGGTTGAAACCGGGATAGTCAACGAGTATCAGGCGGTCAGGCATAAATTCCGATATGCTCTTCTTGCATTCCTGCATACCACGCAGTATTTCCGGCAGATGCATTGCCACCGATATAAAACCCATATATGCCAAGTCGGGCCTATACCAATAGTATATTTCCGACTCGGCATCCCTGGCACGTATGGCATCCATCAGATGCCTGGCATGCAGGTCTCCACTGGCCTCGCCAGCAATAAGGAAGTATTTCATCGTTCGCAAATTTACACAAAATTCCCGATTATCCTGCCTGCTATTAGCAAAAACAAACATTTAAGGTTTTATTTCCACGTTCTTCAATGGAGGTTCAGACACATTATGTCATAGGAATATTAATATCGTATATGGCGTGCATCTGCCTAATGATTCCTTTACGGCTTCACGACGACACATGCGCACCATTATCGTTGATTCGCCAAACGATTACCGATGATAAAGTTTATCTTTACCGATGATAAAAACAATGCTCTTGGAAACAATGTCCTGCTGCCAAATCTTTCCGTGGAACATACCGCTCCAACCAGCCTTTTCTTCTACAAGGGCATGCGCCGGCACACGGCTGCACAAAATAATAGAACTGCACAAAGACCGGATTAGATTATTTTTTATAACTTTGCCCGAAAATCACACAATCAGTACATACAGGCATATAGACACACCTATGGCAAGACGCTCTATCAAGACATCATTGTTATTCACACTGTTACTCTTCTGCACCTCCATGCAGGCCCAAGAGAAACTGGAAGGCTTAGTGAACCGCCTACAAGCATTTGGCACAAAATTGCCTCAGGAGCAGGTATTCATACACATGGACAACAACTGCTACTATTTGGGCGACACCATTTACTACAAGGCGTACGTGAGACGCGGCGACAACGGACATCCCACAAACCTGAGCGGAATTCTGTATTGCGAACTGCTGAACGACGACGGGTATCTCATGGAACGCCAGATGATTCCGTTGGAGAAAGGCGAAGGGCACGGCAACTTTTCTCTGGCAGACACGACTCTGTATGCAGGATACTATGAGTTGCGCGCATATACAAAGTGGCAATTGAACTGGGGAGTGACGGAACAGCCGCATAGCAAATGGGCGGAACAGTATTTTTTCAGCAATGATATGGCCAGGGACTATTACCGCGACTATGAGAAACTTTATTCGCGCGTAGTACCTATTTATAATAGGCCAGCTTCACCTGGCAACTATACACAGGACATGACCTTGCGTCCCCTGGCAGCATACCACAAGAACCCGACCGAGAAACCCAATTCTTCAGTGAAGTTCTTCCCCGAGGGAGGAAATCTCGTTGCCGGCGTGAAGCAGCGTGTGGCTTGGGAGGTAAGGAACAATCTTGGCATGACCTTAGAAGGCACACTGAGCATAAGTATGCCAGACGGACAGACAATCACTTCGGGAACACAGAACCGAGGTAGAGGCGTGTTCGAGATAACTCCTTCTGAAGGACAAGTGCTGACGGCCTTGTTCACCCCGTCTGAAGGAAGGGGAAATCCGGCAGGCACTCCCTCTGCCAGAGAGGATCTGCCAAGAGCCGAGGCGGATGGCGTGGCGTTGCATGTATGCACGGACACCACTGGCATAAGTATTTCCTATGCCACGGCAGGCAATGCGTCAGGAGAAGAGTTGGGGATAACAATAATGAACAATGGCATACTGAAACACTTCCAGGTGGCAGACGGGACACCCATACATGTTCCCACTACAGAGGCAGGAGTGTATCAGGTGACAGTATTCAACCAGGACGGACGGGTATATGCAGACAGGCTCTGCTTCTACCTGCCGGATGGCTTCAAACATACCAACGTGAACTTCTCTGGCATGAAGACGGGGAACTACGGTGCCTTCGAACCCATTGCCATAGAGGTGCAGGGGGCTCCTGGGGCAAGCATGTCGGTTTCCGTAAGGGATGCCGCGAAAAGCGAATACATCTACGACACAGGCAACATGCTGACCGAGGCACTTCTGTCCAGCCAAATAAAGGGTTTCGTACCCCATCCGCAATGGTTCTTCCAGAAGGACGAACCGGAAAGGCGCCAGGCACTGGACTTGCTGATGATGGTTCAGGGATGGCGCAGATATGTTTGGAGGGAAATGGCCATCCAGGGAGAATTCCAACTGACCCACATGCCAGAGAGGCGTTATCCGCACTGGACAGGGCAGATACACAATTATTCCGCCGAACAGGTGCTAAGCACCATGGAGGAAAAGATGTACAGCTTTGCCGAAAGGGCTGGCGAAAAGATGTCGGAACAGAACAGGGAAGACGAGCAAAAGGCCATCAAAAGGGACAAGGACACATCTGTGGAAGAGCAATGGAACAGTCACACAAAATCCCCTTCGGAGCAGGACATGAACGAGAAGGCGGAAAGACATTCCGAAGCAAACAAGGGTGGCAACGATGCACGGGACCGCTTCAACGAGAAGGAAGAAAACCTGAAACATCCCGTTGCCCTGCATGCAGAATTCTCCCAACCAGGCAACGAGAGTGTGGAAGGAGACATGCGCAGCCAGGGTACATTTGCAATGGACTTCCCCAGATACTACGACGAATTCCTTTTCTTCCTGGCTGCCAGCGACACGACGAAATGGAAGAAAGGGCAGCCTCCCATTTGGACACAGAATGGCAGGACCAAACGCGACGAAGTGGACTTTCCTGAATATTACGTAAAGTTAGACCCAGTATTCCCACGCTTTCCCAAACCCTACGACTACTACCAGTCGCACATAGCACCCATGCCTAAGGACAATCCCCTGTACAACAGCATGAACGAACAGGTGCGCATGCTGTCTGAGGTAACTATCGGTGCCAGGCGTAACGGGCGAAGGAGATTCGGACATTGGAGGCCAGCCTTCATAATAGATGCATACGATGCCTTCAACGCCACATGCGATGCAGGTTTTGCTCCAGGCTACTTTATGGGTGCCGGCCGCTTCGGCGAGGATGTGGCGCGCACCTATATCGGTGATATGAAGACGGACCGCAGATACGACATCAGTTACCGTTTTGACGGAAAGATATATAGCGAAGGAACGGCAATGCAACGCCGCAAGGAACAGACAGACATACCAGATGCAATGCCCCGATGGAGCAGCAACATGCCGGACCTCAAACGCGACAAGTACAATTATCTGTGGAACTTGGACAAGGTGGTTGTCTATACCGACTACTCCCCACGAAAAGACCAGCATGGAAAGTACCGCGGAAACGAACTTCCATCAGTAACCATAGACCTGCATCTGCTTGACGACGGCGTGGAGCGCCTATACCGCAAAAACCGTTTCTGGAAGATGAAGGGTTTCTCCATCCCCGACGAATTCTACTCGCCCGATTACTCAAAGCAGCCTCTGCCAAAGGACGACTACCGCCGGACATTGTACTGGAATCCGAATATAAAACTTGACGAAAACGGCCGTGCTACCATAAATTTGTACAACAACTCCTCATCCAGCATCCTGCAAGTAAGTGCCGAAGGATGGAGCCCGGACGGCACGCCACAGTGTGGAAATCTCAACTAATATTGGTCAAAAACACGGAGATTAACGTAATTTACCACTTCGTCGGGGTGTCTTTGTCATCGGAATTTAATATATTTGTACTCGCATAACATTCATTTAACCCAATCAATACTATGGAACAAAACGAACTGAAGAACATTGTTTCCCACTTTGCCATACGTGGCACAGTAAGCGAAATCAAGCCCCTCGGTGCAGGTCTTATCAACGACACCCTGCTGGTTACAACAGCCGAGGCAGATGCCCCCAACTACGTATTGCAGCGTGTGAACACCAACGTGTTCCCCGATGTGGATTTGGTGATGCGCAATATCTATGCAGTAACCACCCACATCCGCAAGAAACTGGAGGCCGCAGGCGAGACAGAGATTGACCGCAAGGTACTTACCTTCATGCCCGCCAAGGATGACGAGACTAAACTATATGCCATCGTGGACGGCCAGTACTGGCGCATGATGATATTCATTGAGAATGCTGTAACCAAGCAGGCCGTCAACCCCGAGAGTTCACGCGCTGCCGGTAAGGCTTTCGGCCAGTTCCAGGCCATGCTTGCCGACATTCCCGTGGAGTTGGGAGAGACCATCAAGGACTTCCACAACATGGAGTTCCGCCTGCAGCAGTTGCGCGAAGTCATTGCCAAGGACCCCGTAGGCCGCGTTGCCGAACCCGAGGTTCAGGCCATGCTGAAGGAGATAGATGCCCGTGCCGAGTACATGTGCCAGGCGGAACGTATGGGCCGTGAGGGCATCCTGCCCAAGCGTGTGTGCCATTGCGACACCAAGGTGAACAACATGATGTTCGACCAGCAGGACAATGTCCTCTGTGTAATCGACCTTGACACCGTGATGCCCAACTTCATCTTCTCCGACTACGGCGACTTCCTCCGCACAGGTGCCAACAAGGTGGCCGAGGACCATCAGGACATGGATGCCGTTTGCTTCGACGTGGACATCTTCAAGGCGTTCACCGAAGGCTATTTGGCAAGTGCTAGCTCCTTCCTGACACGCGTAGAGATAGAGAACCTGCCCTATGCCGTGAAACTCTTCCCCTACATGCAGTGCGTACGTTTCCTGTGGGACTACCTCAGTGGCGACAAGTACTGGAAGTGCCAGTATGCCAACCACAACTTCGTGCGTGCCAACAACCAGCTGCATCTGCTCTTCAGCATTGAAAAGCATGAGCAGGAGATGGAGGCATTCATCGCAGATTGCTTGAAATAATGTACCGCCAGCAAAAAGCGGAGCACAAATGAATGAAACAGAACTATAGTTTTATGTCCACTATCAGGAAGTATGCCGAAAGCGGCAAACTCCTGATAGTGGCAACAATCGCTGCTTTGATAGCGGCAAACTTGCCTTCGACACGTGACTTATACAGCAGTTTCTGGCAAGAACCCCTACAATTCGTTGTTGCAGGTGTCGACCTGCTTGCCCATAATGGAAAGAACTTGACCATTGGCGGCTTTATCAACGACTTTTTTATGGCCATCTTCTTCCTCTCCGTGGGCCTGGAACTGAAGAGGGAGATTTTCTGTGGAGGCGAACTTTCATCCCTACGTAAAGCCTTGCTTCCGGTCCTTGCCGCTATAGGTGGTATGATTATGCCCACTATTGTGTTTGGCATATCTTGTTATCTGACAGGCGATGCCACATACATGGAAGTCATGGAACGAGGCATGCCAATACCTATGGCTACGGATATTGCCTTCTCTTTGGGTGTACTGGCCATGTTCTCCAAGCGTGTTCCCACAGGACTGAAGGTATTCCTTGCTACTCTGGCAGTAGCGGACGACCTCGGCGGTATACTGGTAATTGCTGTCAACTACACCGACCACATCTCTTTACCTCATCTTGGTGGAGTGCTCGGTTGCGTGCTGGCATGCCTTTATCTTTCATATCGACAGGTTCATAGCAAGTTTGGCTATATCGCCATAGGCTTGTTTATGTGGTGGTTCATGTTCCAAAGTGGCATACATTCCACCATAGCAGGTGTGGTATTGGCTTTCTGCATACCTGCCAGACTTAGCCATGGCACAAAATATTATATAGAGAAAATACGTGAGCAAATAGACAAGTTCCCTCAATACGAGGTTACGGCACATGACAAGCGTACACCGCATATGCTTACACAAACCGACATTCAGGACCTGCGTGCCATAGAATCTGCTTCCGACCATCTTATTTCCACCCTTCAGGATACAGAGGACGTGCTTCGCAATCCTATTAGCATGCTCATAATACCCATCTTTGCTTTCGCCAATGCAGGTGTATGCTTCGAGGGTATGAGTGTGGACAACATCACTCAGGGTGTAGGTCTCGGCGTCTTCCTTGGTCTGGTGATCGGAAAATTCGCCGGTGTTATGATAGCATGTTGGCTCAGTGTCAAGGCAAGAATTGTACAGTTGCCAGATGGTGCTACCTGGCCTTCATTGGCGGGAATAGCCATGCTCTGTGGTATTGGTTTCACCGTGAGTATGTTCATGGCAGAACTGTCCTATCCGTTGGATCTCGAAGGTCAGGCTCCTGCAATGATGCGTCTGTTCTTGAATGATGCCAAACTTGGTATCCTATGCGGTACGATCACCAGTGCACTGTTGGGTTCGTTCTTGCTGCACAAGACCTTGCCGAAAAAAAGTTGATAATGTGAGAACAGCGATGGTTCCATAAATATCATAACGAATTTTATGCATATTGACAGGATTCTTCTTCCATTAGTTTCTTTCTTTTACTTTAATATATAAGAACAATCGCCCGACATAGCTTTGTCGGGCGATTGTTTTGGTGCTATTCTCGCGGAGCAGGTCCAGATATTTTGTTATCCTACCTGGCTACCGCCTTTCACCTCGTCAATGGTGGTGGTTACGGAGAGGTCGCCGTTGAAGTTTACGGCGGAGAGTATCATGCCGTGGGATTCCTCGCCCATCATCTTGCGGGGCTCGAAGTTGGCTATGAAGAGGACGCGCTTGCCCACCAGCTGCTCGGGTTCGTACCATTGAGCTATACCAGAGAGAATGGTGCGGTCCTGTCCGCTACCGTCGTCCAGGGTGAACTTCAGCAGCTTCTTGCTCTTCTTCACTTTTTCGCATGCCTTTACGAGGCCTACGCGGATGTCCATCTTCTCGAAGTCCTCGAAGGATACGGTGGGCTTCACGGGTGCTGCAACGTAGGCGGCCTCCTCGTTGGCCTTCACGGTGTCTTCCAGTTTCTTCACCTGAGTGGCTATGGCCTCGTCCTCTATCTTGGTGAAGAGCAGTTCGGGCTTGGGCATCTGGTGTCCTTCCTGCATGAGGGCGGTGCTGCCGAGGTCTTCCCATGAGAAGGTGTCCATGGCGAGCATCTCCCTGAGGCGCTTGCTGCTGAAAGGCAGGAAGGGTTCGAAGGCTATGGCCAGGTTGGCGGTAAGTTGCAGGGATATGTTTATGATGGTCTTCACGCGCTCGGGGTCGGTCTTGATGACCTTCCAGGGTTCGCAGTCGGCTATGTACTTATTGCCGATGCGTGCCAGGTTCATGGCCTCCTTCAGCGCATCGCGGAAGCGGAAGTTCTCCAACAGAGCCTCCAGTTTCTCCTTCACACCGCAGAACTCGGCCAGAGTTTCGCGGTCGTAGTCGGTCAGTTCGCCACAGGCAGGCACACGTCCCTCGTAGTACTTTTGGGTGAGTTGCAGGGCACGGTTCACAAAGTTGCCGTAGACAGCCACCAGTTCGTTGTTACAACGTGCCTGGTAGTCGGCCCACGTGAAGTCGTTGTCCTTTGTCTCGGGAGCGTTGGCGGTGAGCACATAGCGCAGTTCGTCCTGACGGCCGGGCATGTCCACGAGATACTCGTTGAGCCATACTGCATAGTTCTTGCTGGTTGAAATCTTGTTGCCCTCCAGATTCAGGAACTCGTTGGAAGGCACGTTGTCGGGCAGGATGTAACCACCGTGGGCCTTGAGCATGGCTGGGAAGACGATGCAGTGGAATACGATGTTGTCCTTGCCGATGAAATGCACCAGACGTGTCTCGGGGTCCTTCCACCAGGTCTCCCAACTGCCCAGTTCGGGACGTGCGTCGCAGAGTTCTTTGGTGTTGCTGATATAACCTATGGGAGCGTCGAACCACACGTAGAGCACCTTGCCGTCGGCACCCTCCACGGGAACGGGGATACCCCAGTCGAGGTCGCGTGTCACGGCACGGGGGTGCAGACCTCCGTCCAGCCAACTCTTGCACTGGCCGTACACATTGGGTCGCCATTCCTTGTGCTCCTCCAGAATCCACTTCTCCAGCCACTCCTGGTCCTTGTCCAGAGGCAGGTACCAGTGCTTGGTCTCCTTCTGCACCAGGGGGTTGCCCGTCTCTGCATTGTAGGGGTTGATAAGTTCCTCGGGAGAGAGCGTTGCACCGCACTTCTCGCACTGGTCGCCGTAGGCATCGGCGGCATGGCAACGGGGGCACTCGCCCTTGATGTTGCGGTCGGAGAGGAAGCGTCCTGTAGCCTCGTCAAAGAACTGCTCCGTCACCTTCTCCACGAACTTGCCCTCCTCATAGAGTTTTTTGAAGAAGTCGCTGGCAAACTGATGGTGTATGGGACCGCTGGTGCGCGAGTAGACATCGAAGGAGATGCCGAACTTCTCGAAGGAGTCCTTGATGATGCCGTGGTATCGGTCCACCACCTCCTGTACGCTGATGCCCTCCTTGCGGGCACGGATTGTTACGGGTACGCCATGTTCGTCACTGCCACCTATGAATAGCACATCGCGCTTCTTCAGTCGCAAGTAGCGCACATATATGTCTGCCGGCACATACACACCAGCCAGATGTCCGATGTGCACTGGACCGTTGGCATAGGGAAGAGCCGAAGTGACAGTAGTTCTCTTGAAATTCTTTTCCATTTCTTGATATATGTAAATTATTGCGCTACAAAGTTACGATTAAGCGCGCGATTTGCCAAATTTATTTGAGCAAATCAGAGCGATAGTAACTTAGAACAAAGTTCAATGCTACGATTAAGTGAACTAAATACCAAATTATTGTCCAGCTCACCCCAAAAAAGAAGACTTGCCGCTTACAATAAGGGAACTAAAAGTATTGAGCCCGGCATATACCGAGCTCAATACCTAAGTAATAAATAACGTGTTAAACGTCTAACTTATTTTGGGGGGCACTTCATTTTGACCACCCTCTTCCTGTAACCCGCTCGGGGTTCGAACCCGAGACCCCTTCATTAAAAGTGAAGTGCTCTACCTACTGAGCTAGCGAGTCAACCTGAAATGCTAATCATATTTACATTAGCGGGTGCAAAGGTATGACAAAAAAACGATACGACCAAAGAAAAGGTGGGAAAACTACACTTTTAGTCTAATTATTGTTGATTGTCAGACTCTGAGTGGGGGCATAATAATGCACATAATAGCGGAAAAGGGAACGGCCGGCATCCCCCTTGGACACCATGCCCTGATTGTTGAGATCATAGGTGCGATGGCATGAGGAACAAGCGGCCGAACCTCCGACATGGAGTTCCAACTGCTTGAGGATATGGTAGACCTGATAGCAGTTGGGGCAGCAGAGGTCGTAACATGTGACCTGGCTTTCCTGTTCCAGCATCTCCGGTATGGTGGGCATGCCCACTATAAGGCCTCCTCCGACACCAAGGACAAAACCCTGATAGCCTTGCAAGGCGGTGCGCTGGATATAGTCCACCGCCGATGGGGTGCTGGGACTCTTTATCACATAGTTGACACCGGGGGGATACGTTATGGAACAGAATTCCCCCAAAGAGGTGCAGGCACGGTACAGGTTGGGTTTGGCGCTGACAGGGGCGTACTTGAAATAGGCACGGTAACCGCTGTATCTGTTTTCCGCCTTCTCGCAGGAAGAGACAATGCCGGTTGCCACAAGGACAACCAGCATTGCCATAAATGACTTTATGCTTCTGTGTAACCTCATGCCAGCAGAGCCTCCACGGCCTTGTCTATACGTTCAAAATGGAACTCACCGACAAGGGAATCCATCAGTCGGGCTATCTCCTCGTTGCACAGGTTGCCTATGCTGCCTTCGTGAGTATGGCGGATGTTCTTGTCGGGGGTGAAGTTGCCGGCCTCTATGTCCAGGCCCACCTTCTTGTATGCATCGCGGAAGGGCATGCCTTCGGTGGCGAGGCGGTTCACCTCCTCCACGGAGAACATGAGATCGTAACGCGGGTCGGAGAGGATTTCCTCGTTTACCTCCATCTTGCGGATTATGTAGGCCGACATCTGCAGACAGTCGCGCAACTCCTGGAAGGCAGGGAGGAAAACCTCCTTGATAATCTGCAGGTCGCGGAAGTATCCGGAGGGCAGATTGTTCATTATCATCATGATCTGCTGGGGCAGAGCCTGGAGTTTGTTGCACTTTGCGCGTGTAAGTTCGAAAACATCGGGGTTCTTCTTGTGGGGCATGATGCTGCTTCCAGTGGTGCACTCCTTGGGAAGGCGCACGAAGGAGAAGTTCTGCGAGTTGAACAGGCAGGCATCGAAGGCCATCTTGCTGACAGTACTTGCCACGGAAGCCATGGCAAAGGCCACGTTGCGTTCCGTCTTGCCGCGTCCCATCTGTGCGTACACCACGTTATAATCCATAGAGTCGAAGCCCAGCAGGCTTGTGGTCATGCTGCGGTTCAGGGGGAAACTGCTTCCATAGCCTGCCGCAGAACCGAGGGGGTTGCGGTTGGTCTGGCGATATGCCGCCTGAAGCATCATCATGTCGTCCACGAGAGATTCGGCATAGGCGCCGAACCAAAGGCCGAAACTCGACGGCATGGCCACCTGCAGGTGGGTATAGCCGGGCATTAGCACGTTCTTGTAGTGCTCGCTCTGTGCCTGGAGTTCGCGGAACAGGGAGCAGACGTCCTCCACGATAAGGCGCAACTGACGGCGCGTGAAGAGGCGCAGGTCCACAAGAACCTGGTCGTTGCGCGAACGGCCGGAATGTATCTTCTTGCCCATCTCGCCCAGGGAGCGGGTGAGCATGAGTTCCACCTGGGAATGTACGTCCTCTATGCCGTCCTCTATCTCGAAGTCGCCCTGAAGCGCCTGGCCGTAGATCTCTTTCAGTTTGGCAAGGAGTGCCGCCAGTTCATCCTTTTCCAGCAAGCCGATGCTCTCCAGCATGGTGATGTGCGCCATGGAACCAAGCACGTCGTCCTGAGCCAGATACAGGTCCAGTTCGCGGTCGCGGCCTACGGTATACTTTTCTATCTCGGCATTTATCTCAAAGCCTTTGTCCCAGAGTTTTGCCATATTGTGTCTTTATTGTCTAAAAAACGGCGCACGGAATGCCCCACCATACGATGGAATCCCCTGCGCCGGATATGTCTGTTGTTTAATAGGGTATTTGCGAAAGGAACTGTGCCAGGCCTTCGGGAGCCTTCTCCAACTTAGACTCTATCATCTTGCGGATGAAGAAGTTGAGTTCAGCGCCCAAGGTAACCTTCAGGCGGCTGGTGTTCTCGTCGGAGGGAAGCATCTGTATCCACATGGTCACGCCGATGGGAGCGCCTTCCAGTTCCATCTTCACCAGTTTGGGTTCGGCACGTTCAACGATTCTCAGCGTGATGTCGCCGAGAGGACCGATGTGACCGGACATGGTATCCTGGGTGAGTTCCATCTTGCGTATGTTGTTGCGCAACTTCTCGAACTGCTCGGGGGTTGGGCGCTTGTCGGCAGGAACCTGGGTGTTGATGAGTTCCTCGAAACGGGGGTCATCCACCCTTTCCTTGAGTACCTCCAATGATGTGAGGTCGGAGAGACGGGCATAGACACGCTCAACGGGAGCGAAAACCGTCTTGACCGAACTTTCGTATTTATTCATATACAACGGTTTATTAGCGTTAGACAATTAGCCCTGCCACTCGGATGGAGCCTTGCGCCACTGGTTGAGCAGTTCCACGTCCTCCTCCTTGATGTAGCCTGTGGCAAGTGCCTGGGCAACAACGGCCTCGTAATTGGTGAGGGTTACCAGTTCCACGTTGGCATCCTTGAATGCCTTCTCTGCCACGTCGAAACCGTAGGTATAGGATGCCACCATGCCAACGACCTCGCATCCGTAGTTGCGGATAGCCTCAACTGCCTTCAGCGAACTGCCACCGGTGCTGATGAGGTCCTCGACAACGACCACCTTGGTGCCGGGCTTCAACTCACCTTCGATGAGGTTCTCCAGACCGTGGTCCTTGGGTTTTGAACGCACATACACGAAAGGCATGTTCAGTGTGTCTGCCACCATGGCGCCCTGGGGAATGGCACCTGTAGCCACACCGGCAACGGCCTCTGCCTCGGGGAAACGCTCCAGAATGAGGCGGGCGGTCTGTATCTTTACAAAGGAACGGAGATCGGGATAAGAAAGGGTCTTGCGGTTGTCGCAATAGAAGGGAGACTTCCATCCGCTTGCCCATGTGAAGGGGTTTGTGGGTTGGAGTTTGATAGCCTTTACCTTAAGCAGCTTGTCTGCGAAAATAGCTTCGAGCGTTTTCATCACGTAAATATTTTAAAGGTTTTACTTTGTTTCCTCGCAAAGATAAGGATTTTTGCGGAGTTAATCCTCATAATCCGATACAAATTTCACTATTTCGTGCATTTCGAAGCCTCGTTGCAAGGCAAAGCGGATTATTTTGGTGCGCGAGGCATAACTCCCGTCATCGCCGATGCTTCTTCGTTTGGCGTCGATGACGCCCTCGAGGATTTCCAGATACTGCTGCTCATCGATATTGTCCAGCGCCTCGTTTATGTCGGAATCACTGATGCGTTGCATGCGGAGCATGGCACGTATCTTCACCCTGCCCCAATGCGAGAAGCGGATCTTGTCGTTGGTGTAGGCACGGGCATAGCGTAGTTCGTCAATATATTTCTCGTCAAGGAGGAAGTCAATCACCCTTTCGGAATCCTGCCTGGAGAGGCCCCACCGGGAGAGTTTCTCCATCATGTCCGAAACACAATGCTCTGAGCCCGAACACAGGGCTGTGGCACGTTGCAGAGCCTGCTCATAAGTGAGCGTATGCGATGCGGTCCTTGCCATATTGGTCTTTTTGTATGGTTACATCCTTGAAGCCGAAAGAAGAGAGCAGCTTCTCCATTTCATCGGGATAAGCCTGATTTATCTCCAGACAGAGCCATCCGCCAGCCGAGAGGTGCGACATGGCATAGGAGGCTATGGCACGGTAGAATATGAGAGGGTCGGTGTCTGGCACGAAAAGGGCATTGTGCGGCTCATAGTCGAGGACATTGCGCTCCATGGCTTCCGCCTCGTACAGACAGATATAGGGAGGGTTGCTCACAATGACGTGCCATTGTTGGGCCGTGCGTGAAGGTTGTAATATATTTTCATGAACAAAGGCCACCTCGGCATTGAGGGCGGTTGCATTCTGCATTGCTATCCCAAGGGCCTCTTCGGAAATGTCCATTGCCGTGACCCGACAACCTGCCAAGGCCATGCTGACGGCAATGCACCCGCTACCCGTACCGATGTCCAACGCTTCAGGTTCCGTCACCCGATCCATGCCGTGGACAAGTTCCAGGGCCTTCTGCACGAGCAACTCCGTTTCGGGGCGCGGAATCAGTACGCCGGGGCGCACGGCAAACCTGCGTCCGCAGAAGTCAGCATAACCCAAAACATACTGCACCGGCTCGTTTTTGAGCAGGCGGCGGGTGATTTCAAGGAGCCTCGCTTGGTTTTCTTCCGAAATTTGGTTATCTTTGCCAAGCAATATGTCCGTGTGCGTCAGGCCGAAACACTCCTCCATGACAAGACGATAGAGGGCATACCCTTCGGCCGTACCATAATGTTGCTTGAGTTCTTTAAGACAATTCATGTTGCAAAGGTACGATTAAGCGAGCGAAAAAACAAATCTTGTTTGGTTTTTCCGAACGCGAGTACCTTCGGGACATCTGTCCCAGAGACGATTAAGCGAGAGGAACAAAATAAAAGCCCCGAAATATGACAGAGGACGAGAAGTACATGCGAAGAGCCATACAGTTGGCGAGATGCGGAGAGGCAGGCACCGCCCCCAATCCCATGGTGGGTGCCGTGATAGTACGCGAAGGCCGTATAGTGGGCGAAGGCTACCACAGAAAATACGGCGGTCCGCATGCCGAAGTGAATGCCGTGAGGAGCGTCCGCATTCCGGGAGGTCAAACAATACTTTGTGACGGTCAAGACAAGGTGACGTGTGAGGTCAAACAATACTTTGCCCAATGCACTATGTACGTTACCCTGGAACCATGCTCCCATTGGGGCAAGACACCTCCCTGTTGCGACATGATAGTGGCGCACGGTTTCAAGAGGGTGGTCATAGGTACGCAGGACCCCAACGCCAAAGTGAACGGTGAGGGAATCCGCCGCATGCGGGAGGCCGGCATCGATGTCCGCGTGGGTGTGCTGGAGGAGGAATGCCGTGCCATAAACCCGTGCTTCAACACCAGTCATGGCATGCTCCGGCCGAGAATTACGTTGAAATGGGCACAAATGGCAGACGGCACTATGGGTTGCAGGATGGAATCGGGGCAAAGGCTCCGCATCTCCACTCCATTCACGGAAATGCTTGTGCACCGTTTGCGTGCCCGTTGCCAGGCAATAATGGTTGGCACGAACACGGCCATTCAGGACAATCCCTCGCTTACCACCCGTCTGTGGAGGGGGGCGTCGCCGCTTCGTGTCACCATCGACCGCAAAGGGCGTCTGGACAGTTCTGCCAAAGTGCTGAGTGACGGATTGGAGACCGTGGTTTACCATAACGAGATCCTGCCAGAGATACTCTTTGATCTGCACAAGCGTGGAGTCCAGCACTTGCTTGTCGAGGGCGGAAGCAAACTCCTGCAAAGTTTCATAGACAGCAATCTGTGGGACGATGCACGCGTAGAGATTTGCCACAGGAATATGGGCGAAATGCGACATCTTGCCAAAGAGCAAAAAGTCGCTGCGCCAACGCTCCGCAGTGCAGAAGTATGTGAAGAATACGAGACCGACGGCAATAAATTGCTAATTTTACTTAATTCCAAGCACATTTGATGCCCGCAAATGGCCGAGATATGGAATAATTGCCGTACTTTTGCACCCAAATTGCTTATTATAATGTACACGAAGACAAAAAAGGCTTTTAGAACTCTGCTTCAAACCATCCTGCCCGCAGTCCTCATGGCAGTGTTGCTGACGTCGTGTCTGTCTGAATCTGACGATGTATCTGTAGGGACTAATTCCTGCTATATTTCCAACGTTTCATTCAACTCCTTCCGTCGCCTCACCACAACGAAGGCATCGGACGGTGTCACGGACACCACGTTCTACACCACATACACGGCTTCGAATTGGGTGTTTACCATCGATCATAAGACTCTATTCATAGAGAACAGGGACTCTCTCCCCTGCAACACCGACCTGTCCCGCGTAGTCATGAATCTTTCATACACTGCAGGTCTGGCATATTACCGTGCCTCCGACGCCTGGGACGACGATCCATGGATACCATACCAATCATCGGATAGCATAGACATACGCAAACCCCTGCACATCAAGTTGGTGGCAACGGACAATACGGAGCGCAAATACACACTGAAGATAAACGTGCACACTATGGAGGGCGACACCCTCAGATGGGTAGCTGTAAAAGGTGATGATGCCATCAGCGGTGCACACCCCATGAAGGCCCTGTCCTGGAACGACGAAATGTCTGTATTGGTGAACGATGGCAATGCCGTACTGATGATGACACATCCGCTAAGCAACCTCGGCAAGTGGACACGTCAGGTGACCGACCTGCCGACAACCGCAGACCTCACTTCCCTGTCCAAAGGTCCCAAGAATATCTTCGTAAGTTCCACGGATGGCGGTCTATACTCCAGTGCCGACGGATTGGCTTGGACAAGGCTGTTCCAATATGAAGGGCTGCGCCTTGTGGGGGTCTCCCACGATAAACTCTATGCAAAATACAACGGAGTCATAAATAGCATCTATATAGGTTCGGACGGATGGTCTATAGACCCCTTGGATGAAGATGCTTCATTACTGCCCGATGAGGAGATTGCAGCCATCACCTACACTCAGAACGAGAACCTGACAAGAATGATAATAGTGGGCAATCGTAGCGTGGAAACCGACACATGTGCCGTGGTGTGGTCAAAGTGCTGGACAGACTTTGAGGAGGAAGATACCGAGAGTTGGATGCACTATAGCAAGAGTTGGGACAACACCAAACCCATGCCCATGTTCACGCAAATGAACATGATGCACTACGACAACAAACTGATGGTAGTAGGCGGCAAGAGCAAGGACGGCAAGGTTGAAGCTCTGGAAAGATTCTATGTCAGCGAAGACAACGGTCTGACATGGTGGCGCCTGCACTCGATATTACCTCCTGCCGACCTGCATGGCGCAGATGGATACATAACCTCCACCGTGGATGATAACAACTTCATCTGGCTCATCGCCGATGGCAAGGTATACCGCGGACGTCTCAACCGCCTGGGGTTTGCACGTCCTGACATATTCTAACAGGAAACGGAATTGAAGAAACTGCTCACGATACTGCTACTCATCTGTGGCATACATGGAATCAAGGCCCAAGAGATTTTGGAGTACCGCTGGGACATTGGAGGCGGCACAGGACTCTGCTATTATCTGGGTGATGCAAACAGGACTCCGTTTTCGGGCAGTAGCGCAATGGCGGCATTCACACTGAGACGCAACTTCAACCCGCGCATGTCGCTGAAGACAAACCTCGCCTACGGACGATATGGAGGAAACACCAGGGGATGGTACCTGCCGGAAGAGTCCGGTTCCACCAGCCAAAGCGTTGAACTGACTTTCAGTGGTAACGTGGTGGACATAGGAGCCCAGTTCGAACTCAACTTCTGGGGCTATGGCATGGGACCCGGATACAAGAAACTCTCGCGAATAACTCCCTACGCAATAGTGGGAATAGGTGCAACAGTGGGAATAACGGAAGACGGCACAAGTTTCGGAGCAAACTTCCCCGTAGGTGCCGGTGTGAAATACAAAGTAAAACCACGCCTCAACCTCATCTTCGAGTGGACACACCGCTTTACCACCATAGACAAACTGGACGGCGTCAAACTTAGCGACCCACACTATATAGAAAGTTCAGGACTGAAGAACAAGGATACGTACTCCTTCTTCATGTTCACATTAACATACGACATTAGTCCAAAACTAAGACTATGCAACAATTAGACAATAGCCGCATACCGGCACACGTAGCCATCATCATGGATGGAAACGGCCGTTGGGCCAAGGCAAAGGGACTGCCACGCACGGCAGGTCATGTGGAAGGTGTTGCCACGGTGAAGAAAATCACCGAAGAAGCAACCAGGCTTGGCGTCAAATACCTGACACTATACACCTTCAGCACAGAGAACTGGAACAGACCCGTTGAGGAGATTGAGGCCCTGATGAATCTCGTCCTGACAAACCTCGAGGAAGAGATATTCATGAAGAACAACGTCCGTTTCCGCATGATAGGTGAAATGGAACGCCTGCCTATGAGCGTACAGAAGCGTCTTGGCGAATGTATTGAGCGCACCAGCGTAAACACCGGCATGACTATGGTGGTGGCGCTAAGTTACAGTAGCCGTTGGGAGATAACAAGAGCCGCCCGCATGATAGCGGAAGATGTAAAGAACGGCACACTTGCTATTGAAAACATAACCGAATCTACGATAGACTCCAAACTTACCACCGACTTTATGCCTGACCCGGATCTTCTTATCCGTACCGGAGGAGAGTTGCGAATCAGCAATTATCTGCTTTGGCAATGTGCATATTCCGAGTTCTATTTTACAGACCAGTTCTGGCCTGACTTTAACGAGGAGTCATTCAGAGAGGCTATCGCCGATTATCAGCAGCGCCAGCGTCGCTATGGAAAAACAGGAGAACAGGTTTCAGATGAAGAGTAAGACACTACTATACCTTATTATATTTATATTTGCTTCATGTCTTTGTGCCATACCCTCACATGCACAATACCTGAAGCGCGACACCGCAGTAACCATTGACTACAGTCGCACACCACGTCAGGTTGTTGTCAAGAACATTGCAGTTGACGGAATTCCCAATTACGACCCTGCCATGCTGATACGACTTTCTGGCATCAGCGTGGGAGAGACTATTTCCGTTCCCGGCGAGGAGATAACACAAGCCATCAAACGATATTGGAAGAACGGATTGTTCTCTGACGTTTCGATTAGAGTGGACTCCATCATCAACGATTCTGCATACCTGCACATAAACCTGGCTCCTCGCCCACGTATCTCCAAGATTAACTACAACGGAGTAAAGAAAAGCGAAAGGGACGATCTGAAGGATAAACTGGGCCTTATTGAAGACAACCAGCTTACCCCAAACATGATTGACCGTGCCAAGATATTGGGCCAGCGTTATTTCGAGGACAAGGGTTTCAAGAATGCAGAGATAGAGATCCTGCATCACGACGACCCCGCCGCACCGGACAAGGTGATCGTTGACGTGAACATCCGCAAGAACGGCAAGATACTTATCCGCAACATCAACGTTTACGGAAACACTGTCATCCCAGAAAGAAAACTGAAGGGCAAGATTTACTCAAAGGGTGTACTGAAGACAATACGTGAGAAGAAAGGTTTCCACAACTGGTTCCGTAGTCATAAGTTCGTCGAGTCCAAGTATAAGGAAGCCAAGGAAAACCTGCAGAACTACTACGCAGAACTTGGCTACCGTGATGCTATCATCGTGGCAGACACCGTAAAGAACGTGGATGACAAGCATGTGGACATCAACATCCATGTGGAAGAAGGTGGAAAATATTACCTCCGCAATATCGAGTGGGTAGGCAATACCGTGTACAATACCGACTACCTGTCTGCCGTGCTCAACATGAAGAAGGGCGATGTGTACAACCAGAAACTGCTGGGAGACCGTCTCTCTAACGACGAGGACGCCGTAGGCAACCTGTACTACAACAACGGATATGTGTTCTACAGGCTTGACCCCGTTGAGGTGAACATCGTAGGCGACAGTATCGACCTGGAGATGCGCATCTCAGAAGGTCCCCAAGCACGCATCAGCCGTGTAAAGATTACCGGTAACGACCGTGTGTACGAGAACGTGGTACGACGCGAACTGCGCAACAAGCCAGGCGACCTCTTCTCCAAGGATGCCCTCGAACGTTCCTTTCGCGAAATTGCAAGTATGGGACACTTCAATGCCGAGAACATCCAATATGACATCCAACCCGACCCCAATAACGGTACGGTGGACCTTGCCTGGGGACTGGAACCCAAGAGCAACGACCAGATCGAGTTCTCTCTCGGTTATGGCCAGACAGGTGTCATAGGCAAGATAGGCCTGAAGTTTGCAAACTTCTGCCTTGCCAACCTGTTCAAGAAAGGAGGCATGCGCCGAGGCATAATGCCACAGGGTAATGGTGAAACATTCAGCATCAGCGGACAGACCAACGGTTCGTATTACCAGCAGTACAGCATACAGTACGTCAACCCATGGTTCGGCGGCAAGCGTCCCAACACTTTCTCGTTCAGTGCTTTCTATAGCAAACAGACCGACGTAAGCGACCGCTACTACAACTCTGCCTACTACGACAACTACTATAACAGCATCTATGGCGGAGGATACGGCTATGGTTACGGTTACGGTTATGGTGGTAACTATGAGAACTTCTACGATCCCGACAAGTATCAGCAGATATTCGGTGTATCACTTGGTTGGGGTAAGCGCCTGCGCTGGCCTGACGACTATTTTACCCTCAGCGCAGAACTGTCCTACACACGCTACATGATGAAGGACTGGAACTACTTCTCGCTGATGACCAACGGCAACTGTAACAATCTGGCCCTGCGCTTCACCCTGTCACGTAACAGCACAGACAACCAGATATTCCCTCGTCGTGGTTCGGAAATCCAACTTTCGGTAGCCTTTACCCCCCCCTACTCTCTTTGGGACGGCAAGGATTATGCCAATCTGGCCAACAATCCCTCCAGCAGCACGTACATGAGGGAACTGCAGGACAAATATTCCTGGATTGAGTATCACAAGTGGAAGTTCAAGGCACGCACCTTCACCGCCCTGTCTGGCCACAACAAGTGCTTCGTGCTGATGACCCGTGCCGAGATAGGTCTGCTTGGTTCATACAACAAGCACAAACCCTCACCCTTCGAGAACTACTACATGGGTGGCGACGGAACCTCCGGCTACTCATCCCTCTACTCCACCGAGACCATCGGTCTGAGAGGTTACGACAACGGTTCTATCACACCTCCCGGCAACATGGGTTACGCCTATACACGCTTCTCTGTGGAACTCCGCTACCCCTTCATGTTGGGAGCCAGCACCAATGTGTTCGGCCTCATCTTTGCTGAGGGCGGTAACTGTTGGAGCAGCATCGGCGAATTCAATCCCTTTGACATGAAGAAGTCCGTAGGTGTGGGTGCACGTATCTTCCTGCCCATGGTTGGTCTTCTGGGTATCGACTGGGCATACGGTTTCGACAAGGTACAGGGTGTAAGCACATACGGAGGAAGTCATTTCCACTTCGTCCTGGGTCAGGAATTCTAATGACATACGCTCAGCATACATAGAGACGATACAACACATCATGAGGCATCAGCCTCCAATTAACCTCTTAAAGAAAAACACAATGAAAAGAGTATTATTTGCAATCATCACCATGGCGGCATTTGCCCTACCTGTAAGCGCACAGAAGTTTGCCCTTGTAGATATGGAGTATATTCTAAACCATATTCCTGCCTACGAGCGTGCAGGCGAGCAGTTGAACCAGGTCTCAAGAAAATGGCAGGCCGAAGTTGAAGTGCTTCAGGAAGAGGCACAGACCATGTACAAGAAGTACCAGGCAGAGTCCGTATTCCTCTCAGACGAGCAGAAAGCAAAGAGCGAAGAGGCAATCATTGCCAAGGAAAAGGAGGCCAGCGAACTGAAGAAGAAATACTTCGGACCAGAGGGTGAACTTTTCAAGAAACGTGAAAGCCTGATGGCTCCCATTCAGGACGAAATCTACAATGCCATAAAGGACATTGCCGAACTGAAAGGTTATAGTCTTATTCTGGACCGGGCATCCGATGCCGGCATAATCTTCGCATCTCCCAAAGCAGACATTTCAAACGATGTACTGGCCAAACTGGGATATAATTAAGCAACGACACAAACAGTAACAATAACAACTAAATAATAACAAACAATTATGAAAAAGATTCTTTTGGCCATTCTGATGGCAGCACCCCTGACCATCATGGCACAGTCAAAGTTTGCACACTTCAACTTAGCAGAAATCCTTCCCAACATGAAGGAATATGCCACTGCGCAAACTGAACTGCAGAACATGGAGAAGCAGTTCTCTGACGATCTCAAACTGATGCAGGACGAGATGCAGAAGAAGTACGAGGACTACCAGAAAGAGGCTGCAAACCTGCTGGAAAATGTACGTGCACGTCGTGAACAGGAACTGAACGACCTCGGCCAGCGCTACCAGCAGAGTCTTCAGGACAGCCAGGCTGCCATGCAGAAAGCCACTCAGGAGAAAATGGCTATGATCAGCGAAAAAGTAATGGCTGCTGTCAAGAAGATTGGTGAGGCTGGAGGTTATGTCTACGTAATCGACACCAGCACAGGTGCCATTTCTTTCGTCAACAATGCACTGAGCACCGACATCACCGCTCAGTTGAAGAAAGAACTGGGTATCAGCGCAACTGCAACAGCAGCACCCGCTACACCTGCAAAATAAAAATTAGGAATCGAGTATGTCCGCGATAAAATTAAACTTTCCCTGAGGACATCAATAAACAAACGTAGCAATGAAAGCATTCAACTTCTCTACATTTTTCAGACTCCTCTGTATTACATGCTTCATGGCATGTTGTGGTGTGCTTCAGGCACAGGTTCAGGATTCCGTACAGGTAGACTCAACTAATACTGCTAAAACTCAACCCAGACCACGCCCCAGATCACATGCATTCATATTCGGACAGATAAGCACCTCCAGGATACTTGCGCGCATGCCCCAGTATCAAGCCATGCAGAAAAACCTGAAGGCTTTGAAGGAGCAATATGAAGCGGAGGCCAAGAAGAGTGAGAATGATTTCCAACGCAAGTTCGAGGAGTTCATGCATGGACAAAAGGAGTTTCCAAAGACGATTCTGGAAAAGCGTCAGAATGAGCTGCAGAACATGCTGGAGACCAATGCATCCTTCCGCATAAAGGTTCAGGCCCTGCTTAAGGAGGCCGAGGCAAGCATGATGGCAGACGTCAAGGCAGAACTGAATGATGCCATCACCATCGTAGCTCAGGAGAAGGGAATAAGCATTGTTTATGATTTGGACGGTGGCAGTGTACCATACATCGTACCGGGTCTGGCAACAGACATCACTGCCGCAGTAATAATGCATTTGGGTATAGAGGATACCGCCAGATAATGTCTCCTATCGGTATCTTCGACAGCGGTTATGGCGGATTGACCATCTTACGGACAATCCGCCAACTCATGCCCCAATATGACTATCTCTATTTGGGTGACAACGCGCGTGCCCCGTATGGCACACGCAGTTTTGAGGTAGTGTATGAATTCACCCTTCAAGCCGTACGCCGGCTGTTTCAGGAAGGCTGTCCCTTGGTCATTTTGGGTTGTAATACAGCATCGGCCAAAGCACTCCGCACCATCCAGCAGAACGACTTGCCACAAATAGATGCCTCACGCCGCGTCCTTGGCGTCATTCGCCCCACAGCAGAATGCATCGGGGAAATCACGAAGACACGTCACGTAGGCATTTTTGCCACACCTGGAACTATACGCTCACACACCTATGATTTGGAAATAGCCAAACTGCACCCAGACATCAAGGTCACGGGGGTTGCCTGTCCCATGTGGGTTCCTCTGGTAGAGAACAACGAGGCACACATGCCTGGCGCTGACTATTTTGTAAGAAAGAGTATAAATGAAATGTTTGCTCTGGACCCCCTTATTGACTCCATTATTCTTGGCTGTACTCACTATCCTTTACTTTTGGATAAGATAAAGCAATATGTCCCTGCTGGAGTGGAGATAATACCGCAAGGAGATTACGTGGCCAGCAGTTTGCAGGACTATCTGCAAAGACATCCGGAAATGCATGTTCGTATAACACAGGGGGCTTCTCTCCGCTTTCTCACCACCGAACAACCTGCCCAATTCAATGACTCAGCCACAATATTCCTGAATCATCAGGTGCAAGCAGAGAGGGTTGTATTATAGTGTCGTCAAGGAAAGATTCTCATAAGGCCGGACCTCACAAATTTATAGGACTCGGACACGATATATATCCTACAATTTTGCAAATCCGTTACCAACTGACACCGCAAAACAGTTATTGTATATCTCTGTTCATTACACTTTGTGAATGAATGGTATCTTGTGATAGGCGAATAATAGTACAAGGGCACACAGTGCCCCGAAACTGTTGGCATACACGTCCAACCAGTCGCCGTGGCGGCTTGTGGTGAGGTAGGCCTGTCCCAATTCCATCAGTCCGCCATAGACGGAGGCTATGATAGCGATAACGAGGAACTGCCGTATGGCGGTTCCTTTGCTTTTGTTTGATTGCTCCCGGATGTCGGGTGCGGAGGCTTTCTTTCTAAGGTATTCGTCTCTGAGCACACATTCTATGCCCATCACCAGAGTGAGGAAACCGTACATTACCCAATGCGCCCATTTGTCGGCAAACTGGATGTCCGTTTGCGGGAACTCCTGTGCCGGCATCAGGCTCAGTGCTGCAATGAGCAGGAATGTGAGCAAGGTGAAGATGTGCCGTCTAATGTATTTCATAGGCTTTTGCGTATTCTTTGGCTACGCGGTCTTCGCTGTAATCGTGTGCGGCACTGTGCCGGGCGGTTTCTCTCCATTCGGGGTGGAGCAGCGTGCACTCTATGCCTCGTGCCAGGTCTTCGCTATCGCAGTATCGTGCCACATAACCGTTCTCCATGTGAGATATCATTTCCGGTATGCCACCCGTGTCGAATCCTACGCATGGAGTGCCGCAGGACATTGCCTCGGCTATGGTGTTGGGAAGGTTGTCCTGTAGGGAGGGAGTTACAAAGCAGTCTACCGCCGAGTACAGGCGTGCCATTTCCTTTTCTCCGTTCACGTATGGTATGAAGTGTATTTTGTCCGTGTCCATGCCCAGGTCGGAGTTCAGTATCTCTTCCGTTTTCCCGCCCACGACCACCAGATGCGGTTTGGGCTCGTTCAGATGTTTCAGCGCTTCCAGCAGGTATGTCATGCCCTTGCGTTTGTCGGTAACTTTCTGGCAAGTGAAGAGAATCAGTTTCTGTGTGCGTGGCAGGGAAAAGACCTCCCTTGCCTCCTGCTGGCTTTGGGGATGGAAAATGTTGTGTGGAATGCAGTTGTTTATGTGTCTGACGTTGGCTTGTGGCATGGCCTCTTGTGCAAGGCCGGTAATCCACTGGCTACACCCCACAAACCTTATATTGCCGAGGCCGTATATCTCCTGTTTGGTCTTGAACAGCCTCTCTTCCAGGGCGGAGATTCTATTGTCTTCCGTGGCATTTCCCTCTTCCGTGTAGTGCTTTATGCCACGGAATGGCCATTCGTCGTGCATTGTCCATATGATACGTTTGCCCGACAACAGCATCTGCCTGAGTTGTTTCAGCGATAGCATGCCCTGGTTTACCCAATGCAGGTGAATGACATCGGCCTCCTCGTATTCCGGCGTGGAAAGGATATCTATTCCGTCCGATGCCAGATCATATTGCCATGTCTGCCGGAAAGGTTTCCGAAGCAGGCACATGAGGCGCAGGCGTTCCAACGCCTTGGGGATGGTGTTCCCGTAGGTTGCCACGTTGACATCGTCTGTCTGTTTGTCGCGCACCAGCATCTTGGCCTTGATGCCGTTTTTGTTCAGTGCCGTCAGCAGGCGTCTGGCTGCTATGGCGCCACCTCCGGTACGCTCTGTAGTGGATATTATCAGGACCTTCATTGTCAGTTGTACTCCTTTCTGCCCATCCATTTCTTCACTCTGTTCCTGATGGCTTGCCCTATGTATGAGAAGTTGCCATAGCGTAGGTTCAGGAACAGTTCCTCAAAACTCCGTGCCACTTTGATGCCGGGATTCATCCATCCCATTATGCGGTACACGCGCTGGCGGTACGGCACATGCTCAATGATGTGCTTTGGGTGCACCAACGGGGAGGTTGCCTTGCCAACCGGCATGTATGCATCCATCTCGTAGCGCTTCATGGTGAATATGCGGCGGTAGCCTCGTGGCAAAGTCTCCAGCGTGCCGCCGAAGTGTGTGCTGTCAGCCGTGGCTCCGAGATTGTTGATGAGATTTCTTTTGGGCACTATGCTGAGACCGTTGGTCAAGAGCATGTGTGACCATAGTATGGTTTCATAGAAAGCCTTGCCCTGACTGCGGTGCTTGTGGCACATGGGCAGGAAGTCGTCGCGGTAGCCACGCTCGCGAACGATCTGTTCCAGTTGTGCCACCGTCTGCTCGTCATCCAGCCAGGTGTAGTGCTCGTCCCACTGGTCTATGACCCTTCGCCATGAAGCCCATCCCCAGATGCTGAGGTTCGTAGAGAAGAAATAGTCCTCCTGCACGTCCTTTGTCTCCTCCTCCACATTGAAACCGGCAATCATGGTTATGCGCGTGTCGTGCTCGTAGCGGTCCAGCATCTCCTTGCAGAAGTGGAAGAAACTCTGGCTCGGTATGTCGTCATCCTCCAGTACGATGCATTTGTCGCTCATGGAGAATGCCCACTTCTGCGAGATGTATTCCGAAGGGTCGCACCCGTAGTTCTTCTCCTGATACAGGGTGTGCACCTCGCACTCCCAGTCAATGTCGCTTACCACCTCGCGGCATGCCAGTATGCCGGGCATGTCCTTCTCGCTTCGGGGACCGTCCTGGTAAAGGAACAGTCGTGCCGGGCGTGCTTTCTTTACCTGTTCGAAGACTTGCCCCAACTGGTTGGGGCGGTTGAAGAACAGAATGAGTACGGAAACGTCTACTAAGGCTTCTTTCATGGTTTATTCGTGCTTAAGGCGTATCAAAGATACGATTTAGCGAGAGAAATGCCAAATTTATTTTGCTTTTTCGCTTGCTTAATCGTAACTTTGGCTCCCGTCTTAGTTACTCACGCTCGGAAAAATCAAAATACTTTTGCTTTTTCGCTCGCTTAATCGTAACTTTGACCACACTAACAGAGAAATGACAGGTATCTACCCAAGAATAGGACGTTAAAGACATGTTTGACATCAGACTCTTCATCGAGAAGTTGAAACTCTCCTTTCAGAAGCGTACGGGAGTAGTGCAGGCCAAAAAGAGTTATGCCACCTGGCTGGCAAAGGGCTATGTAAAGGAACCATTGGTAAGTATAGTGCTGCAATCGCACAACAAGAGTTTGCAGATAAGGCACATTCTGCCCAAACTGCGTGCTTGGGGCGATAGCCTGGAGATTGTCATCATTGATGACGGTTCGGACATCAGCCATACGCAGGCCCTGGCCGAGTCTCTGACCGGAGCAAACGAATTTCTCGTGCGTGCCAACGACCTTTACGAGAATGTCACTTATGACAAGGCAATACGCTTTGCCAACGGCAAGTATATCGCCTTGTTGCAGGACGATGACGACTTTGATGACACCTCATGGATAGACAATGCCCTGAGACATTTTGATGCTCACCCCCTGTTGGCCATTTTGGGAGGCAAGGATGGGTTGGATATGGAATTTGAACACGACAGACAGACTGCCCATGGCGGCAAGAAGGCAGACGGCGACAGGGAGTTCCAGTTTGTGGTGAGCGTGAACCGTGCCCCCATGTGGCTTAACAAGGAGTTGTTCTGCCGTCATCTTCATCACATCGATTTCAGTTTCGCACCCTTCCAGTTTGACGACTACGAACTGTGTGCCCGCGCATGGTTGCAGGGCTTGCAGGTTGGATGGTACGATGCCAAGTTCAAATCGCTCAGTGTGGGAGGCATGCGCCTGTGGAATGGTTCTTTCACCCAGGAGCAGACGCAACGAAACGGCAAGAGGCTTTATGCCATGTATGCCGACAAGATAGAGGAGATACGCAAAAAGGTAGAAGCATGCAATGCCCTGGAAGCGTGAGCGCCTGTCTGCTTGAACTACAATAGTCTTATCCGAAGAATAATCATTTAGAAGACATGAACATAGCCATACTGTTGGCCGGAGGGAGTGGCAGCCGTTTCGGTGCTGACCGTCCCAAGCAGTTTCTGGAAGTAGGCGGATGTACGGTGCTTGAACATAGCATCCGTGCATTCCACTGCTCTCCGTTGGTGGATGAGATTGTAATCATCACCCGTCAGGATTTCGTGGAAGAGGTAAGCCAGATGGCCTCTGCCTATCCCAAGGTGAAGCACGTCCGCCCTGGTGGCAAGGAACGCTACCACAGCACCCTGTCGGCTTTGGAGGTCTGCACGGATGGCGAGGACCTGCTTCTTATCCACGATGCCGTGCGCCCCTTGGTGAGCGAGGCAATCATTTCCAGATGCGTGGAGGCTCTTGCCCGATACGATGCCGTGGGAGTGGCGGTACCCAGTACGGACACCATTGTCCGCGTGGATGAGAACGAATGCATTGTGGAGACCTTGCCGCGTGCCGTGCTCCGTAACATGCAGACACCCCAAGGTTTCCGCCAGAAGGTTCTCCGCCAGGCTTTCGACCTCGGCCTGCAGGACCCGCATTTTGCCCCCACCGACGATTGCGGCGTGGTGAGAAGGTACCTGCCCGATGTGCCCATACGCATAGTGGAGGGCGAGGTTACGAACATCAAGATAACCTACCCCAAGGATCTGGAGATGATCAGGAAGGTTTGACGTTGAAGAAGAGAAACAAAACGGAGAACTTTACGAACGGGAAATGACAATCGATCTATGTTCCAGGTTACTTCCTACTATAAAAAACATATAATCTACGTTGTACTTCCCTCGCTTAATCGTATATTTGCAAGCAGAACAAAACCATACAAGCAATGGCTAAGGCAAAACCTTTTGTCAAATGGGTGGGCGGAAAGGGCCAACTCATCGACCAACTGGAAGCACTGCTTCCTGCTGACTTTGACACAAGGGAGAACGTTACCTACATAGAGCCTTTCGTGGGTGGAGGAGCAATGCTCTTCTATATGTTGCAGACGCATCCCAATATCAAGTCGGCCGTAATAAACGACATAAATACAGACCTCATCACCTGTTACCGTGTGGTGAGGGACAATCCCGATGCTCTTGTATCCTCACTTTCCAAAATACAGAAGGAGTATTATGCGTTGAGCACGGAGGAGGCGAGGAAAGAGATGTTCTTGCAGATGCGCGACAGGTATAATACAAAGGCTCTGGACGACATAGAGAACTCCACGTTGTTCTTCTTCCTGAACCGTACGTGCTTCAATGGCTTGTATCGTGTGAACAAGAGCAACAAGTTTAATGTGCCGTTTGGCAAATACTCTTCGCCTACTATCTGCGATGCTTCAACCATATATGCTGATAGCGAATTGTTGCAGAATGTGACTATCCTGAACGCTGATTTCGAAGAGACATTGAATCATGCTACGGGCAATACCTTGTTCTACTTTGACCCTCCATACCGTCCGCTGAGCGACACTTCCAGTTTCAATGACTATACCAAGGAGGCATTCAACGACGATGCTCAGCGCAGGTTAAAACTATTCTGTGACAGAGTGCATGAACATGGGTACAGTTTCATGCTGAGCAATTCCGATTGCCTGGGCAAGAATGAGCAGGATCGTTTCTTTGACGACCTTTATGCCGATTACAGCATTGACAGGGTTTGGGCTTCAAGAAGCATCAATTCCGTAGCATCCAAAAGGGGTAAATTGACGGAAATCCTTGTCCATAACTATGCGGCCGTCAAAGGAGCGAGAAACATATATCCCATAATTAACCAACAAGCAACCCACGTAGCCGAAGATGAGTGCACATACAGAATTGGAGTTTGAAGTGTTCATGTCCCAACTGAAGGACACCAACCAGACCTTGGGATTCTTCTGCGATTTTGAGAAGATATCGCAGAATGTACGCAACATAGAAATCAGTCTCAACATGCTGAATTATCTCATTGGCAAAACCGACATAGAGGCTGCTGTCAATGATATTTGGCAAAGGGATAGCAGTGCCTTCAATGTGATGGACATCCTGATTGCCGTCAGAGACGATGGCAAGAAGAAGGTGATAGATTCACTTGGCGAATGTGTCCTGCTGAATCAGTTGTTTACTTCTCCCGAAGGAGTGGTTGAATTCCTGAACGAGACGGGGTTGGCCGAACTGCTCAGGAGTAACCGCATCAAGGATTTGGTGGATTATGTATTTGGCATAGAAACAGGTTTGGATTCAAATGCTCGCAAGAACAGAAGCGGGCACATCATGGAGGACACTGTTCAGGCGCTTCTTGAAGAAGCGGACATAAAATACGGCAAGGAAGTCTATTCAAGCGAATATCCGTCATTGACGGAGGTTCTGGGCGAGGACAAAAAGCGTTTTGACTTTGTCATTGAAACTCCTGCCAAGGTATATCTCATTGAGGTTAATTTCTATAGTGGCGGAGGTTCCAAACTAAACGAGGTGGCGCGTTCCTATTCGGACATTGCACCAAAGATAAATTCTGTGGAAGGATATGAATTCGTGTGGATAACAGACGGCATTGGTTGGAGGAGTGCAAAGAATAAATTACAGGAGGCCTATTCTATTATTCCAAGCATATATAATCTTACAGATATTGCTGAATTTATAAAACTCGTCAAACAGTCAAATTTAATATGATCAAGGGTGGCGTAGGTGGTGGTAATACCATCACTGGATTAATATACGAAGGCAAGGTAGATCTTGCTACCTATCTTTCTCAGCAAAAGAATTATGAGGTAAAGGGTTCCGACGTCCTTTATAATGGAGATGTAGTAGCTTATGTTTTTAAGAAACACGAGTTTTACAGATTCTTGAAGGCAAATGGCGTTGACTGGAAAAAAATAATTTCAAGTCAGCTACTCCCAGACAACTGCATCTATGTAATTGTCAATAACACTCTGTTCATTATTGAAGTAAAAAACCAGAGTGTTAAAGGTAGTGTTGATGAAAAGTTACAGACTTGTGATTTCAAGAGGAAACAATATATTAAATTGTTATCCCAGTTGAATATTGAAGTAGAATATGTTTATATATTAAGCCAGTGGTTCAAGAAGCCCAAATACAGGGATGTGTTGGATTACATTATTAGTGTAAATTGTCATTTTTATTTTGATTATATACCACTTCAAAAATTAGGTTTGCCTGTCCCCGAGCAATGATTCCTTCATACTACAAATCACCCAACCGCGATTTCACCCTGCTTCATGGCGACAGCATCCTGCTGCTAAGGGATTTCGACTTCAAGTTCGACATGATCTTTGCCGACCCTCCATACTTCCTGTCCAGCGGAGGCATATCGTGCCAGAGCGGCAAGGTGGTGTGTGTGGACAAGGGAGCGTGGGACAAGCCCACCACCACGGAGGATATGGATGCCTTCAACCTTGAATGGCTCACGCAATGTCACCGCCACCTCAAGGAGAACGGAACGATATGGATTTCGGGCACACATCACAACATCTTCAGCGTTCAGCAACAACTGATAAAACTCGGATTCAAGATACTGAACGTCATCACTTGGGCAAAGACCAATCCTGCACCTAACATTTCTTGCCGATACTTCACATACTCCACCGAGTTCGTCATTTGGGCACGCAAGTCAAGAAAGGTGGCACATCAGTACAATTATGAACTGATGAAGCAACTGAACGATGACAAGCAGATGACCGATGTGTGGCAACTGCCTACTATAGGCCGATGGGAAAAGTCCTGCGGCAAGCACCCGACTCAAAAGCCCCTGGCATTGCTCTCGCGCATCATCCTTGCTTCCACCCAGCCAGGCCAATGGATTCTTGACCCCTTTGCGGGAAGCAGCACCACAGGCATAGCCTCCACACTGCTCGGGCGCCGTTTCCTTGGCATAGAACGGGAAAAAGAATTTGTAGAGATGAGCCGCAAAAGGCGCGAAGAACTGGAAGACACAGGCATAGCAGAACTATACCGTTCAAAGATAAAGGACCTCTCCAAACTGAACCTCACCTCTGCCGGAATGCTATGCGAGGATGACACGAACATGTACGGAGGCTTGCCGTTTTGATTTGATTCCTCAGACACTAAAACTCTTTTTGACGTTTCCTGGTCAATATGGTAGTATTGCTTATTTCTTAGAATGGCACAATAACTACGAGGGGTCTTGGCTTGTTGCTCTCTTTTCATCCATTCTCGTTCACTTTGTTTGTATCAGTCCTCTTAATAGGAGTACTCCAGTCCTCATAGTAGGAGTACTGCAGTCCTCTTAGTAGGAGGACTGGTTTGTTGTCCCGATGCAATGATGGGGTTGACGGGTGGGAATTCAGGATTTTTTGTGCAGGATGTAGCCGATGGCCTCGCGCATGATCTTTGCGCCGCTTATCCACATGATGCCGGCATAGAGCAGTGCAGCCATGGCTATGCGGGAGAGCATGAGAGCCCAAAGGTTCTCGATGGGCAGTGTAATCCACCATGTGAATGCAAGTACTGCGATGGAGAAACCAAGGAACGGCATAGTGTCCATTGCCGCCCAACGCCATTTCATGCCAATGAGCCTTTTTGCCCACCATTGCCAGATGCCGAGCCAGAGTACGTTCAGTGCTATGAAGAACACGACCATCTGCAACATGCCGTATCCGTTTGTGTACAAAAGGATGAGACCTGCCCATACTGCCAGGCACTGACCTATGGTGCAGGCCATGTTCACGCCGCTATGTCCGCGGCTTATGGTCAGGTTGCTGTATAGGGTGGTGATGGGGAAGAAGGCGCCGTGGATGCACAGAAGGGTAAGTATCCTGCCGCTCTCTATCCACTTTTCTCCGCCTGCCAGCAGGATGAACTCCTCGGCTATCATGCCCAGGCCCAGCAGGGCGGGGAAGGAGACGAATGCAACGAAGCGCAGCATCTTGCGGAATATCTGCACATAGCGCCCCGTGTCGTCCGCCACCTGTGCCAGGGTGGGTTGTGCCACGGCCGCAACCATGCCGTTTATGGTGCCGGCGGCCATGTCATCCCACTTGCGTGCCGTGCCGTAGATACCTGCCTGGCGGTTGCCGAAGTATTTGCCCAAGAGCACGCTGAAGGCATGATTGTTGAGAATATTAAAGATATTGGTAATTAGCAGTTTGCTGCTGAAGTTGAACATCTGCCATGCCGGTCGCAGGTCGATGCGCAGGGACGGGCGCCAACTTGAGTAGTACCAGTTCATCAGTTGCACCACGAACACGAACGTCACACTCTGTGCCACTATGCCCCAATGGGCAAATCCGTTCCACGCCATGGTCACGCCCACGGCTCCCGATACAAGCATGGCCGTGATGCCGCAGATGCTTGTCTCCCTCACCATCAGGTGTCCGAAGAGATAAGCCCTCTGCACTGTACCAAGGCCCGAAAGCAGGAACCCGAGGAACAGGAAACGTGCCAGGGGGATAAGGTCGGGGTCGCCATAGAATCCGGCAATCAATGGTGCCAGGAACCACAGGATGATGTACAGGCTTCCGCTCACTATCAGGTTGAACCAGAAGACGGCGTTGTACTCCCGGTCGGTAGGTTCCTTCTTGTTGCACAGGGCGGCAATGAAACCGCTCTCCTGCAGGGTGCTTGCCAGAGCGGCAAAGATGTTGAGCATATACACCTTGCCCCAGTCGGCAGGAGTGAGCAGTCGCATCAGCGCCAAACCGAACAAAGCACCGAGCAACTGCATTATGCCATTGCTCATACCGCCCCAGATGAGGCCGCGTGCCGTGCGTTCTTTCAGAGATTTCTCGCTCATAACAGTGCCAAAGTTAGTAAATATTACCGAGTTTTGCTCCCCGATGGCACTTAATTGTCCTAAAAAGCATGCACGCGGGCATTTTCCGTTCCTCGCGCGTGCGTTACTTCATTTCTTTTTGCTACCTTTGCGGGGATTAAAGCCTTGTTTTTGGGCTTTTATGGCAGAACGTAACGTAAAACAAAACCTAAAATAATGGAAAAAATTCAAGAACTCACAGAGAAAATCTATCGTGAGGGCGTAGAGAAGGGTCAGGCCGAGGCCGACCGCATCATCCAGGAGGCCAAGGAACAGGCCGCCCAGATCATAGCAGAGGCCAAGAAGAAGGCCGCCGAGATAGAGGCCGCCGGCAAGAAGACCGTGGCTGAGTTGGAAACCAACACCAAGAACGAGTTGAAGTTGTACACTGCCCAGTCCCTGAGTGCCCTGAAGAGCGAGATCGCCAATGTGCTCACCGCATCAGCAGTGGGTCAGGCTGTTGACAAACTGACGGCCGACAAGGATTTCCTGTGCAAGTTTACCGTAGCCCTGGCCAGCAAGTGGGTGGAGAACGAACCCATTGTCATCGAGTCTGCCGACGCCGACGCCCTGAAGGCATATTTCGTCAAGGAGGCAAAGGCTGTTCTTGACAAGGGCGTGAGCATAGAGAAGGTGAATGGCCGCAACAGCCTGTTCACCATCCAGCCTGCCGACGGAAGTTACAAGGTAAGTTTCGGCAAGGAGGAGTTTGAGGATTACTTTAAGTCGTTCCTGCGTCCACAACTTGTGCAGATGCTGTTCTAAAAGAAGAAGATGGCAAGCTACTATTGTCTTATGGCCGGTTTGCCCGAGATTAACTTCTCGGACCCGAAACCGGGATGCGACATGGAGGAATTCATGGAGCAGTTGCACGAAGCGCTGGTTCCATGGGATGCACGCCTTATGGCCCAATACTATTTCATGCTTCAGGATTGCCGCAATCTGGTGGCATTGCTGAAGGATCCCGAGGCCGATATCAAATACAACGGAAACTTCAGCAAGGAGCAGTACAAGGACCTGATAACAAGCGCTCAGGAACTGAACTTCAACGTGCACCGCTATCCTGCGTTCATGAGCGAGTTTGCACGTGCATGGAACTTCAACAAGGACAAGAAGGGCTACTTCCCCGAGGACGAGATGCTCTGCCAGTTCTATGAGTACGCCATAAACACCTGCTCCAACGAGTTTGTCCGCAGCTGGTATCAGTTGAACATGGATATCAACAACATCCTCACGGCCATGCTGGCTGCCAAGCAGGGATGGAAGGCCAGCGACTACATTAAGGGTGAAGGCGAGGTGCAGACCATGATACGCGAGAACAACGCCAAGGACTTCATCAGGCACATAGGTATGGACAATGTCCAGGAACTCAAGAAGATCGTGGAGGAGACCGACCCAGTGAAAAAGGAGAAGATGATAGACACCTTCAAGTGGCTTTGGTTGGACGAACAGACGTTCTTCGACCCCTTCAACTTCGATGCCGTGTTTGCCTACATGTGCAAACTGGAGATGCAGTACCGTTGGGCCAATCTGGACGTGGAGCACGGCAAGGCGCGCTTCCAAAAGATAATCGACGACCTGCGAGGTTCCGCCCAAGTCCCCGACGAGTACAAGCGCAAGGGTGCATAGGCGTAAGTGCATAATTCAATCCCCCAACTTATTCAAGGAAATAACATAACAAGATATGACAAAAGGTATAGTTAGTGGCGTAGTCTCCAACATGGTGACACTCCGTGTGGACGGACCTGTCCTGCAGGGCGAGATATGCTACATTACGACTGGCGGCGACCGCCTGATGGCCGAGGTCATCAAGGTCGTGGGCAGCGACGTGTACGTTCAGGTCTTTGAAAGTACACGTGGCTTGAAGGTAGACTCCCAGGCCGAATTCACCGGACACCAGCTGGAAATCCAGTTGGGCCCCGGTATGCTGAGTAAGAACTACGACGGTCTGCAGAACGACCTCGACAAGATGGACGGCGTCTTCCTGCGCCGTGGCCAGTACACCGCTCCTCTGGACGAGGACCGTCTGTGGGACTTCGACCCCATCGTGAAGGCCGGCGACCGTGTGCAGGGAAGCGACTGGCTGGGCAAGGTGGAGGAAAACCACCAGCCCCTGAAGATCATGGCTCCCTTCCAGATGGAGGGCACTGCCGTGGTGAAGAGCATCGTTCCCGCAGGCCAGTACAAGGTGAACGACACCATTGCCGTGCTGACCACCGAGGCCGGCGAGGACATCAACGTGACCATGGTACAGCACTGGCCCGTGAAGTTCGCCATGACCAACTACAAGGAGAAACCCCGTCCGTTCAAGTTGCTGGAAACTGGCGTGCGTACCATCGACACCTTCAACCCCATCGTAGAGGGCGGTACAGGCTTCATCCCCGGTCCCTTCGGTACTGGTAAGACCGTGCTTCAGCATGCCATATCAAAGCAAGCCGAGGCAGACATCGTTATCATCGCCGCCTGTGGTGAGCGTGCCAACGAGGTTGTGGAAATCTTCACCGAGTTCCCCGAACTCGTCGACCCCCATACTGGCCGCAAGTTGATGGAACGTACCATCATCATCGCCAACACCTCCAACATGCCCGTTGCCGCCCGTGAGGCATCAGTGTACACCGCCATGACCATGGCCGAGTACTACCGTTCCATGGGTCTGCGCGTGCTGCTGATGGCCGACTCCACCTCCCGTTGGGCACAGGCTCTGCGCGAGATGAGTAACCGTATGGAGGAACTTCCCGGTCCCGATGCCTTCCCCATGGACTTAGGCGCGCTGGTGGCCAACTTCTACGGCCGTGCCGGATACGTTTACCTGAACAATGGCGAGGTGGGCAGCGTTACCTTCCTCGGTACCGTATCTCCTGCCGGTGGTAACCTGAAGGAGCCTGTAACCGAGAACACCAAGAAGGTGGCACGTTGCTTCTACGCTCTGGAGCAGGACCGTGCCGACAAGAAGCGCTATCCTGCCGTCAACCCCATCGACTCTTATTCCAAGTATCTGGAGTATCCCGAGTTTGCCGAGTACATCAAGGGACACATCAACGAGGAGTGGATTCCCAAGGTTCTCGCTTTGAAGACCCGCATGCAGCGCGGTAAGGAGATTGCCGAGCAGATAAACATTCTGGGTGACGACGGTGTGCCCGTGGAGTATCACGTTACCTTCTGGAAGTCCGAGATTATCGACTTCGTCATCCTCCAGCAGGATGCCTTCGACGAGATAGATGCCGTTACTCCCCTGGAGCGTCAGGAGGAGATACTGAACCTCGTTACCGCCATCTGCGATAAGGAGGATTATAAGTTCGTGGAGTTCGAGGAAGTTACCAGGTACTTCAAGAAGATGATCAACCTGTGCAAGCAGATGAACTACTCTGTCTACAAGAGCGAGCAGTACTACGACTTCAAGAAGCAGGTAGAAGCAATGTTATAATATATATAAGGTATGGCAACAGCATTTCAGAAAGTATATACAAAGATAAGCCAGATAACCAAGGCCACATGCTCCTTGAAGGCGAAGGGCGTGGGTTATGACGAACTGGCAACCATCAACGGCCGTCTGGCCCAGGTGGTAAAGATTGTGGGCGACGACGTTACCCTGCAGGTGTTTGAGGGTACCGGCGGTATCCCCACCAATGCCGAGGTTACCTTCCTTGGCAAGGCTCCCTCTCTGAAGGTGAGCGACGACCTGGCAGGCCGTTTCTTCAATGCCTACGGACATCCCATCGACGGAGGTCCCGAGATTGAGGGCAAGGAGGTGGAAATCGGCGGTCCTTCAGTGAACCCCGTGCGCCGTAAGCAGCCCAGCGAACTCATCGCCACCGGTATTGCAGGTATCGACCTGAACAACACCCTGGTGTCCGGTCAGAAGATCCCCTTCTTCGCCGACCCCGACCAGCCCTTCAACGAGGTGATGGCTATGGTGGCCATGCGCGCCAAGGCCGACAAGATCATCCTGGGCGGTATGGGTATGACCAACGATGACTATTACTTCTTCCGCAACACCTTCTCCAATGCAGGTGCGCTGGACAGAATCATATCCTTCATCAACACCACCGAGGACCCTGCCGTGGAGCGACTGCTCATTCCCGACATGGCACTTACCGCAGCCGAGTACTTTGCCGTGGAGAAGCATGAGACCGTGCTGGTACTGCTCACCGACATGACATCGTATGCCGACTCTCTGTCTATCGTAAGCAACCGTATGGACCAGATTCCTTCCAAGGACTCCATGCCCGGTTCGCTGTACTCCGACCTGGCCAAGATCTACGAGAAGGCCGTGCAGTTCCCCGAGAGCGTAGGTGGCGGTTCCATCACCATCATTGCCGTAACCACACTGAGCGGTGGCGACATCACCCATGCCGTGCCCGACAACACGGGTTACATCACCGAGGGCCAGTTGTATCTGCGCCGCGACAGCGATGTGGGCAAGGTGGTAGTAGACCCCTTCCGTTCGCTGTCTCGTCTGAAGCAGTTGGTAGCAGGCAAGAAGACCCGCAAGGACCATGCCCAGGTGATGAACGCTGCCATCCGTCTGTATGCCGATGCCGCCAACGCAAAGACAAAGTTGGAGAACGGTTTCGACCTGACAGACTACGACAACCGTTGCCTGGACTATGCAAAGGACTACGCAGAGAAACTTCTGGCCATCGACGTGAACCTGAACACCGAGGAGATGCTGGACGTGACATGGTCTCTGTTCAACAAGCACTTCGAGTTGGAGGAACTTAATATCAAGAAGGAGTTTACCGACCAGTATTGGACTAAGAAATAGTCATGGCAATAAGATATCAGTTTAACAAAACGTCGCTGCAGGCCCTGGAGAAGAACCTGAAGATGCGCCAGCGTACCTTGCCTATCATCAAGAGCAAGGAGACGGCACTGCGTCTTGAGGTGAAGAAGTGCAAGGACGAGGCCGAGGTGCTGGAGGAAAAACTCCAGCAGCAGATAGAAGGCTACGAGTCCATGTATGCTCTGTGGGGAGAGTTTGACGCCTCGCTGGTGTCGCTCAAGGACGTGGAACTCGGCGAGAAGAAGATTGCCGGCGTTCGCGTGCCCTTGTTGCTGAACATCAGCCTGGAGGTCCAGCCCTTCGGACTTTTCTCTGCCCCCAAGTGGTACTTCGACGGAATACAACTCCTGCAGGGACTGGCCAAGACGGCCGTGGAGCGCGAATTCGTGCTGGCAAAGCTGGACCTGCTGGACCATGCCCGCCGAAAGACCACACAGAAGGTGAACCTCTTTGAGAAGGTGCAGATTCCCGGTTATCAGGAGGCCATACGCAAGATTAAGCGCTTCATGGAGGACGAGGAGAACCTGTCCAAGTCCAGCCAGAAGATTCTGAAGAGCCTTCAGGCCAAGCGTGCACAGGCAGTGGAACCCGAATCATCAGCAGAAGGAGAGGAGGTAGAGGCTTATGATTGAAAAGATGAAGAAGTTCACCTTCTTGGTGACTGACCGCGAATACGAGAGTTTCATAGAGACCATCCGCGAACTGGGCGTGGTACACGTAACCCAGTTGCAGCAGGGTGCCACCAGCACCGAACTGCAGGAGGCAATCTATCTGGAACGCCGATACTCTACGGCAATCGACTTCCTGAAGATTTACGGCACAAAGTATGCATTGAAGTTAGGTGTACAGACTCCCGAGTACGACACTCCACTCAGCCTCTTGCAGAAGGTGGAGGACCTGCAGGTGCAGGAGAACGCCCTGCTCCACAAGGAGGACGAACTGAAGAAGGAGTTTGAAATGCTCGACCCCTGGGGCGACTTCTCTCCCGAGAAGGTGCAGAGCCTGGCCGAGACCATAGGTATGGAGATTCACTTCTACCGTTGCACCAGCAAGAGGTTCAAGGCAGAGTGGCGGGACCAGTTCTTTGCCGTACCCGTCAACGAGTATGACAAGAAGACTTACTTCGTCACCTTCTCCGAGACACGTCCGGAGATACAGGCGGAGCACCTCACCCTGCCGCAGAAATCACTCTCTCAGGTGCATGCCGAGATTGGCGAGGTGAAGAAGCAGAAGTTCATGGTGCGCCAGCAGATGTCGGCCGTAGCCAATAGTCTGCTCCCCGTTCTGGAGGCAGGACGTGTTGAGGTGGAGAACGAGATTTCCCTGAGTAAGGTGCATCTCAGTTCGGAGAAGACCTGTGGCGATGTCCTGCACCTGATGCTCGGTTGGGTGCGTGCCGATTCTACCGCTCCCCTTACCGAATACCTCAACAGGGAACACATCTACTACGAGATGGAGGACCCTGCCTTTGAGGACGATGTCCCCGTGCATATCACCAACGGACGCTTCTCGCGTCTGTTTGAGCCCATCCTGAAGATGTACTCCCTGCCCAACTACAACGACCTTGACCCCACGCAGTTCTTTGCCCCCTTCTTCATGCTCTTCTTCGGATTGTGCATGGGAGATGCCGGTTACGGACTGCTCATACTCCTGGTGGGACTTATACTTGCGAGGAAGCCGGCCGAGGAAATGAAGGGCTACGGCAAACTGGCCATGTGGCTGGGCGGTGCCACCATTGTGTGTGGCCTGGCCACGGGTACTGTGTTCGGCATAGACCTTACACAACAGGACTGGGCCTTCATACAGCCAATCAAACCCTTCTTCCTGAATGACAACGGTGTCGGTCCCATCTTCGGTTATAGCCCCATGATGGTGCTGTCAGTGATAATAGGTCTTGTGCAGGTAATTCTGGGCATGATACTGAAGGGATGCAAGGCAGCGAGAAACTACGGCTGGCCTTATGCCGTGGGAACCTTCTCATGGGTAGTGGCCTTGCTTGGAGCCATAGTATTGTATGGCTTGCCTGCATGTGGGGTGGAACTTGCTGCATGGATCAGGTACATCCTCTTCGGAATAATAGGTATAAGTGCATTGGGTATATTCCTCTACAACAACCCGGCAAGTTACAAGAATCCCGCCCTGGGTGTGCTCAGCAACATCGGCGGAGGCGTGTGGGAAACCTATGGCATGGCCACCGGACTGCTGGGCGACCTGTTGAGCTACATCCGTCTGTTTGCCCTCGGTCTTACCGGCGGTGTGCTTGGCGGTGTGTTCAATACCCTGGCGCTGGATATGACAGCGGATTTCCCCCTGTGGGCACGCATATTGGTAATGGTACTGATCCTGCTTCTGGGTCATGGCATAACCTTTGCCCTCAGCATGATCAGTGCATTTGTGCACCCCATGCGTCTTACCTTCGTGGAATTCTTCAAGAATGCCGACTTCACCGGCGGAGGCAAGGCTTATGATCCTTTCCGTAAAATCAAATAAAAATCAATATCAATTAAATTAAAACAAACAAGAAAGTATGGAAATCTTTTTGGTTTATCTGGGCATTGCCCTGTGTGTTGCCCTGTCTGGTGTAGGCAGTGCTTATGGTGTGACTATCTGCGGTAATGCCGCTATCGGTGCTTACAAGAAGAACCCCAACGCCAGCGGTTCATACATGGGTCTTTCTGCCCTTCCCTCATCTCAGGGTCTGTATGGTTTCGTCGGCTTCTTCATGCTGAAGGACCTGGCTGTAGCCGGTGTTGACATGGTAACCGCTTGCGCCGTATTCGGTGTAGGTCTGGCATGTGGTCTGGTATGTCTGTTCTCCGCTATCCGTCAGGCCAAGGTATGTGCCAACGGTATCAGCGCCATCGGTGCCGGTCACAACGCCTTCGGTACCACCATGGTATTGGCCGTGTTCCCCGAGCTGTACGCCATCTTGGGTCTGCTCGTGCTCATCCTGACCGCAGGTGCACTGTAATAGAGATTCTAAAAACTTTTATGCCAGCAGAGGGCAACTTAACGGTTGCTCTCTGTTTTTTCTACTCGCTATTGATTGACTTTCGGCAAGCAAGGAACCAATCAGAAAACTAATATAGAACCATCTTTTGTCACATATTTCGTCACACTTCGGTTACATTGGAATGGCATCGAACTCTCAAAGCACCAAAACATTTGTTCAAAAATAAAGGCTATTATCATCATAACGCTAATGACCTGTTGGAGTTAAATGTAAACACTTCCAAAAATATTAGTCCATTTCTTTGGTGAATTGGCCGAAACTTCATACCTTTGCACTCGCAAGTGAGGGCGGAGCCTCGCTTTTTTCATGCTCCATTCCTTGTCTTGTATGATGGTTCGGTAGCTCAGTTGGATTAGAGCAGCAGCCTTCTAAGCTGCGGGTCAAGGGTTCGAGCCCCTTCCGAATCACTGAATAGGCAAGAAGACGACAAAAAGAGAACTCTGAAAATGAGTCCTCTTTTTGTTTATATACAACATGACATTTTAGAGTAGTTTGCAGATTTTGAACTGAATCCCAGAATTTAAACAAAATACTTCTGGAGGAGGCACTTCAACAGCAACCACCCTCTTTTACTTTAATTTCCAAACTTTCCTATCCAAAGTTAAAAACGAGGTGCCTATTCTGTTAAATGCAATTATAAATATAGGTGAGTTCCCTACTACTTGACAGGAAACTCACCTATTTATATATTATGCATTAAGGTATAGATGCTTACTTGACCTCCTTCATCTTCTGTGCCATGATAGCAAGCTCAGCCTTGAGAGCTTCCACTTTCTTCTGCATCTGGTCAACCAGAGAGTTGCCCTTCTTGGAGGATGCGGTGAGGAAGCCGATGTTGTTCTCGTATGTGCGGATTTCAGCCTGCAACTGCTCGTATATACGCTGCATGCGCTGGCGGTCGCCTCCTGCAACCTCCTGTATCTTCTGGAAGCGTCCGGCTGTGCGAGCCTGTATGCGTGCACCGCGTGCACGGTCATAGAGTTGGTCGCACACCTGACGATATTGGGTGTAGGCCTGGTCCTTCTCCTTGAAGGGAACGTGGCCAACGGCATTCCACTTGGCCTGCAGTGCCTTTACCTCGTCCAAGTTTACTTCGCCCTCAGTGTCGAGCAGGGCCTGGAGTTGTGCGGTAATCTCCTGCTTCTGCTGGAGGTTCTGCTTCTGCTGGTCGCGCTCGCCGCTATTGGCCTTCTTCTTGGCGTCAAAGAATGCATCGCATGCAGTGGTAAACTCCTTCCAGAGTTGGTCGCTGTACTTGCGGGACACCGGACCTGTGGCCTTCCATTCCTTCTGCAGGGCCACCAGAGCGTCTGTTGTGGCACGCCAGTCAGTACTGGTGCTCAGTTCCTGAGCCTTGGCAACGAGGGCCTTTTTCTTTTCCAGGTTCTCTGCCTGACCTTCCTTAATATTTTTGTAGAACTCTGCCTTGCGTGTGAAGAACTGGTCGCAGGTCTGACGGAAGCGCTCGAAGATGGCAGTGTTCTGTTTCTGTGGTGCAAAACCTATGGTACGCCATTGTGTCTGGAGTTCCAGAACCTGCTTGGTGAGTGCGTCCCATTCTATCTTCTTGCCCTCGGCCTCGGTCTGGCTCAGCAGTGCTTCAGCCTGCTCGCACAGAGCGGTCTTCTTTTCCAGGTTCTCTGCCTCGCGTGCCTTGATACCCTCGAAGTGGGCCTGATGGCGCTTGTTTATCTCGGTGGACGCGTTCTTGAAACGTGCCCACAAGTCTTCGCGCAGGTCACGCTCCACGGGACCTGTCTCCTTCCACTGCTGGTGCAGGGCCTGCAACTGTCCGAAGGCACTGATGACGTCCTCCACGGCAACCAGTGCTTCTGCCTTTTCGCACAGGTCGGTCTTTATCTCCAGGTTCTTGCGGAAGTCGTAGTCGCGCATCTCGTGGCCCAACTTCAGCAGGTCGTAGAACTGCTCAGTGTAGAGTTGGTAGTTCTTCCAAATCTCCGTGCTCTGTTCTGCAGGGACGGCACCTATTTCCTTCCATGCCTGCTGCAACAGCTTGAACTGGTCGAAGTTTGCGCCCACCTCCTCGGGAGTGGTGGTCAGTTGCTGAATCTGTTCCAAAATGGCAGTCTTGCGCTGGAGGTTCTCTGCGCGCTCTTCCTGAAGGCGCAGTTGCTCGGCGGCACGACGTTCGCGTATGGCCTGCATGGCCTGGCGGAAGGTCTCTTCCTGCGGGTCCATTACGGGAACATAGGTTGCGGGGTCGCCACCCTGTTCGATGTACTCTTGGCGTGCCTGCTGGAGCGCCTGGTTGTGATAACGGTAGAAGAGTTGCTTGAGTTGTTCCACATCGGCCTTTTCGGGGATGAGTTCTGCCTGTGCCAGTTCCTGTGCACGAACCACAACCTCTTCTTTAGTGTTGAGTTGTATGTTTTCTATATTTTCCATAATTCTGTTGGGCGTTAAGCGTTGTACGATTAACGTTGAATGTTTGTGCCTGTTTCTATTGTGGGGACTCGGCATGCCGGGTCCGTTTCTGCTCTTGTTGTCGGACACGGCATGCCGTGTCCCTACCATGCTTCTGCTCCCGCTTACTTGCAGTTTTCCGTTTTCCCCTTTCCGTTTTCCGTTTCTATATACTCCCTCCCATAGAGGGGAGGGGTGGGGAGGGGTCTTAAATCCACTTCTTGTGCCTGAAGAACCACCAGAACAGCACCGTTATGCATGCCGTCAGTACTATTGCCACGGGGAAGCCCCACCAGGCACGTTCCATGCCGTTGATGAGGTTCATGCCGAACAATGACGCTATGAGTGTGGGGAACATCATTATAATGGAGATGGACGTCAGCATCTTCATGACCTGCGACACGTTGTTGTTGATCAGGTTGGCATAGGTATCCATGGTGGAATCTAGAATGTTGGTATATATGCCTGCCGTTTCCCTGGCCTGAGCGAACTCGATGTTCACGTCCTCGATAAGGTCAGCGTCCAGTTCGTCCACCTTCAGTTTGAACTTCAGTTTGGAAAGCAGTGTCTCGTTGCCTCGGATGGAAGTGACGAAGTATGTGAGGGAGTCCTGCAGACGCGACAGGGCGATGAGATCGGCATTGTCCACCTTGCGGTCCAGGTTGCGCTTGCTCTGGTCTATGAGCGACTGTATCTGCTTCAGGCGTTTCAGGTACCACACGGCACTGCTCAGGAACAGGCGGAACACCATGTCCACGGAGTCCGTGAATCCAAGGCCCCGTCTCTGCTGGTAGGTGACGAAGTCTATCATCATGTTTGTCTCGAAATTGCACACCGTGATGCAGATGTCTCCCTTCATGATGATACCCAGGGGAATGGTAGTGTACGGCGTGCGTGAGCGTACTTCCTTAACGTAGGGGATACGCAGGATTATCAGAACCCACCCCTCGTCGCGGTCGTAACGTGGCCGCTCGTCGGTATCGGCAATGTCGCCAAGGAAATATTCCGGTATACCCAGTGTCTTCTCCAGAAACTGGGTGTCGTCTTCATCGGGGCAGGTTATCTGAACCCAGCAGTTGGGTTCCCATTCCTCGATGGCCCGGAGTCCGTTTTGTGTATTCCAGAAGGTTCTCACTTCAGTACGTTTTTAATGCCGTTGAGACAAAATTGCCTACAAATATAGTAAAAAGTAGCAAAAGGAGAGGGCAAAAGTGTCTTTTTTTGTTAAAACAGCAGGTCTTTTGCCCGTTTTTACTTGCTCTGCGCCTCAATGTCGTTGGTCAGTTGTACGAATTGCTCTACGGAAAGTTGCTCCGGACGCATGGCTCCGAATGGATGTTCAGAAGGAATCATCCCCTTCAGCGAGCCGCGCAGCATCTTGCGCCTCTGCTGGAAACTCTGCTTCACTATGCGTGTGAGCAAGGACACGTTGCACCCCGGGTCGGTTACCCCGTTGCGTGTCATGCGGATAACTGCTGAGTGCACCTTCGGAGGCGGATTGAACACGCCGGGAGGCACGGTGAAGAGGTATTCCACATCGTACCACAACTGTATGAGCACCGTGATGATGCCGAAGGCCTTTGTGCCGGGCTTGGCGGCAAGGCGCTCGGCCACCTCCTTCTGTATCATGCCCGTGCAGCAGGGGATGTAGTCCTTGTAGTCAAGCATCTTGAAGAATATCTGCGAGGAGATGTTGTAGGGGTAGTTGCCCGTCAGCACGAACTGCCCTCCCTGGAAGGTGCGGTCGAGATGCATCTTCAGGAAGTCGTCGGCAATGATGTTGTCCTCAAAGTCGGGATAGGTGCGCCTAAGATAATCCACGCTCTCCGAGTCCAGTTCCACCACCTTCAGCGATCGTGGTTTCTGCATCAGGTACTGCGTCATCACGCCCATTCCCGGACCCACTTCCAGCACGGGAAGGTCGGGGCAGGCGTCCACGGTGTCCGCAATGCGGCGTGCTATGCTCAGGTCTGTCAAAAAGTGTTGCCCGAGAAACTTTTTCGGCTTAACGAGGGACATATACGGGAAATTTTTGTATTTTTGCATACGAAGATACGGAGATTTAAGTAATGTACCAAAGAAATCGCCTTTTTATTTCGTGAAGCAAGCCCTAAAATACATACTGAGAATAGGTTTCCCGCTGGTCCTGGCTGCCGTGATATTGCACTGGATGTACCGTGGCGTGGATTGGGGCGCCGTGTGGGCGGCCCTGGAGGGCGGCATGAACTGGTGGTGGATGCTGCTTAGCATGCCCTTCGGCGTGTCCGCACAGATGTTCAGGGCCCTGCGATGGAGGGTGGTGCTGAAGCCCATGGGCGAGAAGGCGCGCCTGTCCACCTGTTGCAACAGCATCTTTCTGAGTTATGCCTCTTCCCTGGCCATCCCCCGTGTGGGCGAGGTGCTCAGGTGTGGTGTGCTCTCGAAGTACGAGAATATCAGTTTCACCCGTCTTGTTGGCTCCGTGGTGAGCGAGCGCGTGGTGGACATGAGCATGGTGTTCCTCTTCTCTGTGGTGACCATGCTCACGCAGATACCCGTCTTCCTGGACTTCTTCGACAAGACGGGCATCAACCTCGGAGGCTTCCTCGGCAGCCTCACTTCCACCGGCTACTGGGTTACCGCCATCTGTGCCTTGTCGGCCCTGGGACTTGTGTGGCTGCTGGTGAAGAAATTGAAACTGTTCTCACGTACCAAGGAGAGGTTGTCCAAACTGATGGAGGGCATGATGAGCGTGGCACGCCTCAAGAACCCGTGGCTTTTCCTCCTGTATAGCGTGGGCATCTGGGTGAGTTACTACCTGCACTTCTACATAGCCTTCTATTGCTTCGACTACACTGCCGGCCTCGGTCCCGTGGCTGCCCTTGTGGCCTTTGTGGTAGGATGCTTTGCCGTGCTGGTTCCCACCCCCAACGGAGCAGGTCCCTGGCACTTCGTGGTGAAGACCGTACTGGTGCTCTATGGCGTGCAGGACAACGATGCCGCCGTATTCGCCCTCATAGTGCACACCCTGCAGACAATGCTCACCGTGGTGCTCGGCCTATATGCCCTGGCCGCTCTGGCGATGACGAGAATGGTGAAGGCAGACCCCTCCCCGGCCCTCCCCTCTATGGGAGGGAGTGTGTAGAAAAGGGGTATGGGGAACGCCTCGTGAAGCAACGGTCCTCGCATCGTGTTGCGAAGGCCATCGGAACGTGAAGCGATAGACTTCGCCTCGAGAGGGGCGCGCACAACCATAGGCTTTCTATAGCCCCTATAGCCTCTATAACCCCTAACCTCCTATTAAAACAAACCTAAAACCAAATATTATGACTATCAACGACCTTAACCCAAGAGAGATTTGGCAGAACTTCCATCTGCTTACACAGGTGCCCCGTCCGAGCGGACATTTGCAGAAGGTGCAGGAATTCCTTCTTCAGTGGGCTGCCGAGCGTGGCATAGAGGCATTCAAGGACAATGCCGAGAACATCGTCATGCGCAAGCCCGCCACTCCCGGCAAGGAGGGTTGCCGCACTGCCGTGATGCAGGCGCACATGGACATGGTGCCCCAGAAGACAGACGAGAGCACCCACAACTTCGAGACCGACCCCATCCAGACATGGGTAGACGGTGAATGGCTCAAGGCAAAGGGTACCACCCTGGGTGCCGACGACGGTATCGGCGTGGCTGCCATCATGGCCGTTTTCGAGTCAAAGGACATAGAGCACGGACCTCTGGAGGCTCTGATCACCGCCGACGAGGAGACTTGCATGTACGGTGTGAACCATCTGAGTGCCGACACCCTGAAGGGCGACATCCTGCTGAACATCGACAACGAGAATATGGGCGAGTTCGTCATCGGCAGTGCCGGCGGCGTTAACATCACCGCCACAATGAAGTACCAGGAGGTTGACACCGATGCCGAGGACGTTGCCGTCAAGGTTAGCGTGGCTGGTCTGCGCGGCGGCCACTCCGGTTTGGAAATCAACGAGGGCCGCGGCAATGCCAACAAGTTGCTGGCACGCATCGTCCGCCAGGCCATCCTGGACGATGAGGCCCGTCTGGCCACATGGCACGGAGGCAACATGCGCAATGCCATCCCCCGTACCGCCGAGGCAGTGCTCACTCTGCCCAAGGAGAATGTGGAGGACCTGAAGGAACTCTGCGAGTTCTGCCAGAAGCAGTTTGTGGACGAGTACCGTGGCGTGGAGCACGCCATAGAGGTAAGCATGGAGCAGGTGGAACTGCCCGCAAAGCAGGTTCCCGTGGAGATCCAGGACAATCTGGTCAGCGCCATCATGGCATGCCACAACGGCGTCCTGCGCTTCATCCCCAGCATCCCCACCGTGGTGGAGACCAGCAGCAACCTTGCCATCATCAATATCGGTGGCGGTGATGCCGAGATACTCATCCTGGCACGAAGCAGTTGCGACACCCAGTTGGAGTTCCTGCAGGAGATGATGGTATGCACCTTCGGCATGGTGGGTATGAAGGTGGAGTTCGGCGGCCAGTATGGCAGTTGGCAACCCAACTTCGACTCTCCCATCGTGGCAAAGATGGTGGACGTGTACAAGCAGTGCTTCAACGAAGATGCCAAGGTGGAGGTATGCCACGCCGGCTTGGAGTGCAGCATCATCGGTGCCCTGTATCCCAACATGGACCTTGTGAGCTTCGGTCCCACAATGCGCTCTCCCCATACTCCCGACGAGCGTTGCAACATCCCCAGCGTAGAGAAGTTCTGGACATTCCTCAAGGCTCTGCTGGCAAGCATTTAAGGAAACGGAAAACGGAAAGGTGAAAACGGAAAACTACTTCGCTTATTACTCATCCTTCGGTTTTCACCTTCCCGTTTGAAAAAGTTTTCCGTTTTCCGTTTTCCGTTTTCCGTTTGAATCGATGAACTTAGACGAACTATACAAGGCACGTTATGTGCTCAACGGCATTATCCGCCGCACGGACCTGGTTCAGGCACCGCGCCTGAATCCGGATGCCGACATCTACCTGAAGCCCGAGAACCTGCAGGTGACGGGTTCCTTCAAGGTGCGTGGCGCATGCTACAAGATATCCCAACTCTCCGACGAGGAGAAGGCCCGTGGCGTTATAGCCTGCTCGGCAGGCAACCATGCCCAGGGCGTCGCCCTTGGTGCCACACATGCCGGGGTGAAGTCACTCATATGTCTTCCCGAAGGTGCTCCCATCAGTAAGGTGGAGGCAACACGCCGCTATGGCGCGGAGATATGCCTGGTGCCCGGAGTTTACGATGATGCCTATCAGCATGCTCTGAAGTTACGCGATGAGCACGGCTACACTTTCGTGCATCCCTTCGATGATGAGAAAGTGATAGCAGGGCAGGGCACTATAGGCCTGGAACTGCTGGAACAGTTGCCCGATGTCCGGTGCGTAATAGTACCAATCGGCGGAGGCGGTCTTGCCAGCGGTGTTGCCTATGCCATAAAGAGCCTCAATCCCTCTGTGGAGGTCTGGGGCGTACAGGCGGCAGGAGCACCAAGCATGTACCATAGCGTTGCCGACGGCCATATCATGCGCCTGCCCAATGTCAGCACCGTTGCCGACGGCATTGCCGTGAAGCAGCCGGGCGAACTGACCTACGACCTGTGCCACAAGCATCTGGACGGCATAGTCACCGTAACGGAGGACGAGATCTGCGCCGCCATCCTTGCCATCATCGAGCAGCAGAAGATGGTTGTCGAGGGCGCCGGTGCCGTGGCGGTTGCCGCCGCCATGTTCAACAAGGTTCCCATTGCCGGCAAGAAGACAATCTGCATCCTCAGTGGCGGTAATGTGGACGTTACCATCCTTAACCGTGTCATCCACCGAGGTCTGGTAAAGAGCGGACGCATCTGCAAACTGACCCTTACCCTCGAGGACAAACCCGGCCAGCTCGTTGGCGTCAGCCAGATAATATCCTCCATGGGTGGCAACGTGGTGAAGGTGAACCACGAGCGCAGCGACGACTCCAACCGCGTAACCGACTGCATCCTGCAACTCCAGGTTGAAACCCGCAATCACGAACACGTCGAGGCTATCCGCAATGCCCTGATGGAGGCAGGTTTCAGTACGCAGTGTCAGGTGTACTGAGGAACGGAAAACGGAAAGCTGAAAACGGAAAACTGTGAGTAAGCGAGAGCGTGGTAGGGACACGGCATGCCGTGTCCGCCAATTCCGAATACTCCGAATACTCTGAGTACTCCGAAAACTCCGACCAAACACAACACATTATTATAAAACTTTAACCTATGAAAGTAATCAGCACAGACAAGGCGCCTGCCGCCATCGGTCCTTACAGCCAGGCAATAGAAGCGAATGGTATGGTATTCTGCAGCGGTCAGATCCCCATCGACCCAGCCACAGGAGCGTTCGTAGAAGGTGGCATCCAGGAACAGACACGTCAGGTGCTCACCAATGCCTCTCAGGTATTGGCAGCAGCAGGAACCGACCTGTCCCATGTTGTCAAGACAACGGTATTCCTCAGCGACATGGCCAACTTCGTGGCTATGAACGAGGTGTACGCACAGTTCTTCTCCCAACCCTTCCCCGCCCGTTCTGCCGTGGCAGTGAAGGACCTGCCCAAGGGCGCACTGGTAGAAATAGAGGTTTTAGCAGTGAAGTAACCTGTACGAACAAAGAAGCAAGCCGGATGCGCACATGAGCACATCCGGCTTGCTTCTTTGTAATTTATATAGTATGCGATTTGATACTTATTAGTCCCATTCCAGAACCACCTTGCCACACTGTCCTGATTCCATGATGTCAAAGCCCTTTTGGAAGTCGGCAACAGGGAAACGGTGTGTAATAACGGGACTAAGGTCAAGACCTGAGATGAGCATCTGCTCCATCTTGTACCATGTCTCCCACATCTCGCGGCCATAGATACCCTTGATGGTAAGGGCCTTGAAGATAATCTCGCTCCAGTCAACGGTAGTTGAGGGAGGCAGGATACCCAACTGGGCTATCTTGGAACCGTTGTACATGTTGGCAACCATGTCGCGGAAAGCGATGGGAGAACCAGACATTTCCAGACCTACGTCGAAACCGCGGATACCGAGTTTCTCCATAGCCTGTGCCACGGTCTCGCCCTTGGCGGCATTGACGGTGCATGTGGCACCCATCTTCTTGGCGATGTCCAAACGGTAGTCGCTCAGGTCGGTAACAACGATGTTCTTGGCACCGGCAAACTTGGCGATAGCGGTGGCCATTGTGCCGATAAGGCCTGCACCTGTAATGAGGACATCCTCACCCAACAGGGGGAATGACAGGGCGGTATGTGTGGCGTTGCCGAAGGGGTCCATGATGGAAGCCATATCGTCGGAGATACGGTCGTCCAACTTAACCACGTTGCACTCGGGGATAGAGAGATACTCGGCAAAAGCACCGTCACGGTTAACGCCGACGCCGATGCTGTTCTCGCAGATGTGCTGCAAGCCACGGCGGCAGTTACGGCAATGTCCGCAAGCAATGTGACCTTCACCAGTAACGCGGTCACCCACCTTGATGTTACGCACACCAGGACCAACCTGTTCTACAACACCCACATACTCGTGGCCTATGGTCATGGGAGTCTTGATGGTCTTCTGACTCCACTCGTCCCACTTGTAGATATGCAAGTCTGTACCGCAGATAGCAGTCTTCTTAATCTTGATGAGAACGTCGTTCACGCCAACCTCTGGCATGGGAACTTCTTCCATCCAAATGCCCTTTTCGGGCAGTTTCTTTACTAATGCCTTCATTGTGTTATGTCTTATGGATTGGTTATACTGTTTTCCGATAGCAAATTTACACTTTTTTCGTTTCTCTTCAAAAGGATTTCCGATATTTTATCAACTGTCCCCTTGCAATATTGCCTAGGTCTACAGGCATTCTATGGTCATGTACTCGTCTTCGCCTTTCCATACGCACCCATGTGTGCATAATATGTCTGTCTATTGGCGGTATTATCCTCTTCTCTCCGCCCAGTCGCTACGGTCAAGGTTTCTATAGCCTATGGCCTCGCCAACATGGTGGCTCTGTATGCTTTCCGAACCTTCAAGGTCGGCAATGGTACGCGCCACCTTCAGGATACGGCTGTAGGCTCGGGCAGAAAGTTGCAGGCGTTCCATGGCCATGCGCAGGAGTTCGCTACTCTCGGTGTCCAAAACACAGTATTCGCGCAGATGCTTTTCCGACATCTGGGCATTGCAATGCACACCCTGGATGGAGGCAAAACGCTGGGCCTGTATGTTGCGTGCCCTCAGGACGCGCTCGCGGATGACGGAACTGGGTTCGCCGGGTGCTGCCGTAGAGATTTCCTGGAATGAAAGAGGCAGTATCTCGCACTGTATGTCTATGCGGTCGAGCAAAGGGCCACTGATTTTATTAAGGTAGCGTGAAATCTGCCCCGGGGTACATACGCATGCCTTGGTGGGATGGTTGTAGTATCCGCATGGACAAGGATTCATGGAAGCCACGAACATGAAATTGCAGGGATAGTCCACCGTACCCTGTATGCGGCTGACGGTGATATGGCGGTCTTCCAAAGGTTGACGCAAGACCTCGAGCGCCTGGCGCTGGAACTCAGGCAGTTCGTCTGCAAAGAGCACACCGTTATGTGCCAGAGAGATCTCGCCAGGTTGCGGATTGGAACCGCCACCTACAAGGGCCGTCTGACTGATGGTGTGGTGAGGGCTGCGGAAAGGCCGTGTAGCTATGAGCGAGCAATGGCGCACTCCATCGGCACCGACAGGCGGAACCTGAAGTTTGCCTGCCACGCTATGTATTTGTGTGGTTTCCAGACTCTCTTGCAAGGTAAGAGGGGGCAAGATGCCGGGCAAACGCTTTGCCATCATGCTTTTGCCACTGCCCGGAGGGCCTATCATTATGAGATTGTGTCCGCCTGCCGCGGCAACCTCTATGGCACGCTTCACGCTCTCCTGCCCTTTAACGTCGGCAAAGTCGAGGTCGAAATGTGACTGGCGGTCATAAAAATCCTTGCGTGTATCTATCTGTACCGGGTCAAGGCGATACGTGCCGTTCAGGAAACCCACCACCTCGGAAAGGTTGCTGACGCCATAGACCTGAAGTTTGTCCACCACGGCAGCCTCCTGGATGTTCTGCATGGGCACGAACAGGGATTCGTAGCCAAGGGCACGCGCCTTGATGGCAATGGGCAGAGCACCGCAGATGGGTTGCAGGGAACCGTCAAGACTCAGTTCGCCCACCATCATTATCTTGTCCAAACGGCTGCTGTCCACCTTTTCTGCCGTGGCCAGTATGCCTATGGCAATGGGCAGGTCATAGCCGCTGCCCACCTTGCGCACGTTGGCAGGGGCAAGGTTAACGGTAATCTGCTTGCACGGGAAGGGGAAACCGCTGTTCTCCAAGGCTGCCGTTATGCGCTCGTGGCTTTCCTTGACGGCATTGTCGGGCAAACCCACCAGAACAAAACGGATACCCCGGGCACTGTTCACCTCGATGGTAACCTGCTGGGCTTCCAATCCCTGGACCGACGCACTGTAGACCTTGGCAAGCATGATGACGCGGTTGGGTTGTTATTATTTGAGCAGTTCGCCTATGCGCTCGTCATAGTCAAGACTGTCGTCCACAAAGAACTTCAGTTCGGGGATGATACGCAGTTGCAGGCGCACACGGTTACCCAGTTCGTAGCGAACGGACTTCACGTTGGCATTGATGTTGGCAACGATTTCCTCTGCCCTGTCGCTGGGAAATACGCTAAGGTATGCACGGCAGACACTCATATCGGGGCTGATGCGGCAGGCGCTGACGCTTACCAGCACGCCACGCATGCCGGCCGTCTGCTTCTGGAACATGTCGCTCAGTTCCTTCTGTATCAATCGTGCTATTTTCTGTTGTCTTGTTGTCTCCATATATAATATATAATGTGTCTATTTCTTTCTGATAATTGTCAAACCGTCCCTGAGGGGCAGTATGACCTTCTCCACTCTGTTGTCTGCCGCCACAAGGTCGTTGAACCTCTGCAATCCAAGGGTCTGGAGGTCACTTTCGCGTGCCTGTTCCGTGATGCGTCCGTACCAAAGGGTATTGTCGGCCAGAATGTAGCCACCACTGCGCAAACGGGGCAGGATCATCTCGTAATACTCCACATACTCCCTCTTGTCGGCATCTATGAATGCCATGTCCCACTCCACGTCCATCTGCGGCACGAGTTCCTTGGCATCGCCGATGTGTATGTGTACGAAGTGCCCGTAGGGACTGCCCTCTATCCATGGCCGGGCAAAGTCCTCCATCTCGTCAAAGACCTCAAAGGTATGCAGTTCCGCACCATCCTCCAGTCCCTCTGCCATGCTCAGGGCCGAATAGCCGCTGAACATGCCCAGTTCCAGAACGCGCTGCGGACGTATCATCTGCACAAGCATCTTCAGCAGACGCCCCTGCAAATGTCCGCTGGCCATCTGGCCGTACGACAGTTTCAACTGGGTGTCACGCCAAAGTCTGTGCAGATACTCCCCCTCTGCATCTATGTGGGAGAGAATGTAAGAATCAAGGTCGCCCAAACGTCTCCTTTCCTAAATTATGTTTTACTTCATGTGCAGCAAAGCCTCTATGGCCAAGCGGTAACTGTCCAGGCCGAAGCCACAAATCACTCCCTTGCAGGCAGGACTGATTACGCTATGGCGGCGGAATTCCTCACGCTGGTGCACATTGCTGATATGCACCTCCACCACAGGAATGTTCACGCTCTTGATGGCGTCCATCAGGGCAAGGCTGTAATGTGTATAGGCACCGGCGTTCAACACGATACCGTCCAGGTCAAAGCCCACCTCATGTATCTTGTTTATCAGTTCCCCCTCCACATTGCTCTGGAAGTAGTCAATGCGGATATTTGGAAATGCGTTGCGCAGGACGTGCAGATATTCCTCAAAACCCTTCTTGCCATAAATCTCAGGCTCTCTGATGCCCAACAGGTTCAGATTGGGACCATTGATGATTTGAATTCTCATAATATTTACGTATATTTGCGAGTTCAAAGATACGAAAAAAATACACTATCACCAAGCGTTTGCACGGGTGATGTAGCAAAAAACATTGCAGGGCAATAACGTTCCCAGCACACAGACCATATAAAGACATGCCGAATATAAGCAACACGGGAAACGTATCCCGGGATATCGTCAGAAGATATATCCAATACCTGCGACTTGAGCGCTCGTATAGCGCGAACACCCTGGATGCATATTGCAAGGACCTGCAAAAACTGTTTAATTTTTATGCAGACAACGGCATAGACTTCCGCTCCGTCACATTGGGCGAACTTGACCTGTTTGCCGGCAGCCTCAGAGACAAGGGCATTTCTCCCCGCAGTCTTGCCCGCATACTCAGCGGCGTACGTTCGTTCTACCGTTTCCTATGTCTTGAAAAGGAAATAGAGCAAGACCCGACAGAATTGCTTGAATCACCTAAAATCGGGCATCGTCTGCCGCAAGTCCTTTCCGTCGGGGAGATAGACGACATTCTTGCCGCCATAGACATGAGCAAGCCTGAAGGAGTCAGGGACCACTGCATCATAGAGGTGCTGTATAGTTGCGGACTTCGCATCAGCGAACTGACAAATCTCCTTATCTCCAACCTTTTCCTTGAGGAAGGCTTTATCCGCATTCATGGCAAGGGCAGCAAGGAAAGGCTTGTCCCCATTTCCCCAAGGGCGATAAAGGAACTGAAGATATGGCTCGACATTCGCAAACACATAAACATACAACATGGTTATGAGGATCATGTTTTCGTATCCCGCACCAGAGGCAAGGCCCTGTCACGCATATCACTTTTTGTCTTTATACGTGAATATGCGGCCCAGGCTGGAATAACCAAGGAAATATCACCTCATACATTCCGCCACAGTTTTGCCACCCACCTGCTGCAGGGCGGTGCCAACCTGCGCGCCGTACAGGACATGCTGGGGCACGAAAGTCTGGGGACAACAGAAGTGTACCTTCAATTGGACACCACCCATTTACGCGAACAAGTCCTTATGTATCACCCCAGAAGCGAAGTAAACAAGGCAAAAAAGCGCAATAAGGGGCAAAATGAACATTTTTAAACAACAGAAACCCATGATGTTGCCGGCAAGTATGTTTTTTTTTGTATCTTTGCACGCGAAATTAAAGTTAACGGCAGTAACAACATCAATTTTTATCATATTTATCAACAGAATGAAAAAAAGTTTACTCCTCGCATTGGCAGTAGCCGGTGCCGCAATTATGAGTTCCTGCAGTAAGCTGGGCAACCTCAGTGCAGACAATTTTAGGGTAAATCCCACTCCCCTTGAAGCAATAGGCGGTGAAGTTCCCGCTACCATCAATGGCATTTTCCCCGAGAAATATATGAAGAAGAAGGCCGTTGTCACCGTTACACCGGTTCTGAAGTATGAGGGTGGCGAAGCTGTTGGCCAAAGCGCCACATTCCAGGGCGAAAAGGTAGAAGGCAACGGAACAGAGATTAGCTACAAGGTAGGCGGCACATACACCATGAAGACCAACTTCAAGTATGCTCCCGCCATGCTGAACAGCGATTTGTATGCACGTTTCGAGGCAAAGTTGGGAAAGAAGACCGTATCCATTCCCGAGGTTAAGATTGGTTATGGTGTCGTTGCTACCAGCGAACTTCTCGGACGTTGCGCCATCACCGCCAGCACTGCGCCTGACGGATTCCAGCGCGTTATCGAACAGAAACAGGAAGCCAACATCAAGTTCCTCATCGGCCAGGCCAACCTGCGTACCAGCGAACTTTCAAGCGTAAGCATCCAGGATCTGGTGAAGATACTGAAGGAAATCAACGACATGCAGGAAGAGCGTGCATTGCAGAGCATTGAAGTAAGCGCATACGCCAGTCCCGACGGAAGTTTCGAACTGAACGAGAAACTTGCTGAAAAGCGCCAGGATGTTTCCTCAAACTATTTGCAAAAGCAACTCAAGAAGATCAAGATGGATGCGGATGTGGATACCAAGTTCACGGCAGAGGACTGGGAAGGCTTCCAGGAGCTGATCAACCAGAGCAACCTGCAGGACAAGGACGTTATCCTTCGTGTACTTTCAATGTACCAGGATCCCGAGGAGCGCGAGCAGCAGATCCGCAACATGAGCAGTGTATTCACAGAAATTGCCGACGGCATCCTGCCCGAGTTGCGCCGCGCAAGACTCATCGTCAATTATGAGGTTATCGGCCGCAGTGACGAACAGATCATCGACCAGTACACTCAGGATGCCAGCATACTCAGCATAGAGGAACTGTTGTATGGCGCCAACATGCTTATGGAGGATGCCGCAAGCCGCAAGCAGTGGTATGAAACAATCATCAAGCTCTACCCCAACGATTACCGTGCATATAACAATCTGGCCCAAATTGCAATCATGGAGGGCAACGTAACCGCAGCACAGAACTGGTTGCAGAAGGCCAAGAGCGTAAACAGCAAGGCCCCAGAGACCAATGCCAATATGGCCATCCTTGCCCTGAAGAACGGTGACACCAACAAGGCAGAAACCCTGATGGGACAGGCAAGCGGCAGCGACACCTTCAACGAGATTCTTGGCAATCTGAACATCGCCAAGGGCAACTATGCCCAGGCCCAGCAGAATCTGGCCCAGTCACAGACCAATAGCGCTGCACTTGCGCAAATCCTGAACAAGGACTATGCCAGCGCACAGAAGACACTTGCTGCCATAAAGACTCCCGATGCCACAACCGCTTATCTGAAGGCTGTTCTTGCAGCCCGTACAAGCGACGTCAGCGCAGTGAAGAGCAACCTGAAGGTGGCCGTAACCAGCGAACCCTCTTTGAAGGCACGTGCCGCCAAAGACCTGGAGTTTGCCAAGTACAAGGAAACCATTGCTGATTTGGTACAGTAAATACGGCAGTATCATGCACCGTGCATTGATAACTATACGTTACTCGATTTTCATACTCACCCTTTTTGTCCTCGCATCATGTGGGGGCAAAAAGGGTGAATTGCGTATCAAGGGCAAGTTTGCCGGGCTCAACAATGCAGATTTGGTCATTTTCAGCCGTGACGGATTGTTCCAGGGGATAGACACCCTGCATGTCCGTCAGGAAGAAATAGACTGGTCGTGCCCCTGCAGTAAGGAGCAAGGCAGCCTTACCATAGTATATCCCACCTATTCCACCCTTACCGTTTTTGGCGGCAGCGGAGATGTCATTGAAATAAACGGAAATGCCAAGCATCTGAGCGACACAAAGGTTGGCGGCAACGCAGATAACGAGGCATATACGCTGTTGAGAAAACAGATGGAAGAAGCAACGCCTACGGCAAAGGACAGTCTGCTCAAGGCTTTCATGGATGCCAATCCAGAATCACCGGTTACCAGGTTCCTTCATTTGGAGAATTTGGCCAGACAGACACCGGAAGCACTGAAAAAGGGCGAACCCTTGCCAGACATCTCCATTGTTACCCGCAAGGGGGACACTGTCACCACCGACACGCTGAAAGGCAAGTACACGCTACTGGCCTTTTGGGCCAACTGGCGTGGCGGCACAACCTCCATAAATTCCAGAATCAGACGACTTATCCGTCAGGCCAAGCAACCATTGGTGTGCCTCTCCTATAATTTGGATGTAGGCACCACCATTCTTGACTATATCGAACGTACGGATACAATGACGTGGCACTGCTATTCCGACCAGAAGGCGTTCCAGTCTGATCTCGTATACCGTCTGGGAGTACGTGATGTACCATTCTATGTGCTGGCAGACACTGCAGCACGGATCATAGTAAGCGGTACGGATTGGCAGAAGGATATTGAACCGGAACTGGAGCAAATCACTTCAGAAAAAACCGATGAGGAGAAGTCAAAGTAGTCTCTGACATATTCTGCAAACCGCCCCGATGAAATACGAATCCCTGATATCCACCCGTTATCTGTTCTCCAAGAAAAGCCACAATGCTATAAACATAGTGTCTGCCATATCGGTAGTAGGCGTCGCCGTGGCAACTATGGCTATGGTCATAGTCATGAGTGTCTTCAATGGATTCCAGGGACTCGTTGCGGATCTTTTCACCGGTTTCGACCCAGAACTTCGCATCACACCGGCACGTGGTGCCACAATAGAACTGTCGGACGAAAAGGTGCTTGCCCTTGAGGCATGCCCCGATGTCGCAGTACTTACTCCTATAGTGGAAGGCCAGGCTCTTGCAAGTGTCGGAGGGATGCAGAAAGTGGTTATGCTAAAGGGCGTTGCCGACAATTTCCTTCAGCAGTCCAATATTGTCGAAACCTTTTATGGCGATGCCGAGCCCGTTCTGCATCTGGACGTATTGGAATATTGTATTCCCGGAATGCAGTTATGCAACCAGTTAGGGTTGCCCCTTTATTTTACCCAGCCGTTGCAGATATATGCCCCCAAACGTGGCGAGAGGGTAAATATGGCCAATCCCGCGTCAAGCTTCAATCAGGACGAACTGTATGCCTCTGGCCTTGTCTTCAGCGTTCACCAGGCAAAATATGATTCTGAATATATTCTGTGTTCCATTGGCTTTGCCCAAAGAATCTTTGAACAAGAGAACAAGGCGACAGCCCTGGAGGTGAAATTGTCTCCGGGAGCAGGCAGGCAGAGTATAGAGGCCTTGCTCGGAGATTCCTACTGCGTACAGGACCGATACGAGCAGCAGGAAGACGTTTTCCGCATCATGCAGATAGAGAAACTCATATCCTACGCTTTCCTGTGCTTCATCCTGCTTGTTGCTTGTCTGAATATCACAGGCAGTCTGAAGATGCTTATGATAGAGAAGCGGGAAGATGCGTACACCTTGTCTGCACTCGGTTCCACCCAGGGACAAATCCGCCGCATTTTCATGTTTGAAGGTATGCTGATTGTAGCCGGCGGCGCATTTGCAGGAATGCTGCTTGGCCTTGTCTTGTGCCTAATGCAACAGTATTTCGGTTTCATCCGTATGGGACAAAGCGAAGGCAGTTTCATAATAGACGCTTACCCTGTAGTCGTAGAGTGGCAGGATCTGTTGTCAATCCTGCTCACAGTACTCCTGCTTGGAAGCATTAGCATTGCATGGGCGACAAGGAAAATGCATTTCATGAAGTGCAAGGCCTGCTGATTCCCGACTGTACCGGCTGTCCGATATCCCAAAAGGACACCCCCACCCTTCTCTAAAATTTGCCTTGTCTCCGGCAGAGACAGATTTTGTCACCGGTAATCGTTCGACGAACCGTCAGTAATCGTTCTTTTTACCGTCGGTAATCGTTCGGCGAACCGTCGGTAATCGTTCGACGAACCGTCGGTAATCGTTCGGCGAACCATCAGTAATCGTTCGGCGAACCGTCGGTAGCGATTCTTTATCGCCCTACAGGAATGACGGTAAGACGCATTAGTATATTGCCTCAGTCGGCAGATTATTTCGAGGTGCCATTCTTCAGTTCCTCCTCCTTCAGTTTGGCGTTGAGCTTGCCTGTGGCAGGAGCGCCTGGCACGGCCATGCCCTCGCTGGTGCATGGCGACTTGAATGAACTTTTCACCTTCATATTCTTCACCTCCAGGTCGCCGCCCTTTATGTCGCCCTTGGCCGTCACGTCGCCCTGCAGGGTGGTCTTGCCGTAGAGGTCCAGATTGCCGCCACCCACAGAGGTGTTGCCTCCGGAGAGTTGCACCACGGCCTTGGCCTGTTGCAGTTCCAGCGTGGTGTCGGCCAGTATGGCGGTCTTGTCGCCCACCACCTGCATCTGCTTGCTGCGGGTCTTGGAGTCGCGCGAACCCACGAACATCTTTTCCGACAGGAGAAGCATGCTGCTGCCTGCGGCAAGGGACTTTTCCGTGCGCTTTTCCTTGTCCACGTCCACGGACTTCACCTCCACCTTCTTGGCGTTCACTTCCACCCGGCCAGTGGCCTTGCCCTCGGTTTCGGTGGCGGAGAGTTCGGTATTCTCTACCCGGATGCTTAGCGAACCATTCTTCGTAAGAGCCTTTTCCTGAAGTTTATTGTCCTTCCACTCGTAGTCTAAGGATTCCAGTATGATATCCTTGGATGTAACCCGCACATTGCCCACGGCAGGGAAATCGCCTTTAGTGATTTCCCCCTTATCGTTACGTTCTACCTTGGGGTTCTGGGTACTTACATCCACTTCCTGAGCGGATAGTGTTATTCTGCCGTTCTTTTGCAGTGCCTCGGTGGGAAGCACACTGCCTATGTTCACGTTTTTGGCCGTGATGCTCACTATGGACTCGGGGTTCTCGCGATAGTTGCCATCGCCGTCTGCCGAAATGGCATCTATCCTCTCCGAACGCATGCTTATATATGTACCTGTGCTTTCGTCCTTGAACTTGGACTTCTTCTTGTCCACCTCCTTTTCCATGGTCTCTATGCAGGACATCTGCCTGTTTGCTTCTGCCAGGGCGGAAAGCAGACGGAAATAATTTGCCATGGACGAGTACAGAGACACAGAACTCTGGTTGAATTCCGCATATAGTTCTTCTATGTCCAGGAAACTGGTCCTTGTGGTTATCAGGTCTTCTGTCATGTTATCAAAGTCCAGCAAGGCATTCATGTCTTTCATTCCTGTCTGCACCTGCTTTTTCGACTCCTTGACCTTCTCCTCAAGATCCTTGATCTGTTTTTTAAGGTTTTCTGCGCGGTTCTTCAGATTGTCCTTCTTGTACTTGTTGGACAATGTGGACGAAATATTTATTCCCGTTTCCGATTTCAACTGGATTCCGGTAGTTGGCGTTACTGAGGTGGTGAACACTCCGTCCGCAGCTTCGCTGTTCAACATGATTGCTCTGGCCTGGGAGACAATCTCGGAACAGGCATACACCACATGCTCCTGGCCATCCTTGCCAGGATCTTCGGCAATATTGCGTATGCTGGATGCGCGAGACGTAATGCGTCCACCGGCCCCCTCGCCCACGCTGCTGCCTTCCAGATTTACGTCGTTGGCCCGGATTACCACACTGGAGGAGGTGTTCCACAGCACTCCGTCCTTGTCCACATTGCCAATGATGATTTCTGGTGCGGAAATGATGATACGCTCATCATCGCGAATATACTTCCCCCTTGTCAGACTGGGCAGTTCGTCCAGCATATATGTCAGGTTTTCCTTCATTTGCTGGACTTCTTGCTTGCTCTTTCTGATTTCCGCCAGTTCTTTCTTGACTTTATCCTGCAGTTCATCAAGTTTCTCCTGCCAATTTTCAAAATTATAGGCCGTGGTTTTCATTGTTACTGTGTTTTGTTTAAGGGTGGGGGCTTAGCCATTAGGCTGTTGTTGCGGAGCCGCAGGAGCTTGGGGAGGGGGTGGTGTTGCGGCAACCTGCCCCGGAGCAGGTTGCTGGCCCTGGACTACTCCTAACTCTCTATCATCAGGAACAGACTCCAACTGTTTAATAAGGAAATTCTGCCATGCGGCGTCAATCTCTGGGACGTAACCCTTAAGTTGCCCCTCCTTTGTGATTTTATACATCGCATCTTTGTGAGCGGAAATCAGGATTCCTCCTTCATCGTTCTTACTCCATGTGTGGTCGTCCAAAGCACCGCTTAAACCAGTGGCTTTTGCCAATATGCCTATTGTTTTTTTGACACGCATGTGATTCATGTCGGGATGCTTTATGGTAATTTTGTCTTTCAAGGTTTCTGCGTTGTAATTCCTATTTTGATTTGGAACAGTTTCGGCAATCGTGACTAAGTCCTTTATTTCATCCTGTTTATTATGAATATATTCGTATAGTTTCTTCCGGACATGTAATTGATTCAAAGGATTTTCAGTTGGTTTTCCATGTACTGTGCCATCCGTAATTGTCACTTGAACTCCATTGCCCACTCTTACTGTTAGACCATTAATCCAATTATTTATGTCTGTGATTCTTCCAACAACTTGGTCTGGGCTCCATTCTTTTTTAATGGCATTCAAATCACCTATGATTTCTTTGTAAATATCGTTAGCCGGTCTAAAGTAAGGATGGCAATCTCCGGAGGATACTTTTTTGATCTGCTCCTGAAGATATCTTCGCAGTACCGGCGGAGTACTAACTGCACATCGTTGTATCTCTTGGAAAAGTTTGTCCAATTTACCATTAGCACAATAAATACCATTGATCAACTTACAATCTCTTATAATGTCAGCCTTGTAAGCCACTATGTCGGCCATTGTCTGATCCTTGGAGGCTTTGGCGACAAAAGAGGAACTGAAGAACCACTTTACCGCATTTTTGACTACTGCATGCTTGGCAAAACTTGTATGGATTGCTGTTCTACCCTTGCCGGCTTCCAGTTTCATGAAACGATGTGACTTTATAAGCAGGCTGCCTCCTACGGGCCTAAACAGCACTTCCAACCAGGTTCTGTATAGAGAGAGGTCTAGTATACCCCTTCCAACACCAACAATCCATGGTGCCAACATATGATCGATACCCAGATACTTTGCAACTTTCCTAATCGTGGTTCCCTTACTGTCATTCACTTTATTATAGTCCATTGCGTCACGGCTTCCCCAGCGTGGTTGGGCAATGTTGGTGCCGGAGGTGATGGACAGATTGTTGCGTGCAATGATGTCCACGTTCTTGCCCTCTATCTTTATGTTGCCCGACGGAGCGCTGATGGTGATGCCCTGGAAGGCATCGATGGAGACATCACCAAAGGGAGACTTTATGCTCACCTTGCGTTCGTGCGTGGAACCGGTGATGGAGTAGAATCCATAATAGTCTGCCAGTTCGAAGCCGCCACCCAACCTGTTGTCATCAGGCATGAAGCCCAACTGATCCATGATGCCAAACTTGGACAGATATGTCCATGGAAACAGATTGGCTCCGAATCGGGCGCCAGACAAGTCGGTGAAAGTGAGGTGATGTCCGTTGGACGAAGTGATGGACTTTACAAGGCCTGCGTTTTGCGTGGATGCATGGAAGGAGGGAAGCCTATCTTCACGGTAAAACGAACCGACCACATATGGGTGCTCCACATTGCCGTCCACAAAGTCAACAAGAACTGTATCGCCAACCCCAGGCAGGAACATAAAACCTGAATCCTTCGATGCCATCGGGTATGCCACATTTATCCAGGGGGAGGCATTTCCTGAGTCTTCGGAGTCTTGCCAATCAAAAAGCACCCTGACCCTGCCCAATCGCATAGGATCGTTGTTGGCAGACACTATGGCTCGCTGCGCAGTGGCCTTGCGGACACGCTTGTCCAACAAGGGCATGGGGTACGGGTAGGTCACGTCAGAATCGGATTTGGCTATGTATGGAAGCAGGACCATCTCAAATTCCTCCCTGTACCTTTGTATGTTTTCTGCCCCTAGACTTATGGGACCATCTATTATTTTCGCGCCGCCTGTGATTTGGCAGACAACATAATTATTGCCATTAAAAATTACAGTATCACCCAGTTTGTGCGACTTGTATGTGGAACTGGTGACTATGAGCTTATGCTGTTCTGCCTGTTTTTCGTAGTTAAGAATATTTGTGTAAAAACTGTTGTCGAAGGTTGAAGACTCACTATTAACAAACTGGTATATGTCTCCTTTCCTGTAGTCGCCGAAATTTTTTATAAATCCCTCATTTGCTTTCTTCTTGAATGATTCTGATATACCAAACGTGGCTGCCAATGCCATGGCTGTTTGGGGGGCGGAATCCAGAATGTTCTGTGATTCAACGACAGGTTTTAGAAGGTTTAGGCCAATGGCTCTGCCGATATAATAGTCTTCGTTCTTGGCAAAGTCATCATCCAGCTTTCTTATGGGTTTATAGTATTCTGCAGGAAAGAGTGTATTCCCCGATACAGTGCTGACGTCATACATCTCTTCTGCTTCGGTCTCTTCTATCTCATAAGCACCATCGCCAGTAATGGTAACTGCGGTGCCTGCTTCTGGAATTCCCACATGCAGTTTGTTATCCTCGACATAGAGGAATTCACCGTTGCGGTTGCATATACGCACAAGAAAGTCGTAAAAACTCTCTTCGAATTGAACATTGTATGGAAGTGAAGGTTCTATAGTTGGATAATAATACTTTACTTTACTTTTTTCTCCATCATCGAGTCTATCCTTATCTTCACTCGTTATGATTTCCCCATTATAAAGGTAATGGGTTTCACTTGCCGTAGTGGAAACGTACTTAAGGTGCCTCAGATTGGCAATGTTCGAATACTCTTTGTCTACACATGTTACATTGTCGCAGAATACCTCAATCTTGCTTTCCGATTTCTTATAGTTTTTCAAGGTGGCATTTACAATGTCCTCTATGAGCGTCTTGCCGGTAAATGCCTGGCTGAATTTGTCTATGGTCAGGAACTTGTCCACGCTGTATGCCCGGAGGGTGACGTATTTGTTTTTTTTCCTCTTCTCGAAAATGTGGTAGGTGGAGGCCACGACTTGTTTATCATATTCCAAAGTAACGGTGCCAGAAAATGCAGACATGGAAGCCTCTGTTTCAATGACAAGTTCCAAAAATCCCGGTTTATATACTTCCTTGTGATAGGATATGGATGTGAGAAGCAATGCAGGAATGGATTTCTCGTCTGCCTTGTCTACCTTCCTTCCTTGTAAAAGGGGTATCGTGTACTTTTTATCAACGTATAGGAACGTATTCAGCGTAACGCAATATTTGGAATCTGCATTCTCATCAAATTGTTTCGCATAATTGTCGGCAAAAGCGACAACGCTGTCTTTGGTCACTACCTCCACTGCTACCGAGCACGACGCCGTCAGATGCTGCCCTTGGGAATTGGTTCCTGTTGTCTCTGCAGAGATAGTGGCGACGCCAGCACTAAGGGCATGTACATTGCCGCTTTGATCAACTGTTGCCACATTCTCGTTGCTGCTACTCCACTTAACTCCCTTGACCGAGGCATTTTCTGGCCCAACTTTCGCAGAAAGTGCTCCGGAAGCCCCTTCGTTTAGGGATAGACTTGTGTTGCTAATGGCAATGCTGTCTATGGAGACTCCGAAGACACTAACGTTGCATGTGTCTGCTACAGCAATACCGTTTACAGTTACACTGATCGTAGCTGTTAAATTTGCAACCAGTGCTTTTATCGTGGCTGTATTTGAACCCTTATTTTCAACAGAGACGCCTGTGGAGTTGTCGCTTATCCATAAAACCTCATCATCGTCACCAATCTCAGGTGTGCCTGGGTATGGATAGACAGAAATAGTACTCTGTTTCCCTACTTCCAGACTTATTGATGAAGAATTTAGATAATATGCCTTATTGGTGCTTGTGTTTTCTGCCATAGTAGTGTCGTAAGGTATCATTGATTAACCATAAGTTTCCTTTCCACTCTGCTTCCGATATAGTCCAGCGAGTGTAGCAGAATCTTCATGTTCAGAGTCATGCCGTTGTGCTGTGGGTCCATGGTATCGAAGAGTTCCTCTACCTCCACCACGTAGCCGTTCACTATCATGGCATCAGCATAGTCCTGGAGGATGCGGAAGTCATCGTAGGAAGCATTGAAAATCAAGGAGAAAGCAAACTGTTCCATACTGTCCAAGCGCTGGTACAGTTCCTTGTATCCGTCGGAGGAGATGGTCTTCAGTGTAATCTGCATCAGCGAAGCATTGGATGGACCGAATGGCACTCCAGCCTTATCCCTGCTTCTGAAACAGGAGTAGTCGAAATGCTGTACTGTGAAGCCGTTTTCCTGACGCAAAGGTATCCCTTCGGTGATGTCGTCCAGAAACATCACGGCCTTTAGTTGCTTGGACATGTATTCAGGCATGATAATATATATATAGGTATAGTGGAGGCGGTTAGTAGTTCTTGAAGGATATGGAGTCCACCGTCGTTTCCTCAGCTGTGATTTCTATGTGCAGGAGACGGCGGGTTTCTTGGTCTATGTGGTAGGATTCGCTCAACGAGAAGCACGATGCTCCTTCGAACATAAGAATCTTGGGGTTCTCATCGAACATGGCCTGGCCGGAGAGGTCAAACACGATTCGTCCGCTCAACAGGGTGCGGTTTATGTACCAGTCGTACAGGCTGAGGTCTTCCTTGCCCGGTGCGACAATGGTAATGGCTATGCTCTTGTTGCGTGCCACGGTATCCGGCATGCGGAAGTTATAGCCTCGGGAAAAGTTGTATTGGCAACGTACAACCTTGTACTGGCGGTTGTAGACTCCGATGTGGTTGTCACCAATCTGTAGGGTTGCCGATAATGACATAGTTTTGGTTTTTTAGAAGAAAAAGCAGGGCACAGGAAACCCTTCCGGTCAGCCTGTGCCCTGATAATGCTGTGTTATCTCCAGGGATTGACGAACTCTACGGGTCCGTTCTTCAGTTCCTGGCAAACGATTTCAATCTCTTCGTAGTGGCCCATGCCGTCTTCCCACTTCTCGATGAAGTGTACGCAATAGCAACCTGTGCCATTGAGTTCCTTCATGGTGGAACCGTCGATGGTGTTGAAGAATGTAACCTTCACGTCGCGCGGGTCGTTGGGAGCCAGCATCCACTGAAGCAACTGGTTGTTGCCGTCGTTCATGGCCTTCACGCGGATGGTAATGCGGCCGCCACGGGGAATACCGGAAATCTGGCCTTCGCGGTCTACTTCCTGATTGAACTTATAATCTATCAACATCACTTCACGTACCTCGAAGCCACCGACTTCAAGCTGTACAGGTGTCAAATTCTCTGCCATATTGCATCAAATGTTTTTAATTACTGATTAGAACTAAGGTATCAAGCCCAGTCGTTCTCGAACACTACGGATTCGAACTCGATCTTCTGGCATGTGATTACGATCTCCTCGAAGTGGCCCTTCTTGTCTTCCCACTTCTCGTCGAAGTCGATACAATAGCCATTGGTGAACTTGATGGTCTTCATCACCTTGCCGGTCTTTGTTTCCATGAAGGTAACAACGCCGTTCTTGGGCAGGTTGCGCTCCACCATCCATGCCAGCAGGTCGGGGGTGCCGTCGTTGTGTGCCTTAACTCTAATCTTTATCTTACCGCCACGGGGGATACCAGACATCTGGCCCTCTACGTCGGTTGCCTGATCAAATTCGTAGGTTACCATGAGCACTTCGCGTTCCTTGTAACCGTCAATCTCCAATTTAACAGGTGTCTTTGCCATAGTTTCTTTGTTTTAGGTTTTTACTGTTGTATGTGTGATGTTAGACTGCATTATGCCATCTGTGCTTCCTTGTCCTTCTTGTCGGCAGCCACCTTGATGACAAAGTTCTTGGCAGAATAGAAGGGTGTAAGGCTGATGTCACAGGTAATGCGCTTTGTGACGGGATCCTGTGTGGGTTCCTTTATCTCGTAGTTCTGGAACAGGTTGCCATAGCCCTTGTAGTCGTTCAGGAATGCCTGGATCTTTGCCTTCAGGTTCTTGGGAGAGTTGTATGGATCCCAGTTTTCCAATGCCACTTCGTGAACGAAGTTCATCAGCACCTTCTTCACCCAGTCGAAAACGCGTACGATGGGGTACTCCTTCATGGCGGTGTTGTCACCGTTGTACAGGGTGGAGTTGTTGAATGCCATCACGCGGCCCTCGGAGTATACCATGGGGATAACCTGGTTGTCCATCAGAGATGCTATCTCGGACTTGAGCAGGTCCAGTTTCACGCCCTTCACACCGTCCAGAGTACCGTACTTCTTGCCGCCTGCACCTTGTGCCATGCTTGCGCTCTCGTCGTACAGTTTGCCTGCCAAGGCACCGGAACCGGCAATGTAGAATGCTGCATTTTCCTTCTCGTCCTCAGACAGTTTCTCTGCCTCGCGGCCAACCAGCCAGTTGGCGGTCATGATAACGTTCTGCAATTCGATGTCGCTGTCCTTGTAGCCCTCGGTGTTGGCAAAGAGGTCGTCGAAGGAGTATTCGTCGGCATGGTCGGTAATGAGCATCACCTTGTACTTGAAGGCTATCTTTGCCCACTGGAGCAGGGAAACCTTGTCCTGGAACACGTTGCCTGGAACAACCATCAGGCTGTAGCAGTCCTTCAGGCTCAGACGGTCGAAGCCGCCGCGCAGGATATTGTCCACCTCCTGTGCAAAGCCTGAATCGTCATCGGCGATGTCGTCCTTATATACGTTGATCACACGCAGGTTCTTCACCTTCTCTGCATTGGCAGTCTTGAAGAAAGAGTCCAGAGAGCGGTAAGAGCGCTCCAGGTTCTGGGTAGCATACAGAGCATCGGTAATGCCCTGGCTCAGCACGCCTGTAAACTTCTCCTCCTTGGCCTTGCATGCATCCACAAACTCTGTGGCGCTGCCGTGACCCTCGTCCAGAATCTCCAGCCAGCCCTTGATGTCGTTGATCAGGGTCTCGCGCTTGTCCTTGAAACGCTTGTCACTCAGGAAGACAGCCTTGGCAGCCTTCTTGGCAGGGTTCAGGTTGTCGGCATCGGGCATGAAGCCACGTACGGCATTGAAACCACCAAAGGCAGACAACAACTTGGAGGTATCCTTCTTCTCTGCGGAACGAACTTCTGCACCTGCAGCCTGTTCGGTTATAATTGCTTTTTTTGCTTCTGTTTCAGCCATGACTAATAGTTTTTATTTGTTACCTTCCAATTCTTCCAACATTGCCTGAAGCATTTCCTTCAGTTCTTCACGTGCCGAAGCGTCCTTCAGGATGTCGCGCAGTTTGCGGTTCTGCTCAATGCTCTTGCGTATCTTGGCGCTGGTGTCTATCTTCTGCTTCACGCCGGATAGGAACTGGCTGTTTGATACCAGTTTGCCCTTGCCGCCCTGAGCCTCAAAGTCGCGCAGTTCGTTGAACTCGAGCACTTCGTTTACCGAACCGCCTTCGTCGTCCACGAAATCCACCTCCACCTTGGGCTTGAAGTGTGCAAATGCGTCGGCGATGCACTGGATGTCCTCCACGAACTCCGGGTTGCCGGGTTCTGCATCGGATGTGTACTGGTCAATCATCAGGGTCTTGTTGTTGTCGACCGGAGAGACTTTCGCATTGGATTCTTCATCTGGAGCCATCGAGATGAAATTCTCTTTCATTGCCATAATAGAAATTGTTTTAAGGTTTATATTGTTTTTATATTTATCCTATATATTTATAAGGTATGCCTACTTGGAACCTGTTACCACAAAGTCGGGCTTGCCGTCGGTTATCCTCACCTCCACATTGTCGCCAGACTTTATTGCGCCCGAGATGATGAGTTTGGACAATGGGTGGCGCAGTTCCTTGCGTATGATACCTATCAGCGGGCGGGCGCCGTACTGCTGGTTGTAGCCCTTCATGGCTATTTCCTGCTTCACCTCGTCGGTCATGGTCAGGGTTATGCCCTGCTCCTCGAGCAGTTTCAGCAGACCTTTCAGGTGTATGTCGAAGATGCGTACCACACCCTCCGGCATGATTGGCGAGAAGGGTACAATCTCCGTAAGGCGTGCCAGGAACTCGGGGCGGAAGTGTCCCTGCATGATGTCCATCAGGTCGTTGTTCTGTGGGATGTTGCCCTGGTTGAAGGCATCCACTATGAACTGGCTGCCTATGTTGGAGGTAAAGAGTATCAGTGCATTGGAGAAGTCGCCCACGCGTCCAAGACGGTCGTGCAGTTTGCCCTCGTCCAGAATCTGCAGGAACAGGTCGAATACAGACTTGTGTGCCTTCTCTATCTCGTCGAACAGCACCACGGAGTAGGGTTTCTGACGTATCTTGTTTACCAGCAGACCGCCTTCCTCATAGCCTACATAGCCCGGAGGTGCACCATATAGGAGCGCCACAGAGTGTTCTTCCTTGAACTCGGACATGTCGAAGCGGATCAGCGAGGATTCATCCTCGAAAAGGAAGGCTGCCAGAGCCTTGGACAACTCGGTCTTACCTGTACCCGTGGGACCAAGGAAGAAGAACGAACCCATGGGCTGGCCTTTCTTGTTCAGGCCGGAACGGGACTCGAACACGGAATCCAGCACTATCTTCACGGCATGATCCTGACCGATAACGCGCTTCTTCAGTGTAGCCTCGCCGTTGGTCAGACGGTCGCGCTCCTTTGACTGCACCTTGCCCAGAGGTATGCCCGTCTGCTTTGCCACTACGGCATAGAGATCGGCGCTGTCCAGGGCGGTACGCTTCTCTGCGCTGAGTTCCACCAGTTGGCTGACAGTCTTCTGCAGGTAGTCCAGACGCTCCTGAACAGTAGGTATCTTGCTGAAGTCGGTATCTGTGTCCAGTTGTGCAAGCAGGATGCAGCTCACCTTGTTCATCAGTTCATAGTTGAGCCAATCCAGTTCCTTCATCAGTGATTCCGTTTCTTCGTCATTCCCTGCTTTTCCTGAGAGCACGTCAAGTTTCTCCTGTATGGCCTGCAGGTCCTTGCCGGACATGTCGTTCATGGTCTTCAGCAGGGCCATGGTACGGTCTATCAGGTCGAAAGCGGAGTCTGGCAGGGCCTTCTCGGTCAGATAGCGCTTTGCCAGACGGATGGCATCGGCCATTACCGTTTCGTCCACACGGAGTCCGTGGAATGTCTCATAACCCTGTGAGGCACCCTTCAGGATTCGCAGGCAAAGGTCGGCATTCGGTTCCTCTATGCTTATGCGCTCCAGTTTGTTCACCAACTCCTTGTCGGTCTCTATGTTTTTTGTGAAACCGTCTATGGATGAGGTGCATAGCAGTAGCACGCTGCCCTTGCCCAGTTCCTGTTTCAGCATGGTGGCGGCTCCGTAGAGTGTGCCCTGCTTGTCAAACAGTTTGTCTATGGACTCTATGATAAGGATGGCATTCTTCTGCTCCTTGATTTCGGCCAGCAGTTTCTTGAAGCGGTCCTCCACCTCGCCTTTGTATGAAGCGTCGGCCGAGAGTGCTGCCAGGTCCAGTTCGTATGCCACGGCATTGTTCAGGAAGCCTGGCACTCGTCCGTTGGCCAGTTGTATGGCAAAACCGTTAACGAGCGAGGTCTTGCCCACACCCGATTCGCCGGTGATGAGCAGGTTGGACTTGGTCTTCCTGCCCAATATCTCATAGATGGTGGAAATCTCGTTCTCGAAGCCCACTATGCTGCCCAGTTTGCCGGCCAGGGCTTCTTCGCTCTTGTTTATGCAGTACTTCTGTATGTTGCCTCCTCCCTTGGCACTGCCGGAAGCGTAAGACGAAGCAGATGCCACTGTATCGGGACTTACCTGTGTGCCCGTGCCCATCTTGTCGCATATCTCCGAAGCATTCAATGGCAGGGTCTTCAACTGGTCGAAGGAGAAACCTACGCCTGGAGTGACCAGAGATGCCAGTATGCAGACGGGGTCGCACTGCTCCAGACCGAAGCGCATCTGGTACGATTCGGCCTCTTCCATTACTGCCATAGACTCTTCAGAGAGGTTCAGGTCCTTGGAAGGTCTGGTGGCGCGGGGGGAAAGCTGCATCTGCACGTCTGCCCATTCCTGCAGATAGTAATAGTCCTTGTTCAGTTCCGTTTCAATGAAGTGAATCAGTCCTGCCTCCTTGTGAAGCATGGCTTTGAACAGATGTGCGGGATAGATGGCATCGCTGCAATATTCAACTGCAAAGGAGTTGGCTATTTGTCTGATTTGGTCTTCCATAGTGCGCTTTTCGTGTTTATTTTTTCACAAAGGTAATGGTTCAATAAAAAATACAACAGATTTAGTAATCTTTTCTGTTGCCAATTACGTTTTTTTAAGAAAACCTCAGCAAAGTGTTTACGAATTTAGCAACTATGCCATAAGCGTGCGAGAAAAAAAGGCAAACGATTAAATGAACACAGGAAAGTTCGCATTTATGTTGAATGCGAGTTTTCTTGACGGAATCAAAAATAATAAAGGAGGCTGCCCACTGGGCAACCTCCTTGTGCAGTTACTTCTGTTAGGCAGAAGACCGGATAATGCATTACTTACGCAGACCCAGAGCCTTAACGATAGCACGGTAGCGGGTAATGTCGCGCTTCTTCAGGTAGTTCAGGAGGGCGCGGCGCTTACCTACCAGGCCGGTCAGAGCACGCTCGGTGCTATGGTCCTTGCGGTTCTGCTTCATGTGCTCGGTGAGGTTCTTGATGCGGAAAGTGAACAATGCGATCTGGCTCTCAGCGCTACCTGTGTCGGCAGCACCCTTGCCATAGGTGGTGAAGAGCTCGGTCTTCTTCTCTGAATTCAAATACATAGTGTTTGATAGTTTGAATTGTGTAACTTGTTTGCCGTGCAGCTTCCATACGTTCGGGCACTGCCTCCGGTCAAATGCGGGT
>JAFVTT010000078.1 GCA_017503065.1 Bacteroidaceae bacterium | reverse complement strand
ACGTGTGGTAATACAACTTATTTCCGGCGGCTGTCAGTATCTGCGAAACCACGTTCTCATAGACATAGCCCACATCAGCCTTCAGTTTGTCACTCAGCAATTTCTGGTAAATGGCGTTCTCTGTAAATTTATCGTCCCAGAAAGCGAGAGTGACAAACAGCCCCGTATCTCCGCAAAACAATTTGAACTGGTCGCGGTTGATGTGTGATGCCAGTCCTGCACTTGGGTCGTTAGCATGATAAGCTATATTGACGGTCATGGAATCTTTGAGGATATTTATCTGACCTCTCAAACGATCCAGTTTGCCACCTTCAATCACGCTACTAATCTGATAGCGAGATGCGTTACTGCTTAGTTGAGCAGGAATGGCGTGAAACAGGTCAGAGGTTTGGCCTGATGGATCCAAGTCGTAGAAATCCTCATCGTATAGGTCAAGGATGCTGCGCTTGCGTTGGTCAACAATGCTCATGTCGTGTGTGTCAAGGTAGTCATTGACTGCCTGGGGCATGCCTCCAACCAAAACATACAGACGGAAATCGCGCATCATACGACGATTCGTATCGTCACTCAGTGGACTCAAATTGTCGAACATTGTACGCAAAATGGGAATTGTCTGATCGTCTCCCAATGCCCAACGAAACTCCTCATAGTCCATAGGATACATATCAAGGCGTGTCTCCTCACTGGGAATGAGAATATTGTTCTGGTGGCTATTCTTGCCTGCTGATTTCCATTTACGTTTGATGCTCAACAGAGAGCCTGTTTCAATGTAATCGTAGCGTCCGTCGGCCACAAGTGTTTTAATGGCTTGACGGGCTAATGGCTGCTTTTGTATTTCATCAAAGATGATGACCGACTTGCGTGGTTTCAGGCTTGTCCGATAGTTAAGTTGCAACTGGGTGAAGATGTAGTCTAAATTGGAGACATCTTCAAACAAACGATGTATTGCCTGTGTTGCCTTTGAGAAGTCAACCAATATGTAACTCTCGTATTCATGGCGGGCAAACTCCTCGGCAACAGTGGATTTGCCGACACGTCTTGCACCCCTAATAAGAAGTGCGGTTGTCCCGTGCTGATTTTGTTTCCAACTCAGCATTTGCTCATAGATCTTGCGCCTAAATATTCTTTCTGCCATCGTTTTTTAATTTTATTCGGTGTAAAGGTAGATATAAAATCCCAGTTATTAAAGGGAAAAGAATAAAAAATGCCGAAATCCTCAAAGGAATCCATCTTGTATATGCCGAAATTCTCAATGTGTACCAATCGAATTCATTCGCCACATGAAGTCTTCCCTGTCCAGACAATCCTCTTCGTACAGGATAGAGAACAAGAGAGGACGGGAATATGTCCTTGCCGATGAAAAGGGCGATTTTGCACAGGACTGATGCCGGAAGCGCTGTGCCGTGCTGCTTCCTCGCGTAATTGTAAGGGTAATGTAAGGTAGGTTTTGCATGAAGGTATGCCGCTCCTTCATATCTTTGCCGGAGAAACCAAATCCGTGCAATCATGCAAAAGTTCCGATTCAATCTTGTAGACCGCATCATGGGGTGGGTGGCGTTTGCCATTGCCGCCACGGTCTATTGTCTTACGGCAGAGCCTACGGCAAGCCTGTGGGACTGCTCCGAGTTCATCATTTCCGCCTATAAACTGGAGATAGGCCATCCGCCAGGCGCGCCCTTTTTCATGCTTACGGCCAACCTCTTCTCCCAGTTTGCCTCCGACCCGTCCCAAGTGGCATACATGGTGAACATCATGTCTGCCCTGCTCAGTGCCGGGTGCATCATGCTTCTGTTCTGGACGGTGTCCCACCTGATGCGCCGTCTGCTATGCGGTTATGGCGAGGTGGAGCGTATGCAGGATCTCCTCCTGATTGAAGGTTCCGCGCTGGTGGGCGCACTGGCCTGCATGTTCAGCGATTCCTTCTGGTATTCTGCGGTGGAAGCGGAGGTTTATGCCTATTCCAGTTTCCTTACTGCCCTGGTGTTTTGGCTCATGCTGAAGTGGGACGAGGAGGCGGATGCCCCTGGTTCTGACCGTTGGCTTCTGCTCATATCATATTTCATAGGTCTGTCCATAGGTGTGCATCTGCTGAATCTGCTCTGCATACCGGCCATGGTGCTGGTGTATTACTTCCGTAGAACGCGGAACGTGGGCATGTGTGGCATCTGCAAGGCATTGCTAATAAGTTTTGCCTTGCTTGGCGGCATACTCTACGGACTCATACCCGGAGTGTTGTGGTTGGCAGGCAGGGCAGAACTGCTGGCCGTAAACCTGTTGGGACTTCCCTTCAATTCCGGGCTTCTTGCCTTTATATTATTGCTTTCCGTACTGATTGCCTGGGGGCTGTGGCGCTGGCACGGAACGAAAAGGCTTGTCCTGTCCTGTGTGACCCTGATACTGGTCGGTTTCAGTTGCTATGGTGTAATCCTTGTCCGCTCTGCCGCCAATCCGCCAATGGACGAGAATTCCCCCGAGGACGTCTTCGCCCTGAAGCGCTACCTCAACAGGGAGCAGTACGAGG
>JAFVTT010000077.1 GCA_017503065.1 Bacteroidaceae bacterium | reverse complement strand
TACGCGGAGATATTCAGTGCTGTCTTTCTTATTGCGGTACTTGGCTATGTTCTGCGTTCTTTGCGCTCTCTGCGTGGAATTGGGAAGGGCTCTGTGCTTTTTTTCACGCAGAGGCCGCAGATTACGCGGAGATTTTGGTACTGTTTGCGCTGTCGCTGGATTAGTCGCAAGCTTTGCTACGACAGAGATCGCAGAGGCTGGCATGATTTGATATATATGTGGAATTCTGCGTTCTTTGCGTTCTCTGCGTGAAAAAGGAGTGTTGTGTTGTCGTTATGTTGGCAGATTACATGAAGATGTTTTGGGTTTATCCCTCTATCAGCACGGTGGCATAGGCGGAGATGCCTTCCTCGCGGCCGGTGAAGCCGAGTTTTTCCGTGGTGGTGGCCTTGATGCTGATGTCGTCCGCGTCTATGCCCATACATTCGGCCAGACATTCCTGCATGGAGGGGATGTGGGCCTTCAGTTTCGGGCGCTCGGCACAGATGGTGGCGTCTATGTTGCCTACGCGGTATCCCTTGGTGGCAATGATTTCCACGGTACGGCGCAGGAGAATCTTGCTGTCTATGTTCTTGAACTCTGCACCGGTGTCGGGGAAGTGGTAACCGATGTCGCGCATGTTGGCGGCGCCAAGCAGGGCATCGCAGATGGCATGTATGAGCACATCGGCATCACTGTGGCCCAGAAGGCCCTTGGTGTGCTCCAGGCGGATGCCTCCAAGCCAGAGGTCGCGGCCTTCTACAAGTTGGTGTACGTCGAATCCGAATCCTACTCTGATTTTCATTGTTGATGGTTTTGGGTTTTTTAAAAGGTCCTTAGAGTCTTTAAGGTCTTTAGGGTCCTTAGGGTCCTTAGGGGATTATTAGGGATGAGAGGGTGGGGTCGGGGAACTGTTGTGCCCGATGCTGGAGATATGCCAGCAGGTCCTCCAGGATGATGAAGGGGAGGTTGAACTGTGTGGCACGGCTGGAGTTGTAGTAGTCCTCTACGGCCTGGCAGATGTTTCGTGGCATGTCCTTGGGGATGAGGATGCAATCCGTGTCGTCCGCCATCCCGGTATTGGCATAGGCGCCGAGGCAACCGAGGGCTTGTGCCAGTGTGGGCATGGTGTCCATGATGGAGGTGTGGACGAATATTTCCTTGTTGTAGAGGACATCGGGGGCATTCAGCGCCAGGGGTGAAGTCTGTCGTGTGTTCTTCAGTCCGCTTATCTCGGGAGCGGCCCAATGGAGATGCTCCTGTGTCAGGTACAGTTCCTTGGGCATGTCCTCCGGCACCTGATAGGCCGAGTATTCTCCATGCTGTATGCGTTGCAGGTCCTCTGCCGTAAGGTGGCGGATGTTGTAACCGTCGTGCACGTAGAGGCGCCAGTAGTTGATGACCTCGGGGTCGGGGTTCTCGCCGACAAGCAGGAAGTGCGTGTTGCGTTGCAGTTTGTCATAGCGCACTTCGGCCGCACCAAGTTTCAGCAAGGTGCTGCGGAGAGTCTGGCGGCTCTGTGGAAAGGTGCCTGTTGCCACCACCTTGCGTCCGAGGAACGGGCATGGGAGAGTGGGGGCGGCATCGAAGTCGTCAAAGAGGGAAAGTTGCTCTGCTTGCATGTGTCGGGTATGATGAGTGTCGGTGCAAAAGTACGATTATTTTTGCAGAATAGTGCCATTGCGCCGGGTTTTGTAGGCGTTTTAGAAAGAAATGTTGTACCTTTACACCCCGAAAGACTATATAATATATATAAGGTATAAATATAATTAAGGAAGACAATATGAGCAAGCAACAGCAGATACAGATTCAGTTCAAGTTGAACGACGTCCGTCAGGTACAGTTCGTAACCCTTTGCAACGAGTGGCCCGAGGGCGAATTGCAGGTAGGCAACCAGATAAACTTCAGCAGCGACACACAGAACCGTCTGGTTCGCTGTCTGCTGAACATAGAATACAAGAAGAACGACATCACGCAGATGATGTTGGGTGTGGAGACCGTCTTCGAGTTCTCCCGCGAGTCATGGTCGTCCATGTATGACCTGAACGGAGACCAGTGGATACTGCCCGTAGGTCTGGTGCACCACCTGACAGACATCACCATAGGCGCAGCCCGTGGCATCCTGGCCGTGCGCACCGACGATGCCGGTTTCCCCCGTGCCATGCTGCCGTTGGTGAACCCGCAGCAGTTCATGCGCGACAATCTGCGCTTCCCACGCAATGCCGCACCGCAGGTGCCCACAACCCCACAGGCCGAGGCATAATGCAACTGATGCCTAAACTGGATGTGCACACGCACACCATAGTGTCAGGCCATGCCTACAGCACGATGCAGGAAATGGCTCGCGAGGCCGCTGAGCGTGGCTTGGAGATACTGGGAATAACGGAACATGCACCCGGTATCCCCGGTACGTGCGACCCCATATATTTCCGCAACCTCCATGTTGTGCCGCGCGAGATGTATGGTGTGAAACTGATGCTTGGTGCGGAACTCAATATTCTGGACAAGGACGGCACGCTGGATTTGGATGAGTACTACTATCGTATGCTGGACCTGC
>JAFVTT010000076.1 GCA_017503065.1 Bacteroidaceae bacterium | reverse complement strand
ACAACGGGGGGATCATGCTCATGCTTCTGATATTCATCCTGGCTGGTGCCTTTTCCTCCATAGCGCAGGAGATGGGATGTGTGGACAGTGTGGTAAACCTCACGTTGGCCATATTGCCGGGAAACTTCATCCTGGTGGGAATGTTCATAGCGGCATGTCTTGTGTCCCTGAGCATAGGTACCAGTTGCGGAACCATTGCGGCGTTGACACCCATTGCCGTGGGCATAGCCACGGCAACATCAGCCAATGTGCCCATGGCCACGGCAGTGGTGGTGGGAGGAAGCCTGTTCGGCGACAACCTGTCCTTCATCTCGGACACAACCATAATGGCCACCAAGACCCAGGGATGCAGGATGTCGGACAAATTCAAGGCCAACATCCTCATTGCCCTGCCGGCAGCACTTCTGACCGTGGTGGCATACATGTTTCTGGGCTATGGAATAGAATCGCAGACGGCACTGAATTTAGGCAATCCACTGAACATACTGCCCTATCTAGTAGTCTTTGTTCTTGCCTTGGCTGGCATGAATGTGATATGGGTGCTTATTATGGGCATCCTGACGGCTTCCGCTTTGGGATTTTTTGACGGAAGCATGGACATGGCATCCATCTGGGAAGCCACGCAAAAGGGTATACTGGGCATGCATGACCTGATTATCGTAACCATCCTGGCTGCCGTAATAATCGACCAGTTGCGCAAGCGCGGAGTCATTGACTGGCTGATAATGAATCTGGGGCGCATCGTTTCTTCGCGCCGTGGTGCAGAACTGAGCATTGCGGGTGCCGTGGTGGCGGTGGACATGCTCACGGCGAACAACACCATTGCCATTCTGGCCGTAGGTCCGGTGGCACGCAGTATCTCTTACCGATACGGCATAGAGGCTAAACGCTCTGCATCCATACTGGACACCATGTCGTGCTTTACACAGGGTATCATCCCATGGGGCGCACAACTGCTCATTGCCGCAGGTTTGGCCTCCATAAACCCGCTGGACATCATACCTTATTTATATTACCCGTACATTCTGGGTACCATCACCATCATTAACATCATCTTCCATAAGAAGAAGTAAAAGAACAATATTCCCATGAGAAGAACCAAGAAAAGCCTGCTACTTACATTCCTGTTTGCCATAGCGGTGTTCTCTCTTGCCTCATGCGTGCAGAAAGGCAAAGGCGGAAAGGAGGACAATAAAAAGGAGGAAACACCTCTTGTTACTGATTCCTTGCACATAAGCAAGAGTACGGACGATATCATCTCCGTAGACTATGACTTCCATTTCCTTAAACCGGGAAGTGTAGTGGCTGATAGCATAAATGCCAAGATTAACGAGCAATGTATTTCCGGCCGTCACGATGCCGACATACGCACTGACATCACCACTGCTCTGGCCAAGGAAATCGATGCGCTGAAGGCCGAGGTGACGGAATTCCATGACCCCGACGACGAGACATTCGGCGAAATCACGTACCACGTCGGCAGGAAGGGACGCTTCGTTGCTGATGCCGCAGACACGGTGATAGTGTACCACTACGCCATTGACATGTACACAGGCGGAGCACACGGTTCCTACGTACCGTTTACGCTGAACTTCTCCAAGCGTACTGGCCTTGCCATAAGTATCAGTGATGTGCTGGACACCGCACACGAACGGGCCATACTGGACATCATGCTGGCAAGACTCCTGAAGGACAACGACTGCTCCACACGCGAGGAACTTATAGAGAAGACGGGCATACTGGGTCTTGGGGACCTGTATCTGACAGAGAATTTCCACCTCGGCAAGGACAGCATCATCTTCTGCTTCGGACAATATGACATTGCCCCCTATTCCAGCGGAATTACATACATAAGCCTCAGTTACGACACACTGAAGCAATACCTGAAGACTAATTGACAAGAATCATGGAACTCATCAACAAATACTTCCCCAACATAACGGAAGAGCAGCGCCAGCGCTTTGCCGCACTCGATGCCCTCTATAGGGATTGGAATTCCAAAATCAACGTGATTTCACGTAAGGACATAGACAATCTCTACGAGCATCACATCCTGCACTCTCTGGGAATAGCACAGATAATCAACTTCAAGCCCGGCACGCGCGTCATGGACCTCGGCACAGGCGGAGGCTTCCCTGGCATACCCTTGGCAATCATGTTCCCTGAGGTACACTTTCATCTTGTGGACAGCATAGGCAAGAAAATACGTGTTTGCGACGAAGTGCGCACAGCCTTGGGACTGACAAATGTCACCACGGAATGGACACGTGCCGAGAACCTGAAGGAAAAATTCGACTTTGTAGTATCAAGGGCGGTAATGCCCCTGGCAGACCTTGTGAAACTGGTACGCAAGAACATTGCTCCCAAAGCACAGAATGCCATGCCCAACGGACTCATCTGCCTGAAAGGCGGAGAACTGGCAAACGAGGTACTGCCCATGAAGGCGCACACCCTCATCACAAACCTCAGCGATTACTTCGAGGAGGAATTCTTTGAAACCAAAAAGGTTGTATATGTTTCATTATAAGCGTTTCGTTGTCAATCCCATAGAGGAGAACTGCTACATCATCTGGGACGATATCAGTCATGAGGGTGCAATAGTGGATTGTGGCGCGTGGACAAAGGG
>JAFVTT010000075.1 GCA_017503065.1 Bacteroidaceae bacterium | reverse complement strand
GGTTCTCGTATGTCTTTGAGGCATAGCGCACACGGCCGTTCTCGTGATGGGCGCCCTCGGCGTCCACAGCCTCGGCATTGGGAGCCACCACGTTACCAGTGATGTCGCCCACGATGTCCAGCAGACGGTCGTAGGAATCCATGGCATCGGCAAAGTCCTGCGGGGCATAGTCGTGCGTGTCCTTGTCGGCATAGTCCAGTTCCTTCAGTTCCACTATGCGTTGCATGAGCGGACTGTTCTCAAGTTCGAACTTGATTTCGTTTATATCGCTATAATAGTTAGCCATTGTTACTTGCTGTTTTGTTTGTAGTACTTTATCAGTTTGGGCACGACCTCTTCCACGGTGCCGTTAATCACATAGTCGGCAATTTGGTTGATGGGGGCGTTCTCGTCCGAGTTGATACTGATGATGATACCGCTCTCCTTCATACCTGCCACATGCTGTATGGCACCGCTGATGCCGCATGCTATGTACACCTTGGGGCGCACGGTAACGCCTGTCTGGCCTATCTGCAGGTCGTGGTCGCAGAAGCCTGCATCCACGGCGGCACGGCTGGCACCCACCTCGGCATGCAGTACGCGGGCCAGTTCGTAGAGTTGGTCAAAGCCCTCCTTGGAACCGACGCCATAACCTCCCGCCACGATGATAGGAGCACCCTTCAGGTTGTTCTTGGCAGCCTCGACATGGCGGTCCAGCACCTTGGTTACATATTCCGTTTCAGGAACGAACTTGGCAACGTCCTGGATGATGACCTCGCCCTTGTAGTTCGGGTCAAGTATCTCTGCCTTCATCACGCCGGAGCGTACCGTTGCCATTTGCGGACGGTTCTCGGGGTTGACGATGGTAGCCACGATATTACCGCCAAAGGCAGGGCGGATCTGGTAGAGCAGGCTGTCGTAGTGCTTGCCCAGTTTCTTGTCGTCGTGAGGACCGATCTCCAGAGCGGTGCAGTCGGCGGTAAGACCGCTGTGCAATGCACTGCTCACGCGTGGGCCAAGGTCGCGGCCCACCACATCGGCACCCATCAGGCAAATCTGAGGCTGCTCCTGACGGAACAGGTTGACGAGCACTGCCGTATGAGGCTTGCTGGTGTAGGGGCTCAGTCCCTCGGCATCAAAGATGTGCAGACGGTCCACACCATAAGGCAGGATCTGCTCCTCCACCTTGCCTGTTATGCCGCTTCCGGCAACCACAGCCTCCAGTTGTACACCCAGGGTGTTTGCCAGTTTACGGCCCTTGGTAAGCAGTTCCTGGCTCACTTCGGCAACACGTGTGCCTTCTATCTCGCAATATACGAATACGTTGTTCATATCCTTTGTCCCTCCTTCTCTTATCCTATGGTGTGACTTGCAAGAAGTTCCTGAACAAGGGCATTGATGTCCTCGTCGCTTCCTGTCAGTATCTTGTTCTCCTTGGCCTTGAAGACGATATTCTCCACGGCCTTCACCTTAGTGGGCGAGCCTGCCAGACCGCACTGGTTGAGGTCGGCATCTATGTCGGCACAGTTCAACTGACCCAACTTCAGGTAGTCCTTCTTCTCGTATTCAGAGGCATAGGGCAGGTCTCCGTATCCGCTGCCCTGGGGCAACTCCATGGGAGCCAGGGCACGCTTGTACTTCATTACCAGTTTCACATTGCGCGGACGGCAAGGTGCAGCGCTGCCATTCACTGTCAGTACGCATGGCAGGGCGCTCTCCACCGTTTCCACACCACCGTCTATGTGGCGCTTCACACGGATGACGCCGTCCTGACAGGACAGGACCTCCTCGGTGTAGGTTATCTGGTTCAGTCCCAACTTCTCTGCCACCTGCGGACCCACCTGTGCGGTATCACCGTCGATGGCCTGACGGCCGCCGATAATCAGGTCCACATCGGGGGCAACATGCTTTATGGCAGTAGAAAGGGCATAACTCGTGGCCAGTGTGTCGGCACCGGCAAAGGCGCGGTCGGTAAGCAGATAGCCACCGTCGGCTCCGCGGTACATGGCCTCGCGGATTACCTCTGCCGCACGGCCGGGTCCCATAGTAATGACTGTAACTGTGGTACCTGGATTCTGGTCTTTCAGTCTCAGTGCCTGCTCCAAGGCATTCAGGTCCTCGGGGTTGAAAATTGCAGGCAGAGCGCTACGGTTGACGGTGCCTTCCGGAGTCATGGCATCGGGTCCCACGTTGCGTGTGTCGGGTACTTGCTTGGCAAGCACAACAATGTTCAGTTTCATATTATATGGTTTTGCACTTTACGCGTTAATCTGTGCAAAAGTAGTATATTTGAGTGAAAGACGCAAGAGAATCGGGCAAATTATTGTATCTTTGCACGCAAAAATAACGGACATCCATGATAGAATATCTTAGAGGAAAACTGGCAGAACTGGAGCCTACTATGGCCACCGTGGACTGCATGGGAGTGGGCTATGGTGTGAACATCACCCTGAACACCTATGCCTCCATACAGGGCAAGGAGGACGTGAAGTTGTGGATATACGAATCCATACGCGAGGATGCATATCAGTTGTGGGGCTTTTCCTCCAAAGTGGAGCGTGAGGTGTTTCTGCTCCTCATCACAGTGAGCGGCATAGGCGCCAACACGGCACGCATGATACTCTCTGCCCTGACACCAAAGGAATTGTGCGGCATCATCTC
>JAFVTT010000074.1 GCA_017503065.1 Bacteroidaceae bacterium | reverse complement strand
CAGGTGAGCATCACCAGCCTGCTGAAGAAGTTGCTCTAATCCCTATTCCATATCCACCCCTTAAAGCGAACCGGAGAGTTGATGAAGAAATATCTGTATATATTGTTTGCGGCTGTACTGGGTTTGGTGTCTTGTAGCGAGACAGACAACACCTATAATCCCTATGAGGATTGGCAAAGCCGCAATGCCAAGTGGTATGAAGACACCGTGCAGGTGGCCCGTCAGGCCATAGCACAGGCAAAGGCCGAGCATGGAGAAGATTGGGAGGAGCACTGCCAATGGCGCATGTACAAGTCCCTCTTCAGGTCAACGGCCTCCGTAGGTCCTGTTACGGACAGCATCTGCATCCGCATCCTGGAGCGTGGCACAGATCCTTCAGGGAAAGGTTCGCCTGCCTATAACGACTCCATCCATATCAGTTATAGAGGTTGGCTAATGCCCACCTACAACTATACGGGCAACGGTTCGGAGATGGGCATGGTTCAAGACGTCTTTGATACCAGTTATTACGGAGAGTACAATCCGGAAACCTCGGCTCCCACTCTGATGAGCGTGCGCAATCTGATAGAAGGTTTCAGCACCGCCATCCAGTATATGGTAGAGGGCGACGACTGGATGATTTTCATCCCCTACACCTTGGCATACGGCACTGAGGGAAGCGGAAAGATTCCCGGTTATTCCACCCTCCAGTTCCGTGTCCACATGGTACGCTGGTATGAAAGCGGTACAGGCGTACCGGGCGGATGGGAGTAAAACGTAAGGGAAATTCCTAAGCGACATAACAAAAAAACAATCATAAATAAAGGAGGCCATCTCGATGTGAAGATGACCTCCTTTGTTGTTGTTGTGTGCTACGCAATGTTATGCCATACGACGCTCATTGCCTTACCCCTGGAACTTGGGGTCGTTCTGTATGAGCCATTCGGCTATCTGTACGGCGTTGAGGGCGGCACCCTTCTTTATCTGGTCGCTCACCAGCCAGAAGGTGAGGCCGTTGGGGTTGCTGATGTCCTTGCGGATACGGCCCACGTAGACATCGTCGCATCCCTCCAGGAAGAGGGGCATGGGGTATTCCTTCTTCTCGGGCTCGTCCTGAAGGCGCAGGCCGTTGCCGTTGCGTACAGCCTCCTTGAACTCCTCCACGCTTACGGGACGCTCTGTCTCTGCCCAGATGGCCTCAGAGTGGCAACGCAGAGAGGGCACGCGAACGCACATTGCAGAGCAGTCGGCATCGGTGTGCATGATCTTCTTTGTCTCGTGGAACATCTTCATCTCCTCCTTGGTGTAACCGTTGTCGGTGAACACGTCAATCTGGGGGATTACGTTGAAGGCCAACTGGTATGCGAACTTCTCTACGGTGGGTTTCTCGCCGGCCAGCACCTGGCGGTACTGCTCGAACAGTTCTGCCATGGCGGCGGCGCCGGCACCGCTGGCAGCCTGATAACTGGCCACGTGGATGCGGCGGATGTGGCTGATGTTCTCCAGAGCCTGCAGGGCCACTACCATCATGATGGTGGTGCAGTTGGGGTTGGCTATGATGCCGCGGGGGCGGTCCAGTGCGTCCTTGGCATTGCACTCGGGCACTACCAGGGGCACGTCCTCGTCCATGCGGAATGCGCTGGAGTTGTCTATCATCACGGCACCATGCTTGGTGATGGTCTCGGCAAACTCCTTGCTCGTGCCGCCACCGGCGCTGGTGAAGGCAATGTCCACGCCCTTGAAGTCATCGTTGTGCTGGAGGAGTTTCACTTCTATCTCCTTGCCACGGAAGGTGTATTTGGTTCCGGCGCTGCGCTGGCTGCCGAAAAGCAACAGTTCGTCAATGGGGAAGTTGCGTTCATCCAGAACGCGCAGGAATTCCTGACCTACGGCACCGCTGGCGCCTACAATCGCTACTCTCATCGGTTTATCTTTTTTTGTTTTGATTACTCTGTTTGATAATTTGCGTGCAAAATTACGGAAAATATTATAAATAAGGTGTGCTCTTGCCTATAAATAGCACAAAAAACCTTACCTTTGCATGAAATTATACACACAGGACATGCTTCAGATACTGACATCCATACACATGCCGATGGCATTGGTCACAGACCCCACGTGGGTGTTCTTCGTGGTACTGATGATTATCCTGTTTTCTCCTATCCTGCTCCGCCGCCTCCGCACGCCCCACATCATAGGCTTGATATTGGCCGGTGTGATGATAGGCCAGCATGGCTTCAACATCATAGAGAGGGACAGGAGTTTTGAAATCTTCGGTCAGGTGGGAATATACTTCATCATGTTCCTGGCCGCACTGGAGATGAACATGGGCAGTGTGCACCAGTATGGGCGCAAGGGCTTCCTGTTCGGCATGATAACCTACTGCGTGCCGTTTGCCCTCGGTTTCCTGGCCGCGCACTATCTGCTTGGCTTCGGTGCCATCACGTCGGTCCTGCTCAGTTGTATCCTTGCCTCGCATACGCTGATAACGTATCCCATAGTGAGCCGTTTCGGTTTGTCGCGGCATCCTGTGGTGACCGTTTCCGTGGTGGCCACGGCGGTGGCCCTGTTCGTGGCCCTGCTTGTGCTGGCCATTGCGGTAGGTTCGTTGCAGGAGACAGACTGGAGGTTCTGGGCGTTCTTTACGGTGAAGTGCCTGGCATACGGGGCGTTCATCATATATGCCTATCCCAGGATAGGGC
>JAFVTT010000073.1 GCA_017503065.1 Bacteroidaceae bacterium | reverse complement strand
CATGGAACACATCATACCACCAGGAAGGCCACAGCCAAGAAGCAGAGATGACATCAATTTATTGCTCGGATTCATGAAGTATCCGAGGAAGTCATCGATAAATTCCTGCGTCAGCTTACGTGCCTCCATGTAAGCCTCCATGTTAATCTCAGGAACGTCAAAACCAGCATTCTTCAGCATGGACTGAACAGAAATGACATCGGGATGTACCTTGCCCCATGAAAGAGGTTCAATAGCCGTATCAATGATATCGGCACCATTGCGGCATACCTCAAGTATGGACGCCATGGAAAGTCCAGGCCCGCTATGACCGTGATATTGGATAATAACATCCGGATGCTTCTCCTTAATCATACGGGTAAGTTGTCCCAACATGGCAGGCTGACCTATACCGGCCATATCCTTCAAGCATATCTCTGGTGCACCGGCCTCAATCAGTTGCTCCGCAATGGCGGCATAATATTCTGCCGTATGTATTGGCGAATTGGTAATACACAGCGTAGCCTGCGGAGTCATCCCTGCTTCCAATGCATACTTTATGGAAGGAATAATATTACGTACATCATTCAATCCGCAGAAAATACGGGTAATATCAGTACCCTGAGCATGCTTCACCTTGTACATCAATCTACGCACATCGGCAGGAACCGGGAACATACGTATACCATTCAAACCACGATCCAGCATGTGAGTCTTGATACCAGCCTCCCTGAAAGGCTTGGTAAAGGCACGTACCGCCTTGTTGGGATTCTCGCCATACATCAGGTTCACCTGTTCAAAGGCACCTCCATTAGTTTCAACACGACTGAAACATCCCATCTTCACTATTACCGGAGCAATACGCTCTAATTGATCCATACGAGGCTGGAACTTACCAGAAGACTGAAACATGTCACGATAAACGAGACTGAATTCTATCCTTCGCTTCTCCATAACTAGTAAAATCTAAGGTTAAACTCAGACAAAGATAGCAAAAGAAAGGATAAGAAACAAGATAAACACGATATAAATCCCAATTGCTGACATGCCGAGGCAGTTCTTCTTCCCCCACATAATCGGGTCGGAAGTAAACACCCCCTACAAGATAGGTGTATGGTGGTACGGAAAGTAAAAACTTCTATCACCTTTTTACACTACCCGTTCTGAATAACTATGGGGTGAAACAAAGAAAAAGGTGGCGACCTTTCGGATCGCCACCTTATTATATATAGGTATAAATATGCTTGTTATTCAAGAATAGGCTACCTGTTAATGAATACCTTCTTGCCGTTCTGGATATATATACCCTGAGCCCCTGCCTCCTTGACACGACGTCCGTGCAGGTCGTATATGGCATTATCCTTACTTGTCTCCGGTGAAGAGATGACGTCCTCTATACCTGTCTCGTTTGTTGACTTGATTGGGAAGAAGGGAGTGTCCTCAGTAAACTTATACATACCGTCACTTGCCCAATCCAGAGAGAAACGTACGAAACGCATGGTGTAACCACCAAATACACCGTTCTCTTCGTAGTATACACCAAGGGTGCCGTCGGGAAGGACAACAGCTGCACTGTATGCCGAACCACGGGGACAGATGGTCTTGGGAGTGCCGAAAGTAGCACCCTCATCGGTGGACAGAGCTATGCTGACGTTCTGTCGGCTAGCGCTATTGGGCAGTGTCTGCAATGCCACATTCCAGGGATTGCCCTCCAAGGTAGAGCACCATACCATGTACTCGCCGTCGCATGCATTGCCGGAGATACCGGTTGTGAAGCGTGTGCGGGGTGCCAGGTGCCAGGTCTCACCGTCATCGGATGTGTAGTTGTGGAAGTTATAACCGGATGCACGTACGCTGATTGCCAGGTCACCGTTGTTGCGCTCCAGAGTCTTGGGTTCGTCGGCTCCGTCTGTACCGCTATTGCCACTTACGTACCAGTTCTGTCCGCCGTCCTTACTCATGAAGAAGTAGAAGTGCTGGCTGTTGTCGGCCTGACGATTGACGAAACTTGACACCAGAGTGCCGTCGCGCTTCTGGAGGGCTGCACCCGAACCAGAGAAACCGCTCTTCCAGGTCTTGGTCTTGGGGTTGTCGCAGTTGGCGCCGAAGAGGTCGTCGGTATGGTCAACGGGAGTTTCCCATGTCAGACCGCCGTCGCGGCTGGTGATTGTCTTCCAGCGTGGAGGCTCGGCGGCGGTACCGGCAAAGAAGCCGTGTCCGTAAGTGCCGGCACTGGTCATGATGCCCACAATCTCGCCGTTATCGCGGTTTGTCACGATAGACGCATCGCCATGACCATAGTGGCCGCCTGTTTCCTTCGTACCTGCCACCGTTACTGGGTCGCTCCAGGTCTTGCCGTTGTCCTCGGAATACTGGGCAACAAGATAGCAGTGTGAGGGCAGGTCGGAATTGTGTGCCTTGCGGTCATCGGTAAGGGTGACAAGACGCTTGCCATCAGCAGTTACTGTGATGGATGGGATACGGTAGTAAAGCGAGCCCTTGTCCATAGGCATGAGTACAGTACCCTCGGAAAGGAATATTACTGCCTGATGGGCAGGATGACCATTGGTTTCATTCATTTCCGTTCCATCAAATGTATATGATATTACACGTGCGTCTACCTTGTTTCCCTCCTTGGCTGACTCGGAAATGTCGTATGCTATCCATAAGTAGTGAAGGCCGGGTGCAAGGTCCTTCTTGCCGGTGATTGTGAAGGTTCTGTCCGAATTGAAGGTTGTTGTCTCGCCATAAAGTTCGCCATTCTCCTCGCGCCAAGGCATAGCATTCTCCTCGTCGATGAAGAGTTCGCGCTCGTTAGTTGCAAAGTAGGCACGAACCTTGCTCACATCGTTTATATTG
>JAFVTT010000072.1 GCA_017503065.1 Bacteroidaceae bacterium | reverse complement strand
TGCGGAAGAATAACGTAGGAACAAGGACATGATGAAAAAGGAAATAGTAGAAAGATTCTTGAAGTATGTAGGTTTCGACACCCAGTCAAGCGAGGAGGCAGAGGGCAAGTGTCCAAGTACAGAGAAGCAGTTGCGTCTGGCGGAATATCTGGTGGAGGAACTGAAGGAGATGGGTATGCAGGAGGTGGAGATGGACGCCCATGGCTATGTCTATGCCACTCTGCCTTCAAGCGAGGGCTTGGAGGAAGTGCCTGTGGTGGGGTTCATTGCACACATGGACACCAGTCCTGATTGTTCGGGTGCTGATGTAAAGCCGCGCATCATAGAGAACTACGACGGCACGGACATCGTGTTGGACGAAGCGGAAGGTATCGTGACACGTGTCAGCCAGTTCCCCGAACTCCTTGCGCACAAGGGCGAGGACATCATAGTTACCGACGGTCATACCCTGCTCGGCGCCGACGACAAGGCAGGCATTGCCGAGATAATGACGGCAATGTCGTACCTGTTGGCCCATCCCGAGGTGAAGCATGGCAAGGTGCGTGTGTGCTTCAATCCCGACGAGGAAATCGGTTGTGGCGCACACCTCTTCGATGTGGAGAAGTTCGGATGCCAGTGGGCCTACACTATGGATGGTAGCGAGGTGGGCGAACTGGAGTACGAGAACTTCAATGCCGCCAGTGCCAAGATAGTCGTGAATGGTGTGAGCGTGCATCCCGGCTATGCCAAGGACAAGATGGTGAATGCCGCCCTGTTGGCTACGGAGTTTGCCCAGCAGATGCCGGAGAACGAGGTGCCTGAACGCACCACCGGTTACGAAGGCTTCTTCCACCTGTACCAGATGCAGGGTGGGGTGGAGCAGGCCACACTGACCTACATAATCCGCGACCACAACACTCAGATGTTCCAGATGCGCAAGCGTCTTATCCTGGACATGTGCGAGAGGATGAACGACAAGTACGGGCACGGCACATTCCTGCCCGAGGTGAAGGACACCTATTATAATATGCACACCCAGTTGGTGGACAAGCCCCACATCACCGACATAGCCCTGCGTGCCATTGAGGAGGCATGCGGATTCTCCAAGGTAGTGCCCATCCGTGGCGGTACAGACGGAGCGCAGTTGTCATTCAAGGGCTTGCCCTGTCCTAATATCTTTGCCGGCGGACTCAACTTCCACGGCCGTCACGAGTTCCTGCCCATTCAAAGCATGGAGAAGGCCATGCATACGGTGGTGAACATCTGCCGTATCGTTTCCGAGAAGTACGCTTAAAGGTCAGTACAGGCAGGGATGAAGAATGTTTGCATGAGGGCGATAGGACTGGTGGCCGTGGGTTTGGGCTTGCTGGGCATGTTTCTGCCCCTGCTCCCCACCACGCCTTTTCTGTTGCTGGCCGCGGCATTGTTCTTCCGCAGTTCCCCCCGGCTTTATGCCTGGCTCCTGGGGCATCGTACACTCGGACCGTATATCCGCAACTTCCGTGAGCACAGGGCCATTCCCCTGCATACCAAGGTAGTCTCTGTGTCACTGGTGTGGATAACCCTCTTGTATTGTGCCTTTGGCATGAGCCTTCCTGTATGGGCAAGCGTACTTTTCCTTTTGCTTGCCACAGCCATCAGTTGGCATATCCTGTCGTACAAGACATTGAAGAAGTGAAGACGGTATGATATCCCGTTGTTACCTTGAAATAACCAACGTGTGCAATCTTGATTGCCTCTTCTGCCCAAAAACGGAGCGGAAGGGGCGTTCTTTGTCTGTTGGGGAGTTCGACTTGCTTACGGACAGACTTGTTGGCAGGATAAAGTTCCTGTACTTTCACCTGATGGGCGAACCTCTGCTTCACCGTCATTTGCCTGAGTTTGTCACGATGGCAAAGGAGAAGGGCTTTATTCCGGTCCTGACAACAAACGGAACTCTTCTGGACAAGGCCGGTGATGCCTTGCTTGATGCCTTGCCCCACAAGGTGCAGATATCCCTGCACTCGCACGAAGGGAACGGCAAGGAGGCCCCCGAGGAATACATGCGTCAGGTAATGACATTCGCGCAGAAGGCGGCAAACCTTGGGGTGATAGTTGTCCTGCGCCTTTGGAATCAGGGCGGATATGATTCGGCCAACGAGCGTCTTCTGGAGTTGGCTTCGGAGTATGTGCCCCGTCCGTGGACGGAACGCTACGACGGGTGGAAGATGGCGGACTGCATATATCTGGAGTATGACCACATATTCGAGTGGCCCGACGAGGAGCGCGAGGCCATTGAAACCGAGGAGGTATTCTGTTACGCCTTGCGCAACCAGATAGGTGTGCTTGCGGACGGCACGGTTGTCCCCTGCTGTCTGGACCATAATGGCAACGTGGCTTTGGGCAATCTTTTTCACCAGACTTTAGAGGAGATATTGGAGTCCCCTCGTGCCAGTGCCCTGTACGATGGCTTCACACGTCATATTGCAACAGAACCTCTTTGCCAGCGGTGCGGATATGCTGCCGTGACAAAGAGGTTCAGGAAGAGTTGAAAACGGAAAACGGAAAGGTGAAATCTAAATCAACATTGTTTAGTCGCCTTTGACCTTGTAGGATATACTCACGCTCGGGGATGTAGGGACTCGGCATGCCGAGTCCGCTTGTGCTTTTGTTATCGGACACGGCATGCCGTGTCCCTACCTTGCTTCTGCTCTCGCTTAATCGCAAAGTTCTCCTTTAATCCCTTTTCCTTTCTCCTTTCTCCTTTTTTCTTTAATCCCGCTTTGCGCTCTTGACTTTGCTTATGCTCGGCAGAATCAAGTTAGACTTGCTTCTGCTCTCGCTTAATCGCAAAGTTCTCCTTTCTCCCTTTTCCTTTCTCCTTTCTCCCTTTTCCTTTCTCCTTTCT
>JAFVTT010000071.1 GCA_017503065.1 Bacteroidaceae bacterium | reverse complement strand
GACCACACACAACAACACTCACACCATGCCAGAACACATCTTCCCTGCCACACATGTCGTCCTGCCCTCGGAGTACGAGGGAGAAAGGGCGGCATTCTATCTGGCCGTGGAAGAGTACATAGCATCATACCTGCCGGAGGGCAGTTATCTGTTTACATGGCAACTGGCGCCCACCGTGGTGATGGGTAGGAACCAGGATGCCGAGGCTGAGATAGATCTGGCCTTCTGCAAGGCGGAGGGCATTGACGTAATCAGGAGAAAGAGCGGCGGAGGAAGCATCTTTGCCGACCATGGGAACATAATGACAAGCCTCGTGACACGGGAAGGTGCGGTGGAGGAACTGTTCGGCGAGTATGCCAAAAACATGGCCGGGTGCCTCAAGGGACTTGGCGCCGAGGTGGAGGTATCCGGACGAAATGACATCTGCATGAAGGGTGGAGGCAAGATTTGCGGAAACGCCTTCTACCACATGGCCAGGCGCAATATCGTGCACGGCACCATGCTCTACGACACGGACGCAAGGAGGATGCAGGGCGCACTGACTCCCGAACGTGCCAAACTCCTGTCCAAGGGCGTGAAGAGCGTGGAAAGCCGCATTGCCCTGCTCAAGGACGCCCTACCCGAGAGCACGGGTGTGAGGGAGTTGCGACAGAGCATAAGTGAGCATCTCTGCAAGGGAAGCATATCGCTTACGGAAGAGGACATCAGCCGCATCCGAGAGATAGAGAGCGGATACTATGTACCCACGTTCCTCTGGGGCAAGACAAGGAAGACAGAAGTACCCCACCGGTGCCAGGCAAGGATAGAGGGATGCGGTACGATAGCAATGGAGTTCGAGGTGAAAGACGGCATGGTGGTGTCCGTTGCACTTAGCGGTGACTACTTCGAACTGGGCGATGCCCATGCCTTGTTCAGCAATGCCTTTGTCGGGTGCACGTTCACAAAAGAAAACCTGACAAAGCATGCCAGAGAACATTCCCCTAACAGAGCCGTCAGAGGATTGGAGACGGCAGAACTCTGCTCGCTGATAGGAACAATGTTTTCTGGCAACGAGACACAACATATTCCTTCGTCCCTGACAATACATTGACAAAGGTCAGACAATATATTCTTAAACCCGAGACAATACATTCATTAAACCTAAACAATACTATGGCTGATAAAAGAACATGTCTTTACGACAAACACTTGGAACTGAACGCCAAGATGGTGCCCTTCGGGGGATTTGAGATGCCCATCCAGTACACCGACATCGTGGACGAGCACAATGCCGTGCGCAAGGCCTGCGGTGTATTCGACGTGAGCCACATGGGCGAGGTGCTGGTGAGCGGTCCTGAGGCGGAGAAGTTCGTGCAGTACATCTTCACCAACGACATTGCCGGTGCTCCCGTGGGAAAGATATATTATGGTATGATGCTGCATGAGAACGGTGGCACCGTGGACGACCTGCTTGTCTACAAGATGGCAGATGACAAGTTCTTCCTGGTGATAAACGCAGCCAATATAGACAAGGACTATGCATGGATAGAGGCTCAGGCAAAGGCCTTCGATGTAGTTACCGAGAACCAGAGCGACACCTACGGACAGATAGCCCTGCAGGGCCCCGAATCGGAGAAGGTGATGGCCGAGTGCCTGGGCCTGGTATGCGAGGATCTGACATTCTATACCTTCAAGACCGTGGACACAGAGGGCGAGACTCTCATCGTGAGCCGCACGGGTTATACGGGCGAGGATGGCTTTGAGGTGTACGGCAGTCATGCCTACATACAAGGCGCATGGGACAAACTCATTGCCCATGGCGTGAAGCCCTGTGGCCTCGGTTGCCGCGACACGCTGAGGTTCGAGGTTGGCCTGCCCCTCTATGGCGACGAACTGACAGACGACATCACTCCTCTGGAAGCAGGACTGGGCATGTTCGTGAAACTCGACAAGGATAACTTCATCGGCAAGGAAGCCCTTGCCAAGCAGAAGGCTGAGGGACTGACCCGCAAGATTGTGGGCATAGAACTGGCAGGACGTGCCATCCCACGCCATGGCTACGATGTGGTGGTGGACGACAAGGTTGTAGGAACCGTCACCACGGGCTACAACTCCATCTCTACCGGCAAGAGCGTGTGCATGGCCATGGTGGACATTGAATATGCCAAACTCGACACCCCGGTGCAGGTGCGCATACACCGCAAGTTGCAGGAAGGCACCGTGTGCAAGAAGCGCTTCTACGAGAAGAATTATAAGAAATAAGGAAAAGCAGACCCTCCCCCAACCCATTCCGCGCGTCGCACTGGGAAGTGCTCCCCTCACAAGGTACAGAAGCACATTAAGTGCTTATTCCAAAAGACCTTGCTCGCCCTCTATGGAGGGGAGTAGATACTACCGAATGATGACGAAGGGAAGATGGTAATTGAACGAGTAACGGGGGACGCAATCAAAGAAGTGAAACAATAACAACACAAAATTAATAAACAAATCATTAACTTGCCCAATCCCTATACATTATACTCCCCTCCATTGTGGAGGGGCAAGGGGGGAGGGCCTTAACCTAATCTAATTATGGCAAAGACAATTGAAGGCCTCTACTATAGCGAGAGCCACGAGTATGTGAGAATTGAAGGCGAGTACGGTTACGTTGGTATCACCGATTATGCTCAGGAGCAGTTGGGCAACGTGGTGTACGTGGACATGCCCGAGGTGGACGACGAAGTTACCGCAGGCGAAGAATTCGGTGCCGTGGAAAGCGTAAAGGCAGCCAGCGACCTCATTTCTCCCGTCAGCGGTGTTGTTGTTGAAATCAACGCCGACCTTGAAGACCAACCCGAACTCATCAACCAGGATGCCTTCGGCACATGGATCATGAAGGTGAAGTTGTCCGACCCTTCCGAGGTGGACAACCTGCTCAGCGCTGCTGACTACGAGAACTGTTGCAAGTAAGTACTAAGAAGACCCTCCCCCAACCCCTCCCTCTATGGAGGGGAGTAGATACACCTTTCGGATGTAATTACGATACATTATACTCCCCTCCCTTGTGGAGGGGTAAGGGGGAGGGTCTATCTTCTTCTAATTTTCTCCCTTTATGAAATACTTCCCCCATACT
>JAFVTT010000070.1 GCA_017503065.1 Bacteroidaceae bacterium | reverse complement strand
AGGGAGGTATCTTTTCCTCTATTATCTTGTTACGCGACAGGCGCTTAAGATAGTGTTTGGAAATTTTGCCCGTTTCCCCTCTTGCATTATGGGTGGGGGAGATTGGTGGGATAAACTTGTGACTGGGTTTCCTTGTGTCGAACTGATGCAGGGAATACATCTCAATGATGCGGATGAGACTTTGTGCATAAGTGGGGTTGGTGGCGTATCCACAGGCTTTCAGTCCCTTGGCCCAGGCCTTGTAGTCGGTAATCCTATAGGTGAAGAGCCTTTGGTAGCGTGGTTTCAGCAGGAAGAGGGAATGGTCTTCGTAACTCTCTTGGACAGAACGGTATTTTCGGAACTTTTCCTTGGGGCGGTCGTCGTCCGCCAGAATGTAAGGACCAGTCCAACCACCTGGAGTCTTGATTCCGAAGTGGTTGTTGGCTTCTGTTGCCAGACGGCTGCGTCCGGCACCACTTTCCAACAGCCCCTGTGCCAGGGTGATACTGGCCGGTATCTTGTATTTCTCCTGTTGTTCCATGGCCATATCCTTGTACTTGTCAATATAGGCCCAATAGGCACGATTGGTACTCCCCTGGGACCATGTGGCCACAGAGTGTATCAAAGTGATTAGAAATATCAGAAACCTTTTCAGTGTCATCTGTGGCACGGCAAAGGGGTGTGGAGAGTTACTTCAGTGGAATGTCGGCAATGCGTTGCATGTGGCGACCACCTTCGAAGGGAGTCTGGAAGAACTCGTCCATGATGGCGCGGGCTGTGTCATTGTCAATGAAACGGCCGGGCATTACCAGCACGTTGGCATCGTTGTGCTGACGGATGAGGTGTGCTATCTCTGGCATCCAGCACAGGCCGGCACGTATGCCCTGGTGCTTGTTCAGTGTCATGGAGATGCCTTCACCGGAACCGCACATGGCAATGCCGGGATATACTTCGCCGTTTTCCACGCCTTCTGCCAACAAGTGGCCGAAGGTGGCATAGTTGCAACTTTCCTCAGAGTGAGTGCCATAGTCCTTATAGGGGATACCCTTTTCTTCCAGATACTGCTTTACGAACTCTTTGAGGGGGTATGCGGCATGGTCTGATGCAAGACCTACGATCTTTGTTTCCATAGTGGGATGGGGGTGTTATGGGGTTATGATTTTTTTGCTTTATGGGAATATAAAGAGGCTACCGCACTATGGAGATATGCGATAGCCTTATTTGGGTGTTGCTTATTCTGCAAGTAGGATGCTCTTTGCCTGGTTGTATACGTTTTCTGCTGTGTAGCCCAACTTCTCGTCCAGCACCTTGTAGGGAGCAGAGAATCCGAAACTTTCCAGACCGAATACTTTACTGCTGGGGTGTGCACCTACGAGGAAGCCTTCCAGATTGACGGGCAGACCGGCGCTCAGACCAAAAACTTTGCTGCCGATGGGGAAGAGTTCGCGCTGGTACTCGATGGGTTGTTCGCGGAAAAGGCCTTCTGAAGGTGCACTGATAACCCTTACTTTATAACCTTCCTGACGAATCAAACGTGCACCGGCAATGAGGGTGCTCACCTCGGAACCGTTGCCAACGAAGATGATGTCGGGGTTCTCGTCGCTTTCGGCGCTGATGTATGCACCCTTTCGGCAGAGTTCGTATGGCGTGCCTGTGGGCAGTGGTTCTATGTTTTGGCGTGAGAGGATGAGTGCTGTAGGTGTGTTTGTGTTCTCCATTGCCATTGCCCAGCATACTGTGGTTGCGTTGCAGTCAGCGGGGCGCAGTACGAGCATGGAATTGCGTCCGGAGTGGTTCTTCATCTTCTCCATCAGTCGGATCTGTGCCTCCTGCTCAACGGGTTCATGTGTGGGACCGTCTTCGCCTACACGGAATGCGTCGTGACTCCAGATGAATTTGACTGGCAATTGCATCAGTGCTGCCATGCGTATGGCAGGTTTCATGTAGTCGGAGAACACAAAGAATGTGCCGCAGGCTGTCAGCATGCCGCCGTGCAGGGTGATACCTATGCAGATACAAGCCATGGTCAGTTCGGCTACACCTGCCTGCAGGAAACCTCCAGCAAAGTTGTCGCGCGAGATTACTGTAGCACCGCCCTTGATGAAACCGTCGGTCTTGTCGGAGTTGCAGAGGTCGGCGCTGGATACAATCATGTTGGGCACAGTCTTTGCCAAAAGACTGAGACATGCACTGGAAGCGTTTCGTGTGGGTTCGCCCTGCTTCTGCTCTATGCTGTCCCAGGGTATCTCGGGCAGACGTCCGGCAAACCAGTCGGCCTGCTGTGCTGCCTTCTCGGGATTTGCTTCGGCCCAGGCCTTCTCTTCGGCATGGCGTTCGGCACAGATGGCCTTGAGTTCCTGGCGGCGTATGTTGAAGATTTCCTGTACTTCGTCCCAGATGATGAAGGCATTGTCGGGGTCACCGCCAAGATTCTTCACGGTGTTGCGGTATGCGTCTCCGCCCAATGGGGCTCCGTGTGTGCCACAGTTGCGCTCGTAACTAGTGCCGTCTGCTTTCAAGGCTCCCTTGCCCATGATGCAGTGGCCTATGATAAGTGTGGGCTTGCTGCTGACCTTCTTGGCAGCGTCCAGTGCCTGGCGTATTTCGGTTACGTTATTGCCGTCTATGCTGAACACTTCCCATCCGAGGGCACGGTACTTGGTTGCTGTGTCTTCGTTGGTAACCACGCTTGTTTCTGTAGACAACTGGATGTCGTTGGCATCATAGAACATGACGAGGTTGTCCAGACCGAGCGTGCCGGCTATGCGTGCCGCACCCTGTGAGATCTCCTCCTGTATGCCGCCATCAGAAATGTAGGCATAAATGGTCTCCTTCTGGAAGGTGGGGTTGCCTGTGCGTGCATACAGACACTTGGCTGCAATGGCCGCACCTACGGCATAGGTGTGGCCCTGACCCAGAGGACCAGAACTGTTCTCAATGCCACGGGCATAGTTGAGTTCGGGATGACCGGGAGTGGGAGAACCCCATTGGCGCAACTGCTTCAGTTCGTCCAAAGTGAAGTGGCCAGTCATGGTGAGCTGTGCGTACAGCATAGGAGACATGTGGCCGGGATCCAAGAAGAAACGGTCGCGACCTTCCCAAAGAGGATTCTCGGGGTCGTAATTCAAAT
>JAFVTT010000069.1 GCA_017503065.1 Bacteroidaceae bacterium | reverse complement strand
CAACGTGCAGATAGTTGATATAGGCGTTTTTTTCGTCGTTTTCTATGTTGAAAACATCAATATTGTGCAAAGTGTTGCTTACAACCTCGCTCTTGCTTCGGTAGTTCTCTAGAAGGATGTACTTGCGCTTTATTGCCTCTGCCTCTTCAAACCTCATCTCTTCTGCAAGGGATTGCATTTGTGCAAGCATTTGGCGTTCGATTTCACCGGTGTTTCCTTTCAGGATTTCACGTGCCTCGTTTATGTACGAAAGGTATTCATCTCTGCCCTGAAGACCGCAGCACGGACCTTTACAGTTCTTTATATGGTACTCCAGGCATAGTTTGTGCTTGCCGTTCTGTATGGTTTCTGCGGTGATTTTTTCGCGGCACCGACGTAATGGATACAGGTTTTTTATGAGTTCAAGCAAGGCCTGCAACGTTGGAACGTGGCTATAAGGGCCGAAGTATGTTCCAAGTCTCTTGTCTATCTTTCTCGTGTAGACAATGCGTGGGAGATATTCGTTGGTTATGCAGATGCTCGGGTAGGTTTTACCGTCCTTCAGCAGGATGTTATAGCGGGGATTCCATTGCTTGATCAGGTTGTTTTCAAGCAGGAGGGCATCCTCTTCTGTGTTCACGACGATGTATTTTATATCGTGAATCTTGGAAACAAGTACGCTCGTCTTGAAGTTATCGTGCTCTCGGTTGAAATAACTGCTTACCCTACGCTTCAGGTTCTTTGCCTTGCCGACGTAGATGATAGTGTCGTTTTCGTCAAGGTACTGATAGCAGCCGGGCAGTTCGGGTAAACTGCCCACGATGGATTTCAGGCGTTGCTGGGGAGCTTGTTTCATATTCATTTTTGAAGGTTACCGGACCCACCCCCAACCCCTCCACAAGGGAGGGGAGTGGTATCAACCGTCTTGTGCTTACATCAGCAGTACATTATACTCCCTCCCCCTGTGGGAGGGTTGGGGAGGGGTCGTATATTAAATCACCATCAGAGTTGTTATCTCTGTGTCTGCATCAAATGCATCCCTGCCGTGCAGGCCTTCGATGGTAAGTTCAATGATGAAGTTGATGTATATCTTCTTGGGGTTGAACTTGCGTACGAGGTCGTAAACCGCCCTCATGCTACCGCCTGTGGCGAGCAAATCGTCGTGGAGAAGCACTACATCGTTGGTGTCTATTGCGTCCGAACTCATGCAAATCTTGTCCTGTCCGTACTCCTTCTCATATACTTGCTCTATCACCTCCCCGGGGAGTTTTCCCGGTTTGCGGGCCATAACAAAGCCGGCGTTCAGTTCTGCCGCCAGTATGCCTCCGAGGGGGAAACCGCGGCTCTCCACGCCCACCACCTTGGTTATGCCCTTGTCTTTGTACATGGCAAGTGTCTCGTCGCGCATGATCTTCAGGCACTCGGGATTTTTGAATAGGGTGGTGACGTCCTGGAACTGGATGCCCGGGATGGGGAAGTCGGGCACGACCCTCAGGTTCTCTAATAAGGTTTTGTTGTTCATATTTAGTATAATGCTATTGTGGTCTTGGTGTAATTGTTTCACGTGAAACATTAGTTCTGTTTGGGGGGCTTCTGAGTAATCTGAATACTCTGAGTAATCCGAGAACCCCGAGTTTTGAATTATCCGTCCTCTTATGCCACATGCTTGGGCGTATATATTCCCCTCCCTTGTGGCGAACAAGGTCTTTGGGGAAGCACTGAATGTGCTTTCTGTACCTTGTGAGGGGAGAACTTCCCAGTTCGACGCGCGGACTGGGTTAGGAGTGGGTCCTACCTTCCCATCAGCACCATCAGCACGTTGATGTCCGAGGGAGACACGCCTGGGATGCGCGATGCCTGAGCCAATGTTTCGGGGTCAATCTTTATGAGTTTCTGGCGTGCCTCGGTGGAGAGCGATTTGAGGCTTTCGTAGTCGAACTTGCCGCGAATCTTGATGTTCTCCAGGCGAAGCATCTTGTCGGCAATCTCACGTTCGCGACGGATGTAGCCGTTGTACTTGATGCGAATCTCTGCCGCCTCCACTATCTCCTCGCGTCTGTCGGGGATGGAGTCAAGCAGTTGGCGCAGGGCATTGATATGATTTGCCAGGGCGTTGATGCCTACCTGCGGTCGGGTGATGAGGTCCATCAACTTGCATCCCTTCTGCAAGGGCATGGTGCCCATCTGCTCGAGGGCGTCGTTGATGTATGCCGCCTTCACGGAGAAGGTACGGCAGAACTCGCTGATCTTCTCTATCCACTCCTTCTTCTCCATCCACCTCTGGTAGCGCTCCTCTGCGGCAAGGCCTATGTTGTAACTGCGCTCGGTGAGGCGTGCATCGGCATCGTCCTGGCGAAGCAGTATTCGGTACTCGGCACGCGAGGTGAACATGCGGTAGGGCTCGTCCACACCCTTCGTGACAAGGTCGTCAATGAGCACGCCTATGTAGGCCTCGTCGCGATGCAGGATGAACTCCTCCTTGCCCTGGAGTTTCAGTGCCGCATTGATGCCGGCAATAAGTCCCTGTCCTGCCGCCTCCTCGTAGCCGGTGGTGCCGTTGACCTGTCCGGCAAAGTAGAGGTTCTCCACCACCTTTGACTCCAAGGTGTGGTACAGTTGTGTGGGGTCGAAGAAGTCGTATTCTATGGCATAGCCAGGGCGGTACACCTGCACGTCGCGGAAGCATGGAATCTTGCGCAAGGCATCCAGTTGCACCTCTATCGGCAGGGAGGAAGAGAAACCGTTCAGGTAATATTCCTGCGTGTCCACACCCTCCGGCTCGAGGAAGAGTTGGTGCTGGTCCTTGTCAGCAAAAGTTACCAGTTTCGTCTCTATGCTGGGGCAGTATCTGGGACCTATGCTCTGTATCTGTCCGTTGTACAGGGGAGACTCGGGGAGACCCTCTCTCAAACGCTCGTGAACTGCTGTATTTGTGTAAGTTATCCAGCAAGGCAGTTGGGGTAGGGGACGCGCCTCGCCCATGAAGGAAAAGTTCTGCGTCACGGCATCGCCAGGTTGCATCTCCATGTCATCAAAATGTACCGAGCGCCCGTCTATGCGCACTGGAGTGCCCGTCTTCATGCGTCCGCACCTTATGCCATGGCGTATGATGCTCTCTGTCAGTTCCTTGGACGCAGGTTCGGCACAACGTCCGCCCTCCAGTTTCGTGCGGCCGATGTGCATGAGGCCGTTCAGGAAGGTGCCGGCGGTCAGGATTACGGCCTTGGCGCGGAGCGTAACGTCCATGTAGGTCTTCACGCCCGTCACCTGCTTT
>JAFVTT010000068.1 GCA_017503065.1 Bacteroidaceae bacterium | reverse complement strand
CTCGGGATAGTAGCCCCAGAACTTCTCACGACCCATATACTGGAACTCGCTCCATTCGTAACCTGCCATTACGTTCAGGCTATGGTTCTTGTTGAATTCCTTGTCGTAGGCTGCGAAAGCGCTCAACTGAAGATTATGCTTCTCCTCGGTGTTCCAGCCATAACTGCCATAGTAGTAACCGGACATAGAGTAGGGAGACTGGTAGGTGTTCTCCTGACCGTTGGTCCACTCGCCTGCCAGATTAACATGCAGCGACAGGTCCTCCAGACCATGAACCTTATAGGCAGCATCCACGTTGCCCATGAACACCCATGCGTCCTTGTCGAAACCATAGTTGTTTACCAACTCAACTGCATTCTTGGGACCCTGCTGATGGGTGTAGCCCCAGTTGGGGTTGCCGTACTCGGCTTCCTGTACCCACTGGAAGTAACCGCCATAGTTCTTGAACTTGGGATTCTCCATGTCCTTGATGGGCTGTGTGGGATCCATACCTACTGCCGCACCGATAGCCTCGCCGTTACCGGGGTTGGTCCAACTCTTCACGAACTTACCGTTCATGTTGAATGTCAGATGGTTGTCCAGGAACGAGGGGCTCAGGTTCACACTGGCTGTCAGGCGCTTGTAATCGCTGCCCTTCAGTACACCCTGCTGGCCGGTGTAACCTACACTTACACGGTAGGGCATGGCAAAGACTGACTTGTCCTCGGCCTGCACGCCACCCTGCAAAGTGATGTTGTGATCATGGTTAACGCCTGTACGGTAGATTTCCTTCTGCCAGTCTGTATCGTATGTACCAAACTCCTTCAAGGGGTTGCCGTCTGCATCGCGCTTCTTCCAGCCGAGCAGGTTCCATGCCTTGCTGCCCTCGCCATAGTAATTGGTGATAAAGTCCACATATTCCTGTGCGTTCATCACGTCGAGAGTGTTGAAGTTGGTAGAGAATGATACGGAACCGTTGTAACTTACCTTGACAGGACCGCCTGCCCTACCCTTCTTGGTGGTGATGAGGATAACACCGTTAGAACCACGGCTACCATAGATGGCGGTGGCACTTGCGTCCTTAAGAATGCTGAAACTCTCAATATCGTTGGGGTTAACCAAAGACAGAGGGTTGGACATACCCTTGGTGGCATTGTTGTCCATAGCCATACCATCGATGACAATAAGAGGGTCGTTGCTGGCATTTAGAGAAGAACCGCCACGCACACGGATCATGGCACCTGCACCAGGCTCACCGCTGTGGGTGTTAACTACCACACCGGCCACCTTACCCTGCAGCATCTCCTGAGGGCTGGTGATCATGCCTCTGTTCTTCTCGTCAGGACGGAAAGCCACAACGCTACCGGTCATGTCGTTCTTCTTTACAGAACCATAACCGATAACTACGGCCTCGTCCAAAGTCTTGGTATCCTCGGACATGACAACAAGCATGTTGGCTGTTGCCGTAACCTCGCGTGGGAGGAAGCCCATGTAAGTGAATACCAAGGTAGTTCCCCTTTCACATCTGATTTGAAAATTACCTTCCAAATCTGTCGTACCGATGGCCTGTCCACCCTTGACGGCAATCTTCACGCCTGCCAATGGTTCACCCAAGTCATCCTTCACAAGTCCTTTCACAGTTGTCTGTGCAAAGGCACTGACACAGAATATGAGAGCCATGAGCATGACCCAACATCTCTGCATCGCTGAATTCACTCTTTTCATGCGAATTAGTTTTAGATTGTTTAGGTTAATATTAGGTTATTGTTAGGTTATTTTATCTCCTTCACGGATATGGCGAAACCGCCGCCGGAGGCGCTCTGCAACTTCAGCACACTCTTGCTGGTCACCTTCTGCTTGCGTATCTCATAGGTACTGGGATTGTTGTCCCAACTGATTCCCTTGGCATCCTGATAGATGGTAGCCTCATACTTCTTGCCTGGAGTGAGGAAATCCAGTTTCAGGACGCTGCGGTGTCCGTTCTCGTCCACACTGCTGCCTATGTACCAGTCGCTACTGTTCTTGTCCTGGCGCGCAATGGTAACGTAATCGCCGGGCATGGCCTCCAAGTAGAGCGACTTCTGCCATTCCACGGGCACATCCTTGATGAACTGGAATGCGTCCATGCGTGGCTTGTAGTTCTCTATAATGTCGGCGGCCATCTGCAGAGGACTGTAAAGAACCACATACAGACCAAGCTGGCGGCACAATGTGCTGCGTACATGACTGGCGTTGGTGGGATTCATCTTGCTGCAGTCCATCTCGAATATGCCGGGAGTGTAGTCCATCGGGCCACCTATCAGACGGGTAAAGGGCAGGATGGTGGTGTGGTCCACAGGATTGCCTCCGAAACTCTCATATTCGGTGCCTCGTGCACTCTCGTTGGCAATGAGGTTGGGGTATGTGCGGCAAATGCCGGTAGGACGCACTGCCTCGTGGGCATTTACGGTAATCTTGTGCTCGGCAGCCTTCTTGATGCAATAAAGGTAGTGGTTGTTGATGGGCTGGCTGTAGTGGTGCTCGCCATAAGGGACGATGTCGCCCACGTATCCGCTCTTCACGCTGGTATAGCCCCACTTGTTCATCAGGTCGTAAGCCTGCTCCAGATGACGCTCGTAGTTTACCGTGCTGGAACTGGTCTCGTGGTGCATAATCATCTTCACGCCCTTTTCCTTGGCATAGCGGCTGATTTCGGCAATATCGAAGTCGGGATATGGGGTGACAAAGTCAAAGACATAGTCCTTCTGCTTGCCGAACCAGTCTTCCCAACCTTCGTTCCATCCTTCCACCAGGACGGCATCAAAACCGTGCTCTGCGGCGAAGTCTATGTAGTCCTTCACATGCTTGGTGTTGGCACCATGCTTGCCGTTGGGCTTCAGTTTGCTGTAGTCGGTAACGCCCAACTGCACGCTGTACACGTCGTCGGTATAGGCCCATGAGGAGGCTCCCTGAATCATTTCCCACCACACGCCTATGTACTTTGTGGGCTTGATCCAACTGGTATCCTCTATCTTGCAGGGTTCGTTCAGGTTCAAGGTCATGCGGCTGGCAAGAATATCAGCACCAGTGCGACCAACGATGACGGTACGCCAAGGAGTGCTGCGCGGTGTCTGCATGTGACCCTTGTTGCCCTGGGCATCGGGGGTGAGGTGGCTGACGAACACCATACCTCTGCCTTCGGGTTGTTCCAGTGTCAGGTGCATGGTGGCATAGTCTATGCAGGCTGCCTCGTGCAGGTTGATGAAATAACCGTCCTCGGCCTGCATGAGCAGGGCGGTCTGCACGGTGGTGGGACCTGCAGGAGTCTGGCTGCTGTTGGGGGCAATGGCCTTGTCCATCCTGCCCTCTATCTCGCTG
>JAFVTT010000067.1 GCA_017503065.1 Bacteroidaceae bacterium | reverse complement strand
ACCGCAAGGTGTCACCGTTTTCATGGTTGCTTATGTTCATGCCTCTTGTTCTGATAGGTGTGGGCGCATATTGTGTTATGCATACCAGTGAGGCTGCCGCCACATTGTTCAAGATATTGGGTGCGACGTGTATCTACTATGGTTTAAGCGACATGTTCCTTGCTCTTCGCACGAAGCACTATTCCAAAGTATATGAGCGTGAGCAGAAGAAAGCTGAGGAAGCGGCTCGAAGAGCACGTGAAGCCGAGTATGTTGATTTTGAAGTTGTCAACGCCAACGAAAAGGACGAATAGCGATGATAAAGAGAAGATATGCAGTTTTCCTGTTGCTGTTGTGCGCTTTCGTACAATTGGTTTCGGCAACGTCGTTCCCGGAAGGTTATTATGATAAGGCAAACGGTAAGAACAAGGCAGCTCTAAAGGCTGCCCTTCACGAGATTATCTGCCCTGCAACCGTCTTAGGTTATGGTGGTGGCGAGGGTCGCACATGGAGTGGCTTTTACGTGACTGACCGCACGCAGGATAATTACTGCATAGACAGGTACAGTACCAATAAACGTCAGTTCACTACGGTAGACAGGGCGCCTAGTGGCATGAACATCGAACACTCTTTTGCCAAGAGTTGGTGGGGAGGCAGTGAGGTTCAGGCTTACTTTGACCTGTTCAATCTGATGCCCAGCGACAGTGAGGCGAACAGCAAGAAGAGTAACTATGCCATGGGCGAGGTGACGCGTAACATTTCCTACGACAATGGAAGCATCAAGATAGGCAACTGCAATGAGGTCAGCAACAGGGTATGGGAACCAGAGGATAGGTGGAAGGGCGACTTTGCCCGTACCTACATGTACATGGTTACATGCTACAGCGACCTGACATGGCGAAGCAATGGCCTTGACCAGTTGGAGAACAACCAGTGGCCAACGTTCAACGATTGGACAATGGAAATGGTGCTTAGATGGTCTCGCCAGGATCCTGTAGACGAGATAGAGATTGCTCGTAACGAGGCTGTATATGGCATACAGGGCAACCGCAATCCGTTTGTCGACTTCCCCAACCTTTGTGAGTATGTCTGGGGCGACAGTGTGGACTATGCCTTCACTATAGAAGGAGCATCAACAGTTGTTCCCGAGGAGACGGTTGGCATTGTCGACGAGGCTATGACCGGAGGCCTGGGTATATTCCGTGATGTCAAGCCCGATGGCACTGAGGGAACCCTGTGGCGTAGCGACAGCAAGTATGGAGCAGTGGCAAACGCATACAGCATGGGTAAGGTTGCAGACAACTATCTCCTTGCCGATGTGGACCTGACGGATTACAAGTCTGCCAAGTTGGAGTTCGTACACCAGACTGGTTTCAATGTCGGAGTTGATGTCAAGGACGTATATTTCAGTGTGCTCGTAACCGATGACTATTGCGATGCTCCCCAGGAAACGGCATGGGAAACTCTGGATGTTGGCTTCCCCGTTGCACCGGCTTCCGGTTGGACGCCAGAGTCAAGTTCGGGCACAATCAGCCTTGATGTCTTTGCCGGTAGGCAGATAGTACTGGCGTTCCACTATACCAGCAATGCAGATGCATGCTATGGCTGGGAAATCAGGGACGTTAAGGTTGTGGGTGTTCCTGCCGTGACAGGTATAGACGATATTACCGGAACTTCACACGAGGTTGTGGTGCATAAGGTGTACGACCTTACCGGACGTAGGGTAAATCCAGTCAAGACCAAAGGTGTCTTTATACAGAATGGCAGGCTATACATAAAATAACCAATACTTGCCGATGCGCTACTTCATCACTTTTTCATACGACGGTACTGCATACCATGGATGGCAGATACAGCCACACAGCGTTACTGTGCAGGAGGAACTGCAGAAGGCCCTTTCCACTCTGATGCGCAAACCCATGGAGGTGGTGGGGGCTGGCCGTACCGACACTGGAGTGCATGCACGCAAGATGATAGCCCACTTCGATCACGACGAGGTGCTGGATTGCTCTCAGTTGGTATACAAACTGAACAAACTCCTGCCCCGTGACATTGCGGTGCAGCATGTGGAGCCTGTAGCTGACGACATGCACGCACGTTTCTCGGCCAAATCCAGGACATACCATTACTATGTGCATTTGGACAAGAACCCGTTTCTGCGTTCATACAGTTGGCAGGTGTACGGCAATCCCGACTTTGAACTCATGAACCGCGCGGCCCGTGTGCTGATGGAGTACAAGGACTTCACGTCCTTTTCCAAGGTCAATACAGACACCAAGACCAACGACTGCACCATTACAGAGGCCCGTTGGGACAGGGTGGGAGAGGACCAGTGGCGTTTCACCGTCACTGCCAACCGCTTCCTGCGCAATATGGTGCGTGCCATAGTGGGAACGCTGATGGAGGTGGGCCGCGGACGAATGACTATAGAACAGCTCCGTAGTGTCATCGAAGCAAAGGACCGTTGCCGTGCCGGCGACAGTGTGCCTGGAAATGCCCTCTTTCTGGTGGAGGTGCTGTATTGACATGAGATGTAATAAATGTAGGATAGGATATGTGGATATTGTTTGCCTTTGTCAGCGCCGCTTTGCTGGGTTTCTATGATGTGTTCAAGAAGCAGTCCTTGAGGGATAATGCCGTGCTTACGGTGTTGTTGCTGAACTGCCTGTTCTCGTCCATCATATTCCTGCCCATGATCTGGTATGCTCCCTTCGGAGGATGGGAGGTGCAGAAGTATATCGTACTGAAAGCCTTCATCGTACTCAGTTCCTGGATATGCGGATATTATGCCATGAAGCATCTGCCTCTGACCATAGTAGGCCCAGTCAATGCTTCCCGTCCCATGCTGGTTCTGGTGGGTGCGATGTTCCTTTTCGGCGAACGCCTAAACCTCTTCCAGTGGACAGGTGTTCTACTGGCCCTCAGTTCCTTCCTGCTGCTTAAGTTGGGTGGAAAGAAGGAAGGCATAGACTTCATGCGCAACCGCTGGGCACTGTGCCTTGTTGCCGCTGCCCTGTTGGGAGCATGTAGCGGCCTGTACGACAAATACCTGATGTCTTCGCCCGAGGACGGAGGTCTGGGACTGAACAGACTGACGGTGCAAAGCTATTTCAATTTCTACCAGTTGGCCATAATGCTCGTTGTGATAATGCTGGAGAGGTGGAAGGGACAGCCCGAAACCAAGTTCCAATGGCGTTGGACCATACCCTTCATAAGCCTGTTCATCTGTGCGGCAGACCTGGCCTACTTCTATTCCCTGTCATTGGACGATGCCATGATAAGCGTAGTCAGCATGGTGCGCCGTGGCAGCGTGATAGTAAGTTTCATGATGGGAGCCTTCCTGTTCCACGAACGGAACCTGAAGAGCAAGGCCGTGGACCTTGTCCTTGTCCTGCTGGGCCTGTTGTTCCTGTATTTGGGTACTATGTGTAACGATTAAATTAGATATGAGA
>JAFVTT010000066.1 GCA_017503065.1 Bacteroidaceae bacterium | reverse complement strand
ACTGGCAGACACAGAAGCAGCCCTCGTGGGCGCATCTGGACATGCCGCAGATAGACTATCAGGACATATCATACTATGCCGACCCTACGGCAAGTGCCAAGAAGGACGGACCCAAGGAGATAGACCCTGAACTGATGAAGACCTTCGACAAATTGGGCATCCCCTTGGAGGAACGCATGGCACTGGCCGGCGTGGCGGTGGATGCCGTAATGGACAGTGTGTCCGTGAAGACCACCTTCCAGGAGAAGTTGAAAGAGAAGGGAATTATCTTCTGCAGCATCTCCGAAGCGGTGAAGAACCATCCCGACCTTGTCCGCGAATACCTTGGCACGGTGGTGCCATACAGAGACAACTACTTTGCCGCACTGAATTCGGCTGTGTTCTCTGACGGCAGTTTTGTATACATCCCCAAGGGCGTGCGATGCCCTATGGAACTGAGCACCTATTTCCGCATCAATGCCATGGGTACGGGGCAGTTCGAGCGCACTCTGATAGTGTGCGACGACGATGCCTACGTTTCCTATCTGGAAGGTTGTACTGCTCCCATGCGCGACGAGAACCAGTTGCACGCCGCCATAGTGGAGATCGTGGTAAAGGACAGGGCCGAGGTGAAGTACTCTACGGTACAGAACTGGTATCCCGGTGACAAGGACGGCAAGGGAGGCGTGCTGAACCTCGTCACCAAGCGCGGACATCTGCGTGGCGTGGACAGCCGTCTGTCGTGGACACAGGTGGAAACGGGTAGCGCCATCACATGGAAATACCCCTCCTGTATCCTCTCAGGCGACGGTTCGCAGGCTGAGTTCTACTCCGTGGCGGTTACCAACAACCACCAGCAGGCCGACACAGGCACCAAGATGATACACATCGGTCGCAACACCAAGAGCACCATCATCAGCAAGGGTATCAGTGCCGGAAAGAGCCAGAATTCATATCGTGGTCTTGTCAAGGTAGGTGCCAACGCCGAGGGGGCAAGAAACTATTCCTCCTGCGACTCCCTGCTTTTGGGCAGTTCGTGCGGTGCGCATACGTTCCCCTACATGGACATACACAACGACACCGCCATTGTGGAGCACGAAGCCACTACGAGCAAGATTTCCGAAGAACAACTGTTCTATTGTCAACAGAGAGGCATATCTTCCGAGGATGCCGTAAGCCTCATCGTAAACGGATATGCCAAGGACGTGATAAACAAACTGCCCATGGAATTTGCCGTGGAGGCACAGAAACTCCTTGGAGTAAGCCTTGAAGGGTCAGTGGGATAAGGGAACGGGGACCCCTCCCCAGCCCTCCCCTGTATGGGAGGGAGTAGTTACAACTGGGGAATGAGTACGAACGAAATCAAACTGAGGAACTGAGGAACTGAGGACGATGACGATAAATCGCTCATCATCTCCTCCCCCTACAGGGGGATTGAGGGGGTCCTCAACATTAAACAACTATGTTAGAAATACGCAACTTACATGCCAGTATCAATGGCAAAGAAATACTGAAGGGCATAAACCTCACTATAAATGATGGCGAGATTCATGCCGTAATGGGAACCAACGGTGCAGGCAAGTCCACACTGAGCAATGTCATCGTGGGCAACCCTGCCTACGAGGTGACAGAGGGTGAAATCATCTTCAACGGACAGAACATACTTGAAATGAGTACCGAAGAAAGGGCAAATGCAGGCATTTTCCTGTCTTTCCAGCACCCTGTGGAGATTCCCGGCGTGTCCATGACCAACTTCATGCGTGCCGCCGTGAATGCACGCTACAAGGCCCAGGGGCGTGAACCTCTTTCTGCCGGCGACTTCCTGAAACTCATGCGCGAGAAGCGCAAAATTGTTGAACTGGACAACAAACTCACCAGCCGTTCTGTCAACGAGGGCTTCTCGGGTGGCGAGAAGAAGCGCAACGAAATCTTCCAGATGGCTATGCTGGAACCAACCTTCTGCATCCTGGACGAGACAGACTCGGGTCTGGACGTGGATGCTCTGCGCATCGTGGCAGAGGGTTTCAACAAACTGCGCAAGCCCGAAACCAGTGCCATAGTCATCACCCACTACCAGCGCCTTCTGGACTATCTGAAACCCGATGTGGTGCACATCCTCATTGACGGCAGAATCATCAAGACTGGTGGCCCGGAACTGGCTCTGGAGATTGATGGAAAGGGCTTTGCCGACTATGTTGCCCAGTAAATGCTTTTGCAGATGAAGAACAACCAGTACATAGAGTTCTACACTCAGGTAAGGGACACCATAGCGCAGCGCTCATGCACACTGATGAACGCCCACAGGGAGGAGGCCTTGCGCGTCTTCTCCGAACAGGGTTTCCCGTCCAAGAAGGTAGAGCGATACAGATATACCGACGTAGCACAGGACTTTGCTCCCGACTACGGCATACAACTATCCACCTCGGCTGCTGAGCGCACCGAGTTCTGCTGCTCAGTCAGGGAGGCGGACATAGACCTTACACCTTATTATAATAATATAGCGGACCGTCAGGACAGCATCGTGGCTCTGAACACCATGCTTGCCGTGGACGCTCTGCTCATACATGTGCCTCGCAACACCCGCGCCAAGCACCCCATACAGATAAACAACGTGCTCAAGGGCAAGCAGGACACTATGGTAAACCGCCGCATACTGGTGATTATGGATGAAGGTTCGCAGGCCGACATCATCATCACCGACCATGCCGTGGACCATCAGCAGTTCCTCACAAACCAGGTAATAGAGGTGCACTGTGCCGACAACAGCCACCTGAACCTCTATGAAATAGAGGAGACCAACCTGATGTGCACACGCTATAGTAACGTGTTCATCAGAGAGGGTAGGGACTGCTCTGTCAGACATACCGTGCTGACCCTTTTCAACGGCCACACACGCAATGCATGCCGTGTGGAGATGGCCGGAGAGAACTCCGAGGCCATACTGAACGGTTGTGTCATTGCCGACAAGATGCAACGTGTGGATAACAACACCGTCATCCGCCACATGGTGCCCAACTGCCAGTCACAGGAACTTTACAAATATGTTCTGGACGACAGTGCCATGGGAGCCTTTGCCGGCATGATTCTTGTGGACAAGGGGGCGCAGAAAACCTCCTCTTCCATGACCAATGCCAACCTGTGCTCCACACGCCAGGCACGCATGTACACACAACCGATGCTGGAGATATATGCCGACGACGTGAAATGTTCGCACGGCAGTACCGTGGGGCAGATGAACGACCAGGCGCTGTTCTACATGCGTCAGCGTGGCATCTCGCTCAGCGAGGCACGCCTCCTGCTAAAATCCGCCTTCATAACAGAAGTAATAGACAGCATCCCCCTGGAAGCCCTGCGCGACCGCCTGCACCTTATCGTGGACAAGCGCATGCGTGGCGAACTGAGCAAGTGCGAGGGGTGTAAACTGTGTTAAGAAAAGACCCCTCCCCATCCCTCCCCTGTATG
>JAFVTT010000065.1 GCA_017503065.1 Bacteroidaceae bacterium | reverse complement strand
GAGGGGTGAGGGGGAGGGTCATTGGCTCTATATTATATATAATGTATATATGAAAGACTTTCGTAAGTTCGCAACCGGCAAGATGGGAATCAACGGTATGGTGCTGGACGACATAGTGTCCATGCAGAACCAGTACATGAACCCCTACATCCTGGAGGAACGTCAGTTGAACGTCACACAGATGGACGTGTTCAGCCGACTGATGATGGACCGCATCATCTTCCTCGGTACACAGGTGGACGACTATACCGCCAACACCCTTCAGGCGCAGTTGCTGTATCTGGACAGCGTAGATCCGGGCAAGGACATCAGCATCTACATCAACTCCCCCGGCGGCAGTGTGTATGCCGGTTTGGGCATATACGACACCATGCAGTTCATCCAGAGTCCGGTGGCCACTATCTGCACTGGTATGGCTGCTTCCATGGCCGCCGTGCTGCTCGTGGCAGGAGCCGAGGGCAAGCGCTCAGCCTTGCAGCATTCCCGTGTGATGATACACCAGCCTCTTGGCGGTGCACAGGGCCAGGCTTCGGACATAGAGATAACTGCCCGCGAGATATTGAAGTTGAAGAACGAACTCTATACCATCATTGCCGACCACTCGCACCAGCCTTTCGACAAGGTGTGGGCCGACAGCGACCGTGACTACTGGATGACAGCCCAGGAGGCCAAGGAGTATGGTATGGTGGACAATGTCCTCTCACGCAAAGCCTGAGTGAGCGTATGGCAAAGAAACTGAACCGTTGCTCCTTTTGTGGCCGTAGCGAGAAGGATGTACCTCTGATGCTCAACGGCCTTGAAGGCTTCATCTGCAGCGATTGTGTGGAGATGGCACACCAGATGGTTCGTGAGAACCTGAAGGCCGGCAGAGGCAAGGACGACTTTTATGATGCCGACAAGCCCCTGATGCGTCCTGCAGAGATCAAGGCCAGGCTGGATGAGTATGTCATCGGTCAGGATGAGGCCAAGATAGCCCTGTCCGTGGCCGTCTACAACCACTACAAGCGTTTGCGCCAGCAGGCATTGGGCAAGGCTGACGATGATGTGGAGATAGAGAAGAGCAACATCATCATGATAGGCTCCACCGGTACGGGCAAGACCTTGCTGGCACGCACCATAGCCAAGATGCTTGACGTGCCGTTCTCCATTGTCGATGCCACGGTGCTGACGGAAGCCGGCTATGTGGGCGAGGACGTGGAAAGCATCCTGTCGCGCCTGTTGCAGGCGGCCGACTATGACCAGCCCAAGGCAGAACGCGGTATTGTGTTCATAGACGAGATAGACAAGATAGCACGCAAGGGCGACAATCCCAGCATCACACGCGACGTCAGTGGCGAGGGTGTGCAGCAGGGTCTGTTGAAATTGCTGGAGGGCAGTGTTGTGAACGTGCCGCCAAAGGGAGGCCGCAAGCACCCCGACCAGGACTATGTGCACATGGACACCCGCAACATCCTGTTCATCTGCGGCGGTGCCTTCGATGGCATCGAGCGCAAGATAGCACAGCGCATGAACACCCACACGGTGGGTTACAACAATGTCTCAGTGCGTCACAACATAGACAGCAAGAACCTGTTGAAGTACATACAACCGCAGGACCTGAAGAGTTTCGGCCTCATTCCCGAACTCATAGGCCGTCTGCCGGCGCTGACCTACTTGCGTCCCCTGGACAGGGAAGCCTTGCGCAATATCCTCACCGAGCCCAAGAACTCGCTCATCCGCCAGCAGAAGAAACTCTTCGAGATGGACGGGGTGAAACTGGAGTTCGCTCCCGAGGCTCTGGAGGTTATGGTGGACAAGGCAATGGAGCGCAATCTGGGTGCCCGCGGTCTTCGTGGTATCGTGGAATCGGTTATGACCGACCTCCAGTTCTCTGTCCCCGGTACGGACCAGACGGAACTTACCATCACCGCCGATTATGTGCGTGAGCAGTTGGCCAAGTCCGAGGTATTGTAACCTATGTGCCGACTCTGACGGCAGACATGTAGCACGCGCGCCCCGATCGGGGCGCGCGTGTCGTTTTTATTCCGGTAGCATTTGCTTGGATTGCAGTTCAAGCACCAGTTCGTCTACTATATAGGCATCGCTCATGTTGTGAAGGTGATACATCTTGAGACTGAGATAGCCGTATGTGTCTGACATGTAGAATAACTCAAGTGCCTTGTCGTCACTGATATCTAATCGTTCTGCCAGCAATGAGACAACCCTGGCATATTTCATCTGCAACAAGGTGTCGTTGACCTGTGATTGCTCGTTGTTCATGGTTCTTCCTCCTTCTTCGGTATTATGCATGATTCCATGAAGCGTAGATATTTGTCTGCCACTTCTTGGTTGAGGATGCAGATCTGGTTGTTTGGTTGCTCATATATGAGCCTCTGCAGCGCCGCCTCCTGAGTGATAAGCCCCAGGCCGTATAGTTCTATGGTGTTGAACACACGGTCGTTGGCAATGCCTCCCTCGATAATGTCCCAACCTTCCCATACGGGTTCTCCCTTTCTGCTGGCTATGACAAACTCAAGCCATTCTGTGTCGTAGCCAAGGAATTGCTTGTATCTGTAACCGTCTTCTATTATGCCCTCCTTGTTGAACTCATAGGTGTTCAGTATTTGTTCCTTGTCGGCATTCAATGGACGGCTTGCCCAAGACGTCGCCTGTTCTTTTAGGGTTGTGACATAAAATCCCTTGCCAAAGTCCAGGTTGTTTCTGCCCAAGCCTACCGATGGTACCTTTACGATGGATGTTGAACCGTGATACACTTTCATGTCATTATTGTTTATAGGGTGCAAAGTCGGGGTTGTGCCTGTGGATGTATTCTATGACTTCGTCAACGATATATTCTTTGCTTTGGCTATGCAGTACAGGGTAACTCGGATACAGGAACTTCCGTATGCCGTCGGTCCTGTTCAGTTCCTGGAATAGTTGTCGGGCAGGGATGCCAAGCCTGTTGGCGGTGTTCTCTATGCAGAAAACGACAAATTCCGTGGCTCTTTTTGATGTTTTGGTCATGTCTGTATGCATTTTATCAAATGCAAATGTACATAAAAACTACGGAAATATGTTCCTTGTGATAAAAAAGAGTAGGAACGGTCGTTGGAAAGTAGCCTTATTTTTGCTCTATTTCCTTGGAGATGTCGTTTATATTTGTTACCTTTGTAGACGTGCGCCACTATCTGCGACTACCACTATGGATAAAATTGACCTTATTTCTAATCTGAAGCGCTATTTTGGTTTCAGTTCCTTCAAGGGCCAGCAGGAGGATGTTATCAACAACCTGCTGGGTGGGAACGACACGTTTGTCCTGATGCCTACTGGTGGAGGAAAGAGCCTGTGCTATCAGTTGCCGGCTTTGATAATGGACGGTACTGCCATTGTCCTGTCTCCCCTGATTGCCCTGATGAAGAATCAGGTGGATGCCATACGCCAGGTCAGCGAGAACGATGGCATTGCCCACTATTTGAACTCCAGCCTGACACGTGCTCAGGTGGACGAGGTCAAGAACGACATCCAGGCAGGTCGTACGAAGTTGCTTTATGTCGCCCCCGAGTCGCTTACCAAGGAGGAGACAAAGGACTTCCTACGTAATATA
>JAFVTT010000064.1 GCA_017503065.1 Bacteroidaceae bacterium | reverse complement strand
GGATAAGGTCTTATTCATGATACCGTTCTTCTGGTATTGTCAATAGAATCGTGGTTTCTGCTCTCTGGCCTCTTCCAACGAAGCCAAGGGTGCAGGCTCAAAGGAGCGCCTCAACTCTTCCTGCTCCAGGCGAAGAGCGTGCATGGCCTCGTCTGCCGTCTGAGCATTAAGGAAACGGGAGCAAGCGGGGCAGTTCTGCGAGGCATCCTTGATCCATAGGACGGGACCACCGTACACGGGTGCTATCTTAAGGGCTGTATGCATTGCGCTTGTTGTGGCACCGCCTATCATCACCGGTACAGAGATGCCGGCCTCGGCCAACTGACGCACAGTTTCGGCCATTTCCGCCAATGAGGGGGTTATAAGTCCCGACAAGCCTATGGCATCTGGCTTATATTCCAGGGCAGCACGCACGATATCTTCCGGCGGTACCATTACACCCAGGTCAATGACCTCGTAGCCGTTGCATCCCAGCACCACGGAAACGATATTCTTGCCAATGTCGTGCACGTCGCCCTTCACGGTAGCAAGCAGCACCTTGCCCTGACTCTTCTGCCCCTCTGCCTTCTGGGCCTCTATGTGGGGTTGCAGAATACCTACGGCACGCTTCATCGTGCGGGCGGTCTTCACCACCTGGGGCAGGAACATCTTGCCCTCGCCGAAGAGACGGCCCACCCTGTTCATACCCTCCATGAGCGGACCTTCAATAATGTCTACAGCCCTGGGGTACAGGGAGAGAGCCTCGCCCAGGTCGGTCTCAAGACCATCGGTTATTCCTTTCTGCAACTTAAGGGCAAGCCTTTCTTCCACAGACATTGCCTGTACTCCGTCTGTGGATACAGAGGTTCTGTCATCTGTCACGACCTTGCCGTCCTTTTCCTTCTGGGCGTTAAGTTCTGTGGCCAATTCAATCAATGCCTCGCTGGCCTGAGGGGATGGCCTTAGCAAGACATCCTCGATGATGGCAAGGTGCTCCTGCGGAATGTCGGCATAGGCCACCTTGGCGGAGGGATTGACGATGGCAAAGTCCATGCCTCGGCGCATGCCTTCGTAGAGGAACACGGCATGCATGGCCTCACGAATGTAGTTGTTGCCACGGAACGAGAAGGACAGATTGCTGATGCCTCCGGAAATGTGCGCTCCGGGCAGGTTGGCCTTTATCCACTCCACGGTGCGGAGGAAGTCCCAGGCATAGGCATCGTGCTCTGCCATGCCGGTGGCAACGGAAAGCACATTGGGGTCGAAAATTATGTCCTCGGGAGGCATGCCTACGGCTTCAACCAACAGGCGGTAGGCACGGGCACATATATCGATGCGCCTCTCATAGGTGGTGGCCTGTCCCTCCTCATCGAAAGCCATAACCACAACGGCCGCACCCATGCGTCTGACCTCACGGGCATGGGCAAGGAAGGCTTCCTCGCCCTCCTTCAGCGATATGCTGTTAACTATGCTCTTGCCCTGCACGCACCTGAGTGCGGCGCTTATCACGCTCCAGTCGCTGGAGTCTATCATCAGGGGCACACGGCAGATGTCGGGTTCCGAACCTATGAGGTGAAGGAAATGCACCATCTCCTTGCGTGCATCCAGCAGACCGTCGTCCATGTTTATGTCCAGGACCAAAGCGCCGTCCTGCACCTGCCGGCGGGCTATCTCCAGAGCCTCCTCGTAACTGCCCTCGGAGATAAGGCGCAGGAACTTGCGGCTGCCGGCCACGTTGCACCTCTCGCCCACCCCTACAAAGGATACGTTCCTGTCCAGCGGTTCAAGACCGCAAATGTCTATCTGCATAAATCCACTACCGCTTTAATGTGTTCGGGAGTCGTGCCGCAGCACCCTCCTATAATATCAACAAGTCTCTCATCCAGCATGGGACTGATGCTCTGTGCAAACTGTTCGGGGGTGACATCGTACTGTCCCATGGAATTGGGCAGACCAGCATTGGGGTGGCAGGATATGAAAGGACGTTGTCCACTCTCCCCTGCCCTATCCGTGAGCATACGGTGCAGGTTGCGCAACACGGGCAACATCTGGTCGGCACCGAAAGAGCAGTTCAAACCTATGGAAAGCAAGGGGGCATGGGACACGGATATGAGAAAAGCCTCCAGAGTCTGCCCTGAAAGCAGTCTGCCTGCGGTATCGTTCACCGTGACGGAGAGCATCAGCGGTATGTCCTTTCCCGTCCTCTGCATCACCTCCTGCATGGCATATATGCCGGCCTTGGCGTTGAGCGTGTCAAAAACAGTTTCCAAAAGTATGGCATCCACTCCCTCCTGGGCAAGTACCTCCATCTGCCCTATATAGGCCTCTGCCAACTGGTCAAAAGTGATGGCACGACAGGCAGGATCGTTCATATCGGGCGAGATGCTCAGGGACTTGTTGGTAGGTCCCACGGTGGCAATGACAAAACCCTCGCGTCCGCTATCGGCGAAAGCCTTGCGTGCCAGGCGCACCGCCTCGCGGTTCATTTCTGCAACCAGATGCTGGCAATTATAATCTACCTGTGAAATGTAATTGGCGGAGAAGGTGTTTGCGGTAAGTATGTCGGCACCGGCATCCACATAAGCACGATAGATGTCGCACACCACGTCGGGACGTGTAAGATTCAGCATCTCGTTGTTGCCCAAAAGCATACCTGGTATGTCGCGATAGCGGTAACCGCGGAAGTCCTCCTCCTTTAGACCGTAGCGTTGCACCATGGTGCCGAAACCTCCGTCCAGCACCAACGGTCTCTTCCTCTCCTCCAATGCCTGTATTATGTTCATGCCTCTATCTCTGCAAAGTCCTGAAGATGCTCGTCTATGTATCTGGCCACGGTTTCCGTAACCTCCTCTTCCATCAGGATGAACTCGTCGTCAAGGTCGTCCGCCTCGGGGTAGTTCTCGTATATGGCCATAAACTCCTCATCGGTACAATCCGCCGTCAGGGCCTTGTGGTTCTCTTCGTAGAACTTACGTCCGCTATATACCAGTTTAGAGAACTCCTTGGCTCCCCACAAGCGCATGGCCTTGGCAAAGGGATTCAGGAAGATGAATGGACCGTAACCGTTGTGTATCAGTTGCACATGCCCGCCGTCCATCACCTCCTCGCGGTAGATGCAATAGGCCAGCAGGGTTATCTGGTCGGGATTCAGGAGCGACATGCTCTCCTGCGTCAGTTCCCCTCCGATATGTTCCATGGTGGCATTGTAGAACAGTTCCACAAAGGCATCCATGCCACTCTGTGCCGCCTCTATTACGGCCGATTCCTTTATCTTAAGCATCTCTTACTTTTTCTTTCCATCCAGGAATATGTTGACAAAGAACATAGCCACGGCAAACACAGCACCCTCAATAATGTATATATAGGATGTCTTTTCGTCCTCTAAGAAGAACTCATCGCCTAACCACATAAGCACCGCGAATAGCACACCCTGCAATAGGGCCACGATAACCTGTTGTCTGTTCATAGTCTTTTTTTACTTAATTGTATCTTTACTTGCTTGTCGTCCGGCAAGCACGGTGAGCATGAAGCGGTGAGGGGATGAGAGTTTTTTCTGTTTTTCCTCTGTCCTCCTGAGACAGGGGGACGAGGAGCGGAGCGACGGAGGGGGTATGACAGTTTTCCGATTTCCGTTTTCACCTTTCCGTTTCCTCAATATCCTTTCTTGAAAGCGCGGTCCATCTGTCTTCGGTCCTCCTTCTCCTTCATGGTTTCACGCTTGTCATACTCCTTTTTGCCTCGGGCTATGCTGATATCCAGTTTTGCCAGTCCCTTTTCATCAAT
>JAFVTT010000063.1 GCA_017503065.1 Bacteroidaceae bacterium | reverse complement strand
GGGGGACGAGGAACGAAGTTCCGGAGGGGGTATGTTATTTTCCGTGTTCCACCTTTTATCATACCCCCTCCGCTTCGCTCGTCCCCCTGTCTCAGGGAGACAAAGAGGGTCTCCAGAAGAATGACTGAATGTCATTCTGTACCCTCTGAGGGGAGCATTACCCAGTGCGACGTTGAACAGAGGAGCAATGCTTCGGAGGGGGTATGTCTATTCCCAGTTTTCCGTTTTCACCTTTCCGTTTTCACCTTTCCGTTTTCCGTTCTCAAGGCTTTACCAGCCTCTTTATGTCGTTCAGTTTGTTCAGGGCCTCGAGGGGTGTGAGGCTGTTTATGTCGAGGTTCAGGAGTTGCTGGCGTATGTCCTCCAGGATGGGGTCGTCCAGTTGGAAGAAGTTCAGTTGCGTACCCGTGTCGCTGTCCTTCCTGCTTCCTGCCGCCATGCCGGTGCCCACATCGTCGTGGTTCTTCTCGGCCTCCAGTTGGGCCAGTATCACCTCGGCGCGTGCCACTATGCTCTGCGGCATGCCTGCCAGACGCGCCACATGTATGCCGAAGGAGTGTGCCGAACCGCCGGGTTCCAGTTTGCGCAGGAATATGATGCCTCCGTCCTTCTCCAGCACGCTGACGTTGTAGTTGTGTATGCGCGGGAAGGACTTCTCCATCTCGTTCAGTTCGTGGTAGTGTGTGGCAAACAGAGTGCGTGCACGGCCACGCTGACTTTCGTGTATGTACTCCACTATGCTCCATGCTATGCTTATGCCGTCGTAGGTGCTTGTACCGCGTCCCAGTTCATCGAACAGGACAAGGGAGCGTGCCGAAAGGTTGTTCAGTATGGATGCCGCCTCGTTCATCTCCACCATGAATGTGGATTCGCCCAGGGATATGTTGTCGCTGGCTCCCACACGGGTGAATATCTTGTCCACGAAACCTATGCGTGCGCTCTCGGCAGGCACGAAACTTCCCATCTGTGCCATCAGAGTGATGAGGGCCGTCTGGCGGAGCAGGGCGCTCTTACCTGCCATATTGGGACCAGTGATGATTACTATCTGCTGCTCCTCGGTGTCCAGGCGCACATCGTTGGGCACATAGTGTTCGCCAGCCTGCATCTGCGTCTCTATGACGGGATGCCGGCCCTGACGTATGTCCAGTTCCGTGGATTCGTCCACCACGGGACGTATGTATCTGTTCTCCCTGGCCAGGATGGCAAAACTCATCAGGCAGTCCAGACGGGCTATGAGCATGGCATCTGCCTGGATGGCCGGGATGAAGCGAGCGCACCACACCACCAGTTCGGAAAAGAGCCTTGTCTCCAGTGCCAGGATACGCTCCTCGGCATTGACAATCTTCTCCTCGTATTCCTTCAGTTCCTGTGTTATGTATCGCTCGGCATTGACCAGCGTCTGCTTCCTTATCCACTCCTCGGGCACCTGGTCCTTGTAGGTGTTGCGCACCTCCAGGTAGTAGCCGAAGACGTTGTTGTAACCTATCTTCAGGCTCTGTATGCCTGTCTTCTCTGCCTCGCGCTGCTGTAGTTTCAGCAGGTAGTCCTTGCCACCTGTGGCCAGAGAGCGCAGTTCGTCCAGTTCCTCGTTCACACCGTTGCTGATGACGCCACCCTTGGCCACCAGTAGCGGAGCGTTGGGCGAAATGGTGCGGTGCAGGCGGTTGCGCATCTCCTCGCACAGGTCCATCTTCATGCCTATCTCCTGTAGCACGGGAGAGTCTGTGCCTATCAGGGCTTCGTGTATGGGTTTCAGGGCCTGCAGGGCGGTGGTGAGGGTCAGCAGGTCGCGCGGCGACACACGTCCCGTGCTGATGCGCGAGATGATACGCTCCATGTCGCCTATGTACTGGAGTTGCTCGCACACCACATCGCGCGTCTCCAGGTCGCGGAAGAAGTAGTCCACCACATCCAGACGGTTGTTTATGGCCTTCGTGTCCTTCAGGGGGAACACCATCCAACGGCTCAGCAGTCGTGCTCCCATGGGTGTGACGGTACGGCTCATCACGTCCAGAAGCGACTTTCCGTCGTGGTTCATGGGGCGCAGGAGTTCCAGCGAGCGCATGGTAAAGTTGTCCATGTGCACATAGCGGTCCTCCTCTATGCGTGCCACACTGCGTATGTGTCCCAGTTGAGTGTGCTGGGTGTTCTCCAGATACTGCATTACGGCACCGCAGGCTATGGTTCCTGCCTTGAGGTGCTCTATGCCGTAGCCCTTCAGGTTCTTCACCCCGAAGTGCTTCAGCAACTTGCCTCTGGCCGTCTGCTCGTTGAACACCCAGTCCTCCATCTCGAAGGTAACGTACTTTTCCTGGAATGACGAGCGGAACAGTTCTCCCTTTCCCCGCTCGTAGAGCACTTCCTTGGGCGAGAAGTTGGACAAGAGGCTTCCCACGTGCTGTATGCTTCCCTCGCTGGTCATGAACTCTCCGGTGGAGATGTCCAGGAAGGATACACCGCACATACCCTTGCCGAAGTGTACGGCGGCCAGAAAGTTGTTCTCCTTGCACGAAAGCACGTTGTCCTGCATGGCCACACCGGGTGTGACAAGTTCCGTTATGCCACGCTTCACCAGTTTCTTGGCCAGTTTCGGGTCCTCCAACTGGTCGCAGATTGCCACCCTCTGCCCAGCCCTCACCAGTCGGGGCAGATATGTGTCCAGGGCATGAAAGGGGAATCCTGCCATCTCCAGTTGTCCGCTTCCGCCTGCACCATTGTTTCTGCGTGTCAGCGTTATGCCCAGTATGCCCGAAGCCACCACGGCATCCTCGCCGTATGTCTCGTAGAAGTCACCGCATCTGAACAGCAGCACGCACTCCGGGTGCTTTGCCTTCAGGTCGTAGAACTGCTTCATCATCGGTGTCAGCGCTTCCTTTGCCATACTGGTATATACTCGTTTTTAGGTAAATAATGCCACAAAGGTACAATTAAGTGAGAGAAAAAGCAAATATAATTTGATTTTTCCGAAGACGATGAACGAAGAGACTATAATATAAACTCTATCGGCAAGCGCAAGTTATATGCACGCCTAACCCAAAAAGTTAGGACCCTTGTGTCCCGCCATTGCCAATCGTCAAGGAGGGGCGAAGGCAAGAACGTCGTCTCCCTTCGCGTCTGTACAATTCTCAACCAGACAGTGTTCCTGCTGTCATAACCATTTCTGGAAATGTGTATTGTTATAAGAAAGATATAGCGATAGTGTGCACAAAGTGATTCCTGAATTTGCTTTGTGGCATGACTGTACGATGTATCGCTTTTATCATCGGTAATGGTAAACTTTACCATCGGTAATCGTTCGCCGAACGAACGGTAATGGTTCGTGTGTGTCATCGTGAAGGCAAAAGACAACTTCAATACGGACGAAACATTACCAGCATGAAACTAAACTCCTGGATAATGCCATAAAGGACGTGACTCTGTTTTCGGGGGGAGGTAATCCCCTGTTTAAACCTGCCATTAAACCCAAATAGGTCATTAGGATTTCTCTGTGTCGTATGGCAGAGAGAAATCCTAATGACCTATTTGGGATAATGATAATTGGAATAACATATGCCAGTATCCTTGAGAAACTGTTTCAAACTCTTACCGCTCTGCTGGTGCTGAAACTGCAGTGATACAAATTCATCTTTTGTCATATAAATAACAGTTTTGGGTTGGTTGCAATTTTGCATGGCAAAGGTACAACACTACCAAAACTGCTACAATATGTATTTAACCGAATGCTTACGAAACAGACGAATGGAATCCAAAATAGGAACCGCCGTATACCGAATGGCACGTACGGTGGAGTGTGAGCTCCGAAAACGAAAGTAGGAAGAAAACTACTCGTTTTCCTCCTACTCGATCTTTAAGTTGAAACTTTTACCTAATCTTTACATTTTGGAATGTCAAATAAGCCTGATGACTATAAGACCAAATTGTCACATTAGCCATTTCTGTAGCAGAAGCATCCACGTCCTTAATGATGACACTTCCTTTGGTAAATACATTTCCGGGAATTGTTGCACTAACTCTATCATAACTGGCGTCATTGCCAAGAGTCAATGAAGCTTTATTATAACCGAAATTATACTGATTTCCTTGATTATCATAAATGTAAGATCTGCCACTGGTTAAACCATCCAGACTAAGTGAAACAGCTTTATTTGTAAGGTTCATTACACGATACGAAATTGTTACCGTATTACTAGAGCTACGCTTACAATCTAATAATGTAAACTCTAGATTATCACTACAAGAAGTAACAATTCCTGTTGTTCGAGGTTCTTCCTCGTTCTTATGTGAACGGCCTTCAATAGCAACATTCTTAAATATTAAATAGCTCTGTTCACTGTATGACCAAATTGTAATATTAGAAAATGCAGCTGCTAAATCTGAAACATTTGTAATCTTTACAGAACCTTTTACTTTAACACCAGCAGGTATTGTTGCACTAACTCTATCATAACTGGCGTCATTGCCAAGAGTCAATGAAGCTTTATT
>JAFVTT010000062.1 GCA_017503065.1 Bacteroidaceae bacterium | reverse complement strand
GTGCCACTCTCTCTGCCCATGAAGATACACACAGGCAGATGCTTGCCACAAAAAGGACAAGGCGTAATTTTGTTTTGTTCATAACTTTGTTTTTGTTGGTGAATAAAAAATAATACTTGGCGTTTGGTTGGTTGGAAAACAAAAAGGACGCAAACTATCTTCGTCCGCTTACAACCAACCGGGTACCGCCAAGTAACCCTCACCGGATAAGCATACAGATAGTCTACGTCCATATAGGACGCAAACCTTTGTATTGCTTATTCTCCGGTTTTGAAATTGGCGGTTTCGGTCGGTCGGAACAAGAAACAAAAGTTTCGCTTTTGGGACATTCCCTTCAAGGGAAGTCACGTCTACGCTTTTTGTTTTTGAGTGCCCGGATTGTCTAAAATCCCGCAAACACTCGAATATCGACTAATTCTTTCTGTGTCGTTCTTTTAGTTTATACAGATGAAACAAATTGATTTTCCTTTTACTACGTCACTGCGCAAAGAAACACATTGACAGCGCAAAGGTAACACTTTTTTTGAAAATAAGTAAAGTTCCGGCGTTTTATTTAAACCCAAATCGGTTCATTAGACTGTTACGCGCTAATGACCGATTTGGGATTAATAACAAGATAAATACAAAAATGATATATTTATGGGTGCGATTCGGTGTGAAATTACGCTTTTGTCTTCACTGTAACGAGGGCGAATCATTACCGTTCGTTCATTTAACGATTACCGATGACAAGGGCTTGTCTTCACGAAGACACGAAAGAGACACCGTGAGAACAAGTTTTAACCCAAATCGGTCATGACAGATTTAGAATCATGGTATTCCGTCAGTTGTTCTCCACTACCACGAAGAGTTTGTCGTTGCGGCGCACTTTCTGTGGCATGGCTATGCTGATGTGCTGGCCTTTCTTTGCCACCTCTACGGGTTTTAGGTCGTAGCGTATTTCATCGGCCGTGCTATATAGGGCACCGGTGGTGGGACCGGTGATGAGAATCTTGGCTCCGCGAGGCAGTTCGCATGCCTCTATCTTGAATTCAGCCACACCAAGTTTGGAGAAATAGCGCACCACCTTGCCGCAATAAACCTTCTTCTCGGTAGCGGCACTGCCGTGCACCTCGCTCCACTCTCCCAGGCTCTTGCCCTGATAGTATCCGTCCCAGAAACCACGGTTGAACACGGTGGCAAGGCGTTTGTCCAGTTCGTCCTTCAGTTCCTCCGTGAAGGTGCCTTCCAGCACGGCATTGATGGCCTCGTTGTAGCACGACACCACGGTGCTCACGTACTCAGGACCTCGGGCACGTCCCTCAATCTTGAAGACGCGCACGCCGGAGTTCATCATCACGTCCATGAAACGGAGGGTCTTCAGGTCCTTGGGCGACATGATGTACTTGTTGTCAATGTCCAGTTCGGTGCCAGTTTCACGGTCGCGCACGGTATATGAACGTCGGCATATCTGCATGCACTCGCCACGGTTGGCCGACTTCCCCACGTTGTTCAGGGACAGGTAGCACTTTCCGCTCACCGCCATGCACAGAGCACCGTGGCAGAACATCTCTATGCGGATTAGTTCGCCCTTGGGACCGCAGATGTTCTCCTCTATGATGTGACGGTATATCTCTGCCACCTGCTCCATGTTGAGTTCGCGTGCCAGAACCACCACATCGGCGAACTGGGCATAGAAGCGCAGGGCCTCTATGTTGGATATGTTCAGTTGGGTAGACAGATGCACCTCCTGCCCTATCCTGTTGCAATAGGACATGACGGCAATGTCGCTGGCAATGACGGCACTGATGCCTGCCTCCCTGGCGGCATCCAGGATGGTGCGCATGAGAGGCAGATCCTCGCCGTAGATGATGGTGTTTACGGTCAGGTAACTCTTCACACCGCATATCCTGCACTCGTGGGCGATCTCCTTCAGGTCGTCTATGGTGAATGCCGAGGCGGAATGGGCCCTCATGTTCAGGTTCTCTATACCGAAGTATATGCTGTCGGCACCTGCACGCAGAGCGGCGGCAAAGGACTCCCTGGAACCTACGGGAGCCATTATCTCAAAATCCTTACGTGTCATTATATAAAGCGGTTAGCGGATGAGCGGATGAGCGGTTAGTTTTCCGTTTTCAGCATTGCTCTTATTTCTTCTATTATCTGGAAGAGTTCCTCCACCGTCTCGGCACGCAACATCTTTATGCGTGTCTCGCGGAAGTTGGGGATACCCTTGAATATGGGCGAGGCGGCAAGATGCCTTCTCACATGCAGGATGCCGCGGTATTCGTCTATCCTCTCCACCGAGGTGATTACCTGCTGCTTCAGTATGCCCATCTTTTCGTCCAGAGAGAGAGTGCCGCCCTGCAACTCGCGGAATATCCACGGGCGGCCGAATGTGGCACGTCCCACCATTACGGCATCCACACCGTAGCGGTCGAAACATTCACGTACACGCTCCTTGGTACTGATGTCGCCGTTTCCTATGATGGGGATATGCATGCGCGGATTGTTCTTCACCTCACCTATCAGTGTCCAGTCGGCCTTGCCCTGATACATCTGCGCACGGGTACGGCCGTGGATGGTAAGCGCCTGTATGCCCACGTCCTGAAGACGCTCTGCCAGGTCAACGATGAACGGCGTGCCGTCTGCGAGGTAAAGGCCTGGGGTGTCCCACCCAAGGCGTGTCTTTACCGTGACAGGGGTGTCGGGGACAGCCTCCACCACGGCCTTGGTTATCTCAAGAAGCAGGGGCACATTCTGGAGCATGCCGCTACCTGCCCCCTTGCCGGCAACCTTTCTGACTGGGCAACCGAAATTGAGGTCCAGCACATCGGGATGTGCCTGGTCAACCACTATCCTGGCCGCCTCGCGCATGGCATCCACGTCCTTGCCGTAGATCTGTATTGCCACGGGGCGCTCGTCCTCGCAAACCTGCAGTTTGGCAAGGCTCTTGTTGACCATGCGTATGAGGGCATCCGAACTGACAAACTCGGAATACACCATGGCCGCCCCCATCTGCTTGCACAGCAGACGGAAGCCTATGTCCGTGACGTCCTCCATGGGAGCCAGGAATATAGGTTCGTGCCCAAGGTCGATGTTTCCTATCTTCATCCTATGCTCCTGCTTTCTGGCTGAACACCAAGGCATACATCTTCATCTGTTTCAACATGGCCAGCAAGCCGTTGGAACGTGTGGGCGAGAGGTGCTCCCTCAGACCTATCTGCTCTATGAAGTAGAGATCGGCATCCAGTATGTCCTGCGGTGTCTGGTTGTTGAGCACGCGCACCAGCAGGGCAACGATACCCTTCACTATCAGCGCATCGCTCTCTGCCTGGAACTGCACTTTGCCGTCCACCATGTCTGCCTGAAGCCACACACGGCTCTGGCAACCGTCTATCAGGTTCTGCTCCGTCTTGTATTGCACGGGCAGTTCCGGCTGGTCGCTGCCCATGTCTATGAGCAACTGATAACGGTCCATCCAGTCGTCAAAGTCCTGGAATTCCTCTATGATTTCGTCCTGTATCTCGTTTATACTCATGAATATGTGTTTATACTGTTTCTTATTGATGATTTTGGCGGACACGGCATGCCGTGTCCCTACTCTCCCTCGCAACCGTTCATCACCCTTTAGGGATGGAATGAATTACTGTTCGTTGTAAAGGAGTTGCAATACGGTTTGTCCCACCGCCTTCAGTACGTTCTTGTCTATGTTCTCGGGGGTGTCGTTCACGGTGTGCCATGTGGGGCCGAAACTGCTTGGGCCATAGTTGAAGTACGGCACGATGTCTATGCAGGGAATACCTGCTATGGCATTCACGTTCACATGGTCGTCCACCAGGCTTCCGCCGTCCGTATTGGGGAAGAACTGCCCGTAACCGAGGTCGGATGCCAGTTTCCATACCTTGTTGACAACGTGGTTGGCAAAGTACACGCTAACCTGCTCCTTGGCAAAGGTGGCGCCACGGCCTCCCACCATGTCCAGAAGGATGCCATAGCGCGGATTGTAACCTATCTGGCGCATCTGCTCTGCCCACACCTTGCTGCCCAGACACCATGTGTCCTGGTCGTCGCTTGGCTGAGCCTCAGCCCATTCAGGTGTACCCATATCCTCGGCATCGAAGCATACGAAGTCTATGCCCAGGTCCTTCATGGGTTGTTGCTGGATGAGACGTGCTATCTCTATCATCACCGCCACACCGCTGGCACCGTCGTTGGCACCAAGTACCGGTTTCTTGTGGTTAGCCTCATCGGGGTCGTTGTCTGCCCAGGGACGAGTGTCCCAGTGGGCACAAAGCAGGATCCTGTATTGTGCCTGCGTGTTGGTGCTGGCAATTATGTTGCGGCAGGGCATGGAGGTTCCGTCCCACACCGTCACCTGTGTCTTCTGTTCGCTTACCACACAACCCTTGCTCTCGAACTGTGCCTTTATCCATTCGGCACACAGGTCGGCCTCCTTGGTACCGAGCAGGCGCGGACCGAAGGCACATTGCTCCTCGATATAGCGGAAGGCACTGTCGGCCATGAACTCCGGACACTCTTTGTTGGCAGGTGCACTGCTCTTCTTCTCCTTCTTCGTGCCTGTGCAGGAGAAGGCAAGGACAAGTGCCATGACAAGCGATAATATATATAATGTATTTCTCATGCCTTTATAAAGTATTTCTATTGACATCACAATGTATTCCTAAACCCGATGCAATGTATTCCAAACCTTGATGCAATGCATCTCATCCCCTGAAACTCTGTGC
>JAFVTT010000061.1 GCA_017503065.1 Bacteroidaceae bacterium | reverse complement strand
GTAACGAGGGTGCGCTCGAACTCCTCTATGGCATCGGTGATGCTCGCCTCGGTGATACCATCGGGATAGAGGGCATTGAACTCGGCAACATAGTGCTCGTCACCGGCAAGTTTGGCTATAATCTCGTCGAAGGAGGTTGATGCCATTTCCACGGGGTTCAGCGGAGGACCTGCTGCTTGTTCTGCCAGAGTCTTGGCACGGCCGTCCCAGAACTGCACGAAATTGTAGACGGCATTGTATGTGGTGGGAGCATTGACACCGCCCTTTTGGCCTGCCACACCTGTGGAGTACTGCAGGTTGTCCACACCGCCAGTGTTGAGGCCGTGGCAGGTGGCACATGAAACGGTGTTGTCCACGGACAGGCGTGTGTCGTGGTACAGGTCAAAACCAAGTTTCACCTTGCGTGGGTCGGTATCTGCCTTGGCAATGATGGGGCGCACAGGTTCGCCGGCACGCTCGCCGGAGAGTCCGTCGTTGTAGTATGCCGTGCGGAAGTCACGTGCCCACTCTGCAATCATTCCTGCCTTCTTGTCTGTCATCTGACTGCCCCAATGTACGAGATAGTACTTTGCCATGGGCATACGCTTGTCCAGCGCCACCTTCTCAATCTTGGCAACGTCCACAGGACTTGGAAAACCGCCGTTTTTCAGTTTTTCCACAACGCCCTCTATGTAGAAGGCCCGGTAACCATCTTCAATGTCCGTCTTTACCATATCTCCTGCCACGGGTATGTTGGCATAGAACGGGAGTTCGGCATTTGCACTGTGGCAACTGATACAGCCGCCATTCTCCAAAATGGCAGCAACGCGTGCCTCCGGAACTAACTCCTTGGATGGTGTCGAACATGCTGTCATTACACGGTAGGTGACCCAACCGCATGCTATAAGCAGCATTGCAACGCCAATCAGGAACTGACCTCTTTTTTGCTTTTTCATAACTTTGGTATTGTTGGTTATTGATTATATGTATGTATGCTTGCCTCTGCCGATGGCAGGTAGTTGATGCCGTACCAGCACATCTGCAGGGCAAGGAAGCCCAATACAATGGCACAATGATACAGGCATCTGCGCTTTGTGTTCATTACACTCGGAGCCAAGTGCAGGGCTATGAGGAACAGCGCCCACGTGGCCACTGCCCACGATTCCTTGGGGTCCCAACTCCAGTAGGCTCCCCATGCCTCCTTGGCCCAGAGCGAACCGGTGAGCATGCCCACAGAGAGGAAGGCCAGACCGGCATAAAGCAACCTTTCTATGGCCGGGGTGAAATCGGCCTGACGGCGCACAAGGGTTGCAACGGAGAGCAACGTGGCACATCCGAGCAGCGAATATGAGAACATGTAGACCGAAACATGAGGCACAAACCACACGCTCTGCAGAGCCGGCATCAGCGTTTGGTCGTGAATCTCAGGCTTGAGTATGTTTATCAGGATGAACACCGATGCAAGTACGGTGGAGAAGAGCATTATCCATCGGTATTGCCATCGGTAATAGGTGAAGAGACCTGCCACCAGCAGGAAGAAGGAGTACCACAGACGTGTCTCTCCCATGGTGCGCAGGGGAGGGCGTTCAAGTGTCGCCCACAGCATGCCTATGAATCCGGCCATGCCAAGAATGGCAAGCAACATCATGGCGATGGCCCAGGAGTTGCGGCCTTTCCTGAGCACCGCAACGGCAGATCCTGTGGTGGCAAATATCACTACAATCGCCGCCCACATTGGAAATATGTTCCATCCCATAGTCATGTTATGAGGGGTTAAGGTTTCAGGTTTCAGGTTTCAGGTTTCATGTGTGTGGGACACGGTATGTCTGCTTCTGTTCTTTTATCGGACACGGCATGCCGTGTCCCTACCGTATTTCTGCTACTTACTTTTAGTTCTTAGTTTTCCGTTTTAATCCGACTTCGTCGTCTTGAATCTGCTCCCGCTCGGCAATTCAAACAAGTTCGATAGCTCTCGCTTACTCGCAGATTTGACTTTAGCCCCTTCGGGCGTCGACCTTCGGTTCACCTTTCCGTTTCATCATACCCCTCCCCTTCGGGACTCCCCCTGTCTCAGGGGGAGAAAGTGGGTAATAATGCTTAACTCTCTTTGTCCCCCTAAGTTAGGGATGACAGAGTAACAACGCTCCGGAGGGGGTATGCCCTAACAGTTTTCCGTTTTCCGTTCGTTTCGGTCCTTGTATGAAGAGCAGCACCGCGCCGGCAATAAGCATTATGATGCCGGTTGCGGTAGCCCATTGCCAGGGTTCGTTCACTATCTCGATGACGGCATAGGTTTCTCCCATCAGCGACTGGCCGAAACTTACAAGGTATATCTTCTCGCTCAGTGTACGGTCGTAGGGGTGGTTCACTCTCAGTGTTACGTCTTTGCCATCCACCTTTATCACAGCCTCGTAGTGAGTGGGTGCGCCGTTGTCGGCATGCTCCATGCGGAACGACACCAACTCAATGGGGTAGGGTGTGGGTCTCAGTTCGCCAGTCATGGTGTATGCCTCGTTTGACGGATAGTCATAAACCGCCATGCGCCGCTGCTCGCGGTCAGGTGCGCCCCAGAATCCTGCCCCAAGTGCCAATAGCAGACCGATGTGGGTAATGCTGAAGCGCCACCGTATGCCCTTTGCACCACGCCAGCCACGTAGGATAACAAAACAGAGGTGGGTGAGTACGAACAGGATGGACACCACCACGGGCCATGATGTTGTAGAGGGCTTGCGCTGCAATCCCAGAACTATGCCTATGACGGCCATCAGGGCAAGCGTCAGCCATGTGGCACCGCGCGAAAGCATAAACCGGGCAAAGGCATTGCCGCTCCTGTTGCGGTAGAGCATGGAGATTGTCGCAAGCCACAGTGCCAGTAGCACGACGTTAAGCGGAAAACGGAATATGTCCAAGGGGAAACTGCCCATGCACACCTCGGCAACAACAGACAACACGCCCAGAGCACCCACAGCGCAGGCGCTTGGCAGAAGTGATTTCATATTAGTGTGTGATGTTGCCATAACCAGCGATAAAGGTAGCCTTATTTCTCGATATACAGGCTACATCACCGGTAAAATATGGATAAAGACAACGGATTGTAACCTGTTCATGGCAATCCGAAGGTTGTACGCATTACGCGGAACTCCGTTCTGCGGTTCAGGGCATTGCATGCCTCCTGCTGTTCTTCGTCGGGCAGGGCCAGGATGAAGGCTTCCGTCAGAGTGTCGCCTACCTGCAGGAACGGGTTCTGTTCTGCCTGACGGCGAGTAACTATTTTTGGCCTGCTCTCGCCATATCCGACAGGCGTGAGACGTTCGGACGGCAGCCCCTTGCTGACGAGATAGTTGACCACGCTTTCAGCACGGCGTTGGGACAGGCGCAGGTTGTACTCGTCCTTGCCACGATAGTCGCAGTGCGAGGACAACTCTATGGTCACGCTCGGGTTCTCTTCCAACAGGGTAGCCAGACTGTCCAGGGCTATGGTGCTGCTGTCCGTCAGTTCGGCACTGTCAAATTCATAGAACACGTTGCGGATGAGCACAGGATCTGTCATGCTTGCCAACGGGAACTGCAGCACATGCTCTCGCGACACGCTGCTTGTGTCTATGGAAATCTCCTGCTTGTGGTTCAGGTAGCCCTTGCATGTGCCCAGCAGAACATAGTCCACATGCGGTTTCACCTCCTGTACGAAGGAACCGTCCGACCTTACGGACAGTTTCAGGTTCGTACCGTCGTTGCCCACCATATACACCAGTGCTTCGGGCAGTTCGTAACCGTCCTTTTCATACACCCAGCCTTTGATGCTCTGCACTATCTCCGGACATTCAAAGGACATAATCTGGTCCCAGCCTCTGCCGTTGCCACGGTTTGTGGAGAAGAAACCACGGTTGTGCAGTCCTTCGAACGTCATGCCGAAGTCGTCGCCGGCAGAGTTCATGGGGTAGCCCAGGTTTGTCAGCGTCCACTGCCCCGTGCTGTCCTGCTCTGCCTGGAAGAGGTCCAGACCGCCCATGCCGGGATGTCCGTCGGAGGAGAAATAGAACTCTCCGTTGGCACGGAACGAGGGGAACACATCATCGCCATAGGTGTTTACCTCCGGGCCAAGGTTTTCCGGAGCGCCCATGCCATGTTCGTCCAGCGAAACTTTCCACAGGTCCATGCCTCCGTGTCCGCCCGGCATGTCGCTGGAGAAATACAGCCACTTGCCGTCGGGCGATACGGCAGGGTAGGCAAATGTGGACAATGTGTCGCTGGAAATCTTCACCTCCTCAGGCTTGCTCCATGCCGCATCGCTGCGATTGCTGGACATGATGATGGCATATCGGGGGTAATTGGGGTCGTGTGTGCAACGGGTGAAGTACATCGTCTTCCCGTCGGGCGAGAAGGAGCATGCACCGTCTTCGTATTCCGTGTTCACCTCCCCCTGTACGGCTTCGGGCTTGCTCCACTTGCCCTTGTCGTCCTTCTGACTGAAGAAGATGTCCGCCATCTTCACACCGGTGATGCCGCTCTGTTCATTGCCCATGGCCTGCGGACGGGTAGTAGAGAAATAGAGTTGGTCCCAATTTTCCCCGTACAGGGCTGGGGAGTAGTCGGCACGCCGGCTTGCCAGTATGGGCATCTTCTTGATGCTGTAACGTGAACCGAGTTTCTTCCATTTCGCGGCCAGGCGGCAACCCTCCAAACCATTCTGCGCCTCTATGGACGAGGGCACGCTGTCCAGATACAGGGTATAGTTCTTGATGGCATCATTGTACTTACCCATCCATTGCTGCATCTGTGCCAGGCGCAGTACGGCCTCCGGTCCTCCGGTATTGTAGCGTACGGCGTTGCGGTATGCTCCGGCAGCCTTGGCGCTATAGCCTATGCGGCGGTAGCACTCTGCCATCTTCCATGCCCTTTCTCCGCGCTTGGCCTTTTCCTTGACAGGAGTGTGGGAGTATGCTTTCTTGAACTCTTCCGCGGCGTCGAAGTACTCTCCGATGGCATAG
>JAFVTT010000060.1 GCA_017503065.1 Bacteroidaceae bacterium | reverse complement strand
GAATGCCCGGCGCATAACCATCGGCTCTAAGGAGGAGAACAATGAGTTGCTGGGTGCGCTGAGAAGTTACAAGAGATAAGACATGAAACAGAGAATACTATTCATAGATCGCGACGGAACTATCCTGCGAGAGCCTGAGGACGAGCAGATAGACTCCTATGCCAAGTTCGAGTTCATGCCCGGAGCAATAGGGGCTTTGTCGTTTCTTGTCCGTCATACCGACTACAGGCTTGTACTTGTCAGCAACCAGGACGGTCTCGGTACGGATTCATATCCAGAGGATGACTTCTGGCCTACACACAACCTGATGCTCGACATACTGAAGGGCGAGGGTATCGAGTTTGATGCCCAGCACATAGACCGCTCCTTCCCGCATGAGAATCTGCCTACGCGCAAACCTGGTACCGCCATGCTCACATCATACATGGAGAATCCGGACGTAGATATGGCCAACTCCTATGTGATAGGCGACCGTCAGACGGATGCCAAACTGGCCGTGAACCTTGGTTGCCAAAGTCTTATAATAGGTGAGGATATGGATTGGAAGCGTATAGCGGAAATCCTCTTTGCCGGAGACCGTAGGGCTTCCGTATGCCGCAAGACCCACGAAACGGACATAAACGTATGCCTCGGCCTTGACGGGAACGGAAAAAGCAACATCAGCACCGGTCTTGGTTTCTTCGACCACATGCTCGAGCAGATTGCCCGTCATGGCAACATAGACCTCGACATCACATGCCGTGGCGACCTGCACGTAGACGAACACCATACTATAGAAGACACTGCCCTTGCCCTGGGCGAATGCCTTGCCAAGGCCCTTGGTGACAAGCGTGGCATAGAACGATATGGATACAGCCTGCCCATGGACGATTGCCTGTGCCAGGTGAGCCTGGACTTTGGCGGACGCCCTTGGCTGGTGTGGGATGCAGAGTTCAAGAGGGAAAAGGTGGGGGAGATGCCCACGGAAATGTTCCTGCACTTCTTCAAAAGCCTCTCGGACAGTGCACGCATGAATCTGAACATCAAGGCAGAAGGAGCCAACGAGCACCACAAGATAGAAGGTATCTTCAAGGCATTTGCACGTGCCATGAAGATGGCCGTGAAGAGAGATATCGAACATTTTAATCTGCCGTCGAGCAAGGGTACGTTATGACGCAGAACTTCTCCTCACATCTTCTGCAAAGGGCCGTAGACGAGGTTTCCTGTCTGCCCGGCATAGGCCGCAAGACGGCCTTGCGCCTGGTTCTGCACCTCCTGCGTCAGGATGCACGTGTCACATCCACCCTGACCGAGGCGCTATCCGTCCTGCGCAACGAGGTGAAGTATTGCCGCATGTGCCACAACATCTCCGACACCGATATATGCGAGATATGCGCCAATCCCAAGCGTGATGCCTCCACGCTTTGCGTGGTGGAGAACATACAGGATGTAATGGCCATAGAATCCACCGGCCTTTACCGTGGTCTTTACCATGTCCTAGGCGGTGTGATTAGCCCCATGGATGGCATAGGTCCCAGCAATCTGCACATACAGAGCCTGGTGGAAAGAGTAGCAGCAGGAGGCATCAGGGAGGTAATCCTTGCACTGAGTCCTACGATGGAAGGTGATACTACCAATTACTTCATATACAGACGTCTTTCCCAGTTGACACAAAGTAATAGTTCAGGTGATGGTGACTTTGACGATGTGACCATCTCTTTGCCCCGAATCACGGTTATTGCACGAGGAGTGGCGCAGAACGACGAACTTCAGCATACCGATGAGGCTACCCTGGGACGTGCCCTGGCAGGAAGAACACCATTCTCCGTGTAGTCCCCCCTGTCCACCAAACGATAATTTATATAGATTATGAAGAACCTGAAGATACTTTATTTCGCCCTCCCCGTATGGGTAATACTGATGTGCATCCCCTTCGAGATAAATGCCGACAAGGGAATGGAGGTGCAACTGAATGCCAATGTGCTTTACATATTCCGCATGTTGGTGATACTGTTCTCCCTTGGATCGATGGTATCGGCCTTCACGATATTGAAGGAAAGGCTCATGTCGCAACTTGTACTTCTGGCCATCTCTGCCCTGTGGGTGGTAATTGACTACTACATGAACTTGAGCACCCCAGGCAGTGACAATCTCCTTTGGCTTCTGCGCATGATTGTGGTGGTGTATGTGCTAAGGTACAAGGCCGTTTCACGTGCTACATACAAGCAGAAAGACAGAGAATGAGATATCTGCGCGCCATAGAACCCGAGGACCTGGATCTGATGTACATCGTGGAGAACGACCCCTTGGTATGTAGGTACAGTTCCACCACTGTACCCCTTTCCCGTTATGCCCTAAGGCGGTATATAGAGGAGAGCAGGGGAGACCTGTTCCGCGATTCTCAGGTGCGCATGACCATAATGGACGCCTCTACGGGCACACCATGCGGTTTTCTGGACATTACCGACCTGGATACCTCACACCGTCGTGCACAAGTGGGAATAGTGCTCCTGCCCGAAGCACAAGGTCGCGGCATAGCACGCGAGGCCCTGGTGGAGGCTTCCCTGTATGCCCGGCAACAGGGTCTGCACCAACTTTATGCCATAGTGGCATCGGACAACGTACGGGCACGCAATCTGTTCCTGCACTCCTCATTCAAGGAAACGGCCATACTGCCGCAATGGCTCTGCCATGAAGGAAATTATGCCGATGCAATCCTATACCAACGAATATTCTTTTGACAATCCAAACAAATACCTGAAATGACACAAGACGAAATCCTTGACCTTATCAAGCACGAAGTAATACCGGCCATAGGTTGTACCGAACCTATGTGCGTGGCTCTCTGTGTGGCTCATGCCACTGAGGCATTGGGAGAAGAACCGGAATACATTCAGGTCGGTCTAAGCGCCAATGTGCTCAAGAACGCTATGGGTGTTGGTATCCCCGGTACGGGTATGGTGGGCTTGCCCATTGCCATAGCCCTGGGTGCGCTCATCGGAAAGAGCAGTTACCAACTGGAGGTCCTCCATGATTGTACACCTGAGGCGGTGGAGCGTGGCAAAATAATCATAGACGGAGGACGCATAAACATTACTCTTGACAAGGGCGCTTGCGACAAACTTTATGTGGATGTCGTATGCAAGAAGGGCAACCGCCGTTCCGAGGCCATCATAGCGCACGAACACACACGTCTGGTGTATTTGTGTTGTGACAACAACGTCATGCTGGACAACCGCTCGTCCTTGCATTGTGCTTCCGAGGGAGATTCCGTATGTGACCTTACTCTCCGTCAGGTTTTTGACTTTGCCACACAGACACCTTTGGAGAAATTGGATTTCATCAACGAGGCACGTATCCTCAACGAGAATGCTGCCCAGGAAGCCTTGAAAGGCAACTACGGCCACGAACTTGGCAAGACTCTGTCTCGCCCCCTCGGAAAGGGTATCATGGGCGACAGTATATTCAGCCATATCCTCTCGGTTACAAGCAGCGCCTGCGATGCACGTATGGCAGGTGCCATGATTCCGGTAATGAGCAATAGCGGAAGCGGAAACCAGGGTATAGCCGCCACGCTACCCGTTGTCGTCTTTGCCCGTGAAAACCACAATACAGAAGAGGAACTCACCCGTGCCCTCGTGCTCAGTCATCTCACCGCCATATACATAAAGCAGAGCCTTGGCCGCCTCAGTGCCCTTTGTGGTTGCGTGGTGGCAAGTACGGGAAGCAGCTGCGGCATCACCTACCTGATGGGAGGTTGCTACGAGCAGGTGGCGTATAGTGTGAAGAATATGATTGCCAACCTTGCCGGCATGGTGTGCGATGGTGCCAAACCCAGTTGTGCCCTGAAAGTGTCCAGCGGAGTCTCAACTGCCGTACTGAGCGCCATGCTTGCCATACAGAACAAGTTCGTTACCAACGTGGAAGGCCTCATCGAAGATGATGTGGACCGTTGCATCCGCAACCTCACCCTCGTAGGTGCCAAGGGCATGCAGGAAACCGACCGCATGGTCCTCGACATTATGACACACAAGAAGTAAATGAGAAGGGGACCGGAACGGTAAGTTATAAACGCCCTTAACGATATAAGCTAGAATGTTAGTCTACCCTTTAATCAGTTGGACTTTATTTCACACCTTGCCAGGGCAAACTTCAAATGAACTTTTTTCTGAAGCTTAAAGTGAAAGTTCCTTTTTAGCGTATATTAGGTTACCTGCCGAGTGTACAAGCCAAAATCGGTCAATAGGTTGTTACGCGCTAATGATGCCGTCTTTGTGTCACCAGTTTCATCGCTTTTCAGTTACAATGGGATCCTGTGCACCCTCAAAAGCGGCAAAGCATTGTTCAAGATAAAGGCTATTGTCATCATAATGCTGATGAGCGATTGGGATTTGGTGGAGATTGTGTGCTGATGCTCAGTAGAAGGTCACTTCCTGTATGACTTGTGCTTTCACGTAATCGTTCATTTTCCGCGCAATTTCGGTGCGCATCATCAGCAGGTTCTGTCTCAGTGCCGGACTCTTTATCTGCACTCTTAGCACGTTGCCATAGATTCTGATGTCACCTGTGTATTGAGCCACGGTGCTTCCCATCACCTCCGGCCATCCTTTTATCATCCGGTGCTGGAGTAGGGGAGTCTCCAGTCCTTCCTGTCGCAGCCAGGCGTCCAGGAGGTTGGTTATGGGTACGCTTTTGTGCCTTTCCATTATCTGCGGTTTATTTCGTGAAAGCATCCGTTTTCGCAATGGAACAGTTTGTAGTCCTGCGAGGTCATGCTCAGTATCTTGTCCAGGTGGTCACGGTTTGTGTCGGTGATGAAGGTCTGTCCGAAGGAGTCTCCGCCCACCAGTGCTACGATGCGTTCTACGCGTTGCGCGTCCAGGCGGTCGAAGATGTCGTCCAGCAGGAGTATGGGCCTTGTGCCGCTACCCGTATGGTGCAGAAAATCGTATTGTGCCAGTTTCAGTGCCACCAGCATGGTCTTGTTCTGTCCCTGGCTTCCTTCGCGCCGTATGGGGTATCCGTTTATCATCATCTCCAGATCGTCGCGGTGTATGCCGTGCAGGGAGTATCCTATGGCCAAATCCTTATGGCGGTCTTGCTGTATAACCTTTAGTAGAGGTCCTCTTTGGCAATGGCTTGTGTACGAGAGTGTTACTTTTTCATGTTCCTGCGCTATGAGGTCGTAGTAGCGTTGGAAAATCGGTGTGAATCGCTCAATGTATTCCTGCCTTCGGTTGTATACGAACTCGCCCTCTTTGGCCATCTGCTCTTCCCATAGCGAGAGCATTTCCGTATCGCATGGAGGCTCTGCTTTTAGCAGGGCATTGCGCTGTTGCAGGGCCTTGTTGTATCGGGTCAGTGCATCCAGATATTGCAGGTCCATCTGCGAGATTACCACGTCCATGAAGCGTCTCCGCTCTTCGCTTCCTCCGGCTATCAGCATGCCGTCCGAGGGAGAAACCAGCACAATGGGTATCAGGCCTATATGCTCTGCCAGACGCTTGTAGGGCTTGCCTTGTCGGCGCATAATCTTCTTTTGTCCGCGCTTCAGCGAGCAGTGTATCTCCTCCAGCGTCTCGTCTTCGCGTTCATACATGCCCTTAAGCATGAAGAAATCCTCGTCGTGACGTATGCACAACGAGTCCTGGGTGACTCCGAGGCTTTTGCACAGCGACAGGAAGCGTATGCCGTCCAGCATATTCGTCTTGCCTTCGCCATTGCTGCCAATGATACAATTCAACCCTGGCGAGAAATCCAGTTCTGCCTCGGCAATGTTCTTGTAGTTCAGTATGGACAGATGTTTCAGTGTCATATCACTTGCAAAATTATGCAAAAACGACTGTATTGCCAAAATATCGTCATGCAAATTTCGTCATGTTGGGGAAAAACATTATCTTTGCACCTTGAATTGCCGAAATACGAATCAGTAAAAACAAGAATATATAAACATTATGAGCAAAAAGAACAACGCAGCTCCCGTGAACGAGATTGACGAGACAATCAAGGCGGGCACCAGTTTCATCGAGAAGCATTTCAAGACAATTGCAAGCGCCATCGGTGGCGTACTTGCTGTTATCATCATTTGTTTGTTGGTAAACCAGTTCTACATCCAACCCAACAAAGCAAATGCAGCAGACAACATTGCCGTTGCCCAGCAGCACTTCCAGCAGGGTATGTATGAGCAGGCGCTCAACGGTGATGGTACCAACATTGGTTTCCTGCAGATCATCGAGCAGTACGGTGGCACTCCCAGTGGCAACATTGCACGTCTCTATGCCGGTCTTTGCTATGCGCATACCGACAGAGCCGAGGAAGCCGTAAAATACCTCGAGGACTATGATTTGTGCGATGACATGATGGTCAGCAACGCTGCTCTTGGTGCATTGGGCAACAGTTATGCGCAGTTAGGTCAGAACGAGAAGGCCGTAGCCACTCTGCTGAAGGCCGCCAAGCGTGCCAACAGCACCACTCTCTCTCCTCTTTTCTACCTGCAGGCAGGTCAGATCTACGAGTCACTGGGCAACAAGGCAGAGGCTTTGGAGTGCTACGAGACAATCAAGAACGAATATCCCCAAAGCATGCAGCGTCAGGATATAGACAAGTACATCGAACGATTAAAGTAATTAAGCGACATTTCATCCGATATGGCAAGTGCATTGCATAATCTGAGCAGTTACGACCCTGCCACCGTGCCCGACGGTAATGGCTGGCAGATAGGTATCGTAGTCAGCGAATGGAATGAAGAGGTGACTGGTGCCCTTCTTGAGGGTGCATACAACACTTTGCTGAAACATGGCGTGGACAAGGACGATATCATCGTGAAGACCGTCCCCGGCAGTTTTGAACTGGTTTACGGTTCTGCGGTCATGATTGAGGACACAACCGTAGATGCAGTCATCGCAATAGGTTGCGTTATCCGTGGCGATACCCCCCATTTCGACTACATCTGCCAGGGTACAACCCAGGGACTTGCAGAACTGAACCGCCAGGCCGAGGTCCCCGTCATCTATGGTCTTCTCACCTGCAACACCATGCAGCAGGCTCTCGACAGATGTGGTGGAGCCTTGGGTAACAAGGGTGATGAATGTGCAATAACAGCATTGAAGATGATTCATTTCCGTCAGAACTTTTAAATCACTTGCGTATATAAATAATGTATAGCAATGGGGGGTGTTTGAACACCCCCCATTGCTTTGTTTAACCAAAATCGGTCATTGGAACTATGATGGTAATAGTTTCCTTTGTTAGCGCGTAACAGTCTAATTACCGATTTGGGGTTAATGCAATCCCGTTTTGCACTATACCACTCCCTGGGCCATCATGGCACGGGCCACCTTCATGAAGCCGGCCACGTTGGCGCCACGGACATAGTTGACGGTGCCGTTCTCGCGCTCGCCATAGCGGACACACTGGGTGTGGATGCTGTGCATGATTTCGTGCAGGCGCTTGTCCACGTCTTCTGCACTCCATACGATGTGGGCTGCATTCTGGCTCATTTCCAGGCAACTGGTGGCCACACCGCCGGCATTAACAGCCTTGCCGGGTGCATAAAGGGTCTGGAGTTCCAGGAAATGGTCGATGGCCTCGGGAGTGCATCCCATGTTGGAGATTTCACCCACACAGAGCACGCCGTTGTCGGTGAGGTTCTTGGCATCCTCGCCGTTGAGTTCG
>JAFVTT010000059.1 GCA_017503065.1 Bacteroidaceae bacterium | reverse complement strand
GGAGGCAGCGTGAAGGACCGTGTGGCCCTTAACATGATTCTGGATGCCGAGCGACGCGGCATGCTACGCCCCGGAGGAACCATCATAGAACCCACCAGCGGCAACACGGGGGTGGGGCTTGCATGGATAAGCCGAGTGCGTGGTTATGAGGCCGTTATCGTCATGCCCGATACCATGAGTCAGGAGCGCCAGCAACTGCTTCGTGCCGCCGGGGCAAGGATTGTCCTCACTCCGGGCATAGAGGGCATGGCAGGTGCCATTGCCGAGGCAGAACGCCTGAACAGGAGCATCCCCGGGTCCGTTATTCTTGGCCAGTTCTCCAATCCGGCCAATCCCGAAGCCCACGTCCTCAGCACCGCCCAAGAGATATGGGAAGACACCGACGGACAAGTGGACATCCTTGTGGCCACCGTCGGCACAGGCGGAACCCTCTGCGGTACTGCCCGTGGCCTCAAGGCACATAACCCGCAACTCCTATCCATTGCCGTAGAACCCCAGGAATCCCCCCTGCTCAGCGGAGGCATCGCCTCCCCCCATGGCATACAGGGCATTGGCGCCAACTTCATCCCCGAGAACTACGACCCCATTGTGGTTGACCGCATCATGCAGGTATCCACAGAACAGGCCATGCAAACTGGTCGCGAACTCTCCCGCCACGAAGGCCTCATCACGGGCATTTCCTCCGGTGCTGCCGTTCATGCCGCTCTTACCTATGCCCTCACCCCCGAAGCCAAGGGCAAGGCCATCGTCGTCGTTTTGCCCGACACCGGTGAACGCTATCTCAGCACGGAACTATACAGAAGATGAACTTTTGTTGTCGTATCAACACTGCCCTGTTGTCGTATCAACACTGCCCTGTTGTCGTATCAACACTGTTCTGTTGATGGTACAACACAAATTGACGTTCGGGGAGGAATGGGTGAATTATCGGTTACAGAAGGAAGGTCATACCCTTGATGGTATTCTGCTTTTTTTCTTCTATCTCCTTCTTCATACGCTTTATGGCACATTGATAGAAGAAGGCTACCAGATACTCGGCACTGTCGTTGTGGAAGAGTTTTAGGGCGCGGATGTACTCTTCCTTGGATTCGCGTGTAATGATGAGGATAGGATGCCCTGCCTGAAGAAGGATTTTGTTGGACAAAAGGCGGGCCATGCGTCCGTTGCCGTCTCTGAAGGGATGAAGATAGATGAAGTGTCCGTGAAAAATGGCCGCAACGAATATCGGTGGCAATCCTTTTTGGATAGCCTGTTCGGTATGTTGCAGAAGGTCTGGAACTCTCTTTATCAGTTGTTCATGGTCACCGAAGAGGGTGTCTCCTGCTCCCATGTCCATAGTAGTGTATTCGCCGGGGTTGGCGCCAGGGTGACGGTATGAGATGGTGTGGCGTGTGAGTGTGGCATGTAGCGCCAGGATATAGTCTTCTGTCAGAGGGCTTTGCGTTGAATCAAGCATCTGCTCGTAGGCATGGAAGTGGTCGAGCATCTCCATGGTTTCCACCAAAGGTTTGTTCGTAGGCACAACGCCCAATCCCAATTCCTTCAGTGCCTTGGTGTCATTGATGGTATATGAATTTCCTTCTATGCCAAGACTTTGTGCAGAAAAGAGTATCTCGTTATATTGGATATAGTCATCTGGAGCCATCTTCTTCTCCACGCACTTTTGGTATTCATGCAGGAGTGCGTTGTACTGCTTCTCTAAATCCTCACACATTGTCAAAAGATGTCTACTTCCTCTCTCCCATCTTCTTCTTTGCCGCGGCAATGGAGTCCTCGCGCAACTGGCGGTTTATGGCTTCGGTGAGTTCGTCTTCGTAGGTCTTGGCGGCATCCAGTTTCTGGATGTTCTCCTTGGCTTTCTTCAGGTTCTTTTCCTTGCGTCGTTCGCGCCATGCAAAGGGGTGCATGATGTAGTCGTTGGCCTTTTCGCCTATGATGTCGGAGATACCTTTCTGACGCGGTTGTGTAAGACCGTTTTTCAGGGACTTGTTTATGACATCCACAACACGCAGGTTCTTGTCGGCCTTCACGCTAACCTCGCTCAAAGTGTCCGTGTATGCCACAGAGGTGTCCTGAGCGGTTTGCGGATAAGCCTTGCGTGTCTTGGTGGTATCCTTGTCGGCCTTGGTGGTGTCTGATGGGATAGTGAACGGTGAGCGGTGAGTGGTGAGCGGTGAGCGGTGGGCGGATGAGTTTTCCGTTTTCCGTTTTCCGTTTTCCGTTTTCCAAGACGTGAGAGTCAGCATCATTGCCGCCAGCAGTAGTATGAATGGTATCTTTTTCATGTCAAAGGCTTTTTTCAAGGGTCAAAGGTACGAATAAGCACAATATGAAGCAAGGATTTCGCATTCTTTAACGCAGGAAGGGGTGGAGAAACGGAAAGGTGAAAACGGAAAACGGAAAGGTTTTCGGAGTAATCTGAGTAGTCAGAGTAATCGGAGAACTCAGAGTTTCCCCTTTGACTTCAACCCCTGCGGGCGTTGACCTTTTGGTTCAGTTTCCCCCTTCCAGTTTTCCGTTTTCCCCTTTCCGTTTTAATGCGCCTCCAGCCAGTTGCTGCCCCACCCTGCATCGGCTATGAGGGGAACGGTGAGCGAGGCGGCATTCTGCATCTCCTCTATGACGAGGCGCTGGAGTTGGTCGCGCTCTTCGGGCAGGACGCTGAAGTTCAGTTCGTCGTGCACCTGAAGAATCATGCGGCTGCGGAGGCCTTCCCGTCGCATGCGGCGGTCCACACGTATCATGGCTATCTTCATGATGTCGGCGGCACTGCCCTGTATGGGCGAGTTGATGGCATTGCGCTCGGCATAGCCTCGTACCACGGCATTGTGGCTGTTTATGTCGGGCAGGGGGCAACGACGGTGGAAGATGGTCTCGGTGTAGCCCTTCTCGCGTGCCATGGCTATGCTCCGCTCCATGTATTCCTTCACGCCGGGATAGGTTTGGAAATAACCGTCTATGAGTTGCTTTGCTTCGCTTCTGGAGCATCCGAGGCGCTCTGCCAGGCCAAAGGCACTGATGCCGTAGATGATGCCGAAATTGGCCGTTTTTGCACGCCGGCGCTCGTCGGAGGTAACCTCGCTGATGTCCTTGTGGAATATCTTGGCTGCCGTGGCGGCATGTATGTCCTCTCCGCAGAGGAATGCCTGCACCAGGTTCTCGTCCTTGCTGAGGTGTGCCATTATGCGAAGTTCTATTTGGCTGTAGTCGGCCGAGAAGAAGAGTTGTCCCTCATCGGGGATGAAGGCCTTGCGCACCTCCTTGCCCATGGCATCGCGCACGGGGATGTTCTGCAGGTTGGGGTTGGAAGAGGACAGGCGTCCCGTGGTGGTGACGGTTTGGTTGAAGGTGGTGTGTATGTGTCCCGTGGAGGCATTGACCAGTTTGGGCAGGGCATCGATGTATGTGCCCAGCAGTTTCTTCAATCCCCTGTGCTCCAGTATCTTGCCCACCACCTCGTGCTTGTGGCGCAGGCCTTCCAGCACTTCCTCGCCGGTAACGTATTGTCCGGTCTTCGTCTTCTTGGCCTTGGAATCCAGTTGGAGCACGTCGAAGAGGATTTCGCCCACCTGTCGGGGCGAGGCGATGTTGAACTTCTGTCCTGCCAGCCGGTATATCTCTTCCTCCAGGTGTATCATCTCCTCGGTGAAGTGGCGGCTTGTCTCTGCCAGCCCCGGTTCGTCTATGCGTACTCCCGTCTGCTCCATGCGTGCCAGTACGCACATCAGGGGCATCTCCATCTGCCGGAAGATGTCCCAAAGACCTGTGTCGTGCAATTCCTTCTCGAAGAGTTCCTTCAGTTCCTTCAATGTTGCTTTGCGGTAGGCATCCTTCAGATAGTCAAGTCCGTGGCGCATTTCGGGATGCAGGAGGTAGTGCGCTATGGCGGTGTCGAAGAGTTGCTTCTCCCCTACTCCATCGGTCTCTAAACCAAAAGTTTGCACCTCGGGATACTGTGCGGTGAGTTCCTGCCAGTGCGCCTTCAGGTCGTGCCCTATGATGGTGTTGCCATCCAGGATGAACGGAGGTTCGTCCATAGGTGCAGGTGTCGCCGCTATGCTAAACAGGTCGGGTTCGCTCTGTCTTGTCGTATCCTCCTTTGGTGCAGAGGTAGGTTCTTCGAAGTCTCCGAACAAGTCGCCCTGTATGCTGCCGTCTTTGAATCGGAAATCGGAAGTCGGAAGTCGGAAACCTGAGGGGTTGTCTTCCGCTTCTACCTTTCCGTTTTCCGTTTTCCGTTTTCCGTTCGTCAAGTTTTCCGTTCTCCTCAGCAGTTGGCGGAACTCCAGTTGTTCGTATATTTCCTGCAGAGCATTGTGGTCGGGTTCCTTGATTTCCAGCGACTTCATATCCAGCGTGATGGGAGCGTCCTTCACTATTGTTGCCAACCAATGGCTCTGCCTGATGAGGTCGGCATTCTCCGTCACCTTCCTCTGTATGGCGCCCTTCAGTTTGTCGGTATTGTTCAGCAGGTTCTCTATGCTTCCCCATTGCTGGATGAGGGTGCAGGCGGTCTTCTCTCCCACCCCGGGGCAACCGGGGATGTTGTCGCTGGAGTCGCCCATCAGTCCCAGGATGTCTATTACCTGCAAGGGCGAATCTATGCCCCACTTCTCGCAAATCTCTTTGGGGCCCATGACCTGTGCCTCGCTCTTGCCTACGGGCGGGCGGTACATGCTCACGTTGTCGGTCACCAACTGGCCATAGTCCTTGTCGGGGGTCATCATGTAGGTCTCAATGCCTTGGAGGTCAGCCTGATGTGCCAGTGTGCCAATGACATCGTCGGCCTCATACCCCTGCACCTCCAGCACGGGAATGTGGTAGGCCTCCAGTATCTCCTTTATCTTGGGCACGGCAAAGCGTATGGCCTCGGGCGTTTCCTCGCGCTGGGCCTTGTAGTCGGGGAAGGCCTCGTGGCGGAAAGTGCCTCCGTGGGGGTCGAAAGCCACGCCAAGGTGTGTGGGGCGCATGTTGCGCAGGACGTCCTCCAGGGTGTTCACAAAGCCCAGTATGGCGCTCGTGTTCTCGCCCTTGGAGTTGTATCGCGGGTTTTTGATGAAGGCATAGTAGGCTCTGTAGATAAGAGCGTATGCATCCAAAAGGAACAGTTTCATGTCTAATTATCGTATTTGCCCACAAAAATAATGAAAATAAGTGAGAAAATTCCGTGTTTTTATATAAATTTGCAAATCGTAACACACTACAAAAGTCAAGTGGATTTACTGAAAGAGATAAGAAAGCCCGTAGAGGCCGACCTGTTGCGCTTCAATGAAATGTTCCGTGAAACGCTCACGTCCGACAATCCGTTGCTCAACAAGGCACTGGAACACCTGACACGTCGCACAGGCAAGCAGATGCGCCCCATTTTGGTGCTTCTGGCAGCCCGTGGTGCCGACAACAGCGCTCCTGTGCTTTGCGACGAGGTAATCCATGCTGCCATTGCCATGGAACTGCTCCATACGGCGTCTTTGGTGCATGACGACATCGTTGACGAGAGCGACCGCCGACGTGGTCAGAAGAGCATCAACAGCCTTTTGGACAACAAGGCGGCCGTGCTGGTGGGCGATTTTCTGCTCAGCAAGGCCATAGAACATGCCGTGGCATGCGGCGACAGTAGGGTAGTGGCTCTTGTATCCAACGTGGGCACCATGCTTTCCGACGGCGAACTCCTTCAGTTGGCCAATGTGGACAGCAAGGAAATAGGGGAGGGCTCGTACTACGAGGTGGTGCGCAAGAAGACGGCATCCCTGTTCTCCGCCTGTGCGGAAATGGGTGCTTTGCTTGCCACGGATCATGCCGGATATATATATACAATGAAGCGTTTCGGCATGCTTCTCGGCATCTGTTTCCAGTTGAAGGACGACATTTTCGACTACGACGACCAGCACGATGTGGGCAAACCTGCCGGAAACGACATGAAGGAGGGCAAACTCACCTTGCCCGTCATCTATGTTGCCAACAAGAATCCCGAGGCTCATGCCCTTGCCCTGAAAGTACGTGCCGGCGAGGCATCGCAAGAGGAAATCACTCGTCTTGTCAACCTTACCCGTCAGGAAGGTGGTGTCTTGTATGCAGAAAGTGCCATGGGCGACATGTCCGGCATGGCCACCGGCCTGCTGGATGAGGTAGGGGAGACCGCCATTGCCCAAACCCTGCAGTACTATCTCGATTACGTGGCGAAGAGGGCGATGTAAGGCAGCCTATATTTATAGAATGTAATAAACAAAACAGTCACGGGCACTTGCGTCATGCGGTGCCCGTGATTGTTATAAGGAGTATTGTGATTTCTGCAAATATACAAAATTGTTGGAAGGTTTGTTACAGGCAACATACATGCCAATCACATCCGATGTAATAAACAGAATAAATACATTATGCATTAGTCTGTGACAGGACGAATAGTTTGCCCAATTATACGGTAACGCAAACAGCCCCAAAAACTACGGCCGTTGCGGAAGAAAAGAGATACCATACTATGGCTTTGTCCTAACGTTGCGGACCAGAAGTAACCATCCGATTCGCGATCGTGGAAGTTTGAACCAGTACAATAACCCGCAGCAGGCAGGAAAATGCTCTTACCAGAAGGTCCTGTAATTATATATCCTGTATGAGCTCCTGACTTTGTCCATTTCCAATTACACTTATCAACAAGTTCCTTGAATTCTTCCTTAGTGGGCATGCGCCAATTGCCGCCCCATTCAACGTGAGCGATATCATCTTGGGGTTCAAGTACAGTTTTGTTATCCACAATACCATTTGCTTTATTTATACAATATTTGGTTATGCTATTTTCTGTTCCGCTACACCACTTATAAGTGCTCCAACTGTAATTATCCTTAGGTTCTATTTCTCCCCAAGCAAAATAGTCACCATAATCCTCTGGTATTTCTGCTCCCACATTGCAAGTCGCCCATTTCACAGAAAGACCAAGGTCAGCGGCCTCATGATAATCATTTTTTTTAGCAAATGATTTCGCCCTATCTGCTTTTCTGTTCTCAGACCTACATCTATCAAGCTCTTTTTGCAAATCATAGTCCTGGTCCCACCATCCTATCTTATGAAGTAAATTAATACGACTTATAATCACCTCATCACATTTCAGTATTATATCATACTCTCCACGTTTAAGTTCCTGCTCTACATAAAAAGACACATCTTGTACAGAATTTCGGGAAACATTTAATTTTAGAGGCTGGGAATCTTTAAAGAAAATGTTGTCTTCACTGTTTTTTATTAAGAATTGCAGATTCAGAGATTCTGTTTCGGGATTAGTTATCTTAAATTGATATTTAAATAATAATAATGGGGTTTCTGTGTCCATGGTAACAATTGAACCATTAGCTGGGATTCGTTTTCCTCCTCTTGTACACCCTAAAAAGTCTGCATAATCATTAATATTATAAGTTATTTTATAATCTGAAGTTGTTCCAATTTGATTATTAATGACACCTGCAATTCTTTTGAACAATTCGCTATTGCTGAATTTAGATGAGTCTATCTTTTTCAAGTCTTCAGCCATTTTCCTACAGCACGCATCACCTTCTGACAGCCAAGATGTGAGTATTCCATCCCGATAAGATGCCAAAATGTCTAACAGTATTCTCTCAATGTTATCATGCTGAAAAACATGCTGTAAATCCTCCAGAGAATTACAATAACTGTCATTGAGATATAAGATAGTTGGTATTGTATTCATAATTATTTTTCTGATGCAGATTTGAACTTATATGTTTCTTTCATTTCCAAGATTTTCTCTACTGTGGTCTTTTCTATATTCCTTCCGTCGGAACGTTGGTTGCTAATGACAGAATCTTTCATCTCACCTACCACCGTCAAAAAGTCCTCTTCGGTGATAGGCAAAGTTTCTACCGTTTTCTCTTCTTCTATAAGTTTGGCATACTCGACAAACTTATTTTCAATGACTGTATTTACGATATATTCGATTTCGGCTCCAGAGAATCCCCCATGGTGCCCAGCCATCTCCTTTACAATATTATCAACAGATGTCAATGAAGAAAAATCAAAGATTGTAGGATGCTCCTTTGTATTCTTGAAGCGATTAATTTTCTTTTCCAGAATAGCCTTTCGCTCTTTCTCATTCGGAAAGTTGACAAAATAGACTTCATCAAAGCGTCCTCGTCGCATAAACTCAGGCCGTAATACATCGTTTGCTGTTGCAACGATATAAACGGCCGTCTTACGTTCTTGCATCCACGTCAGGAAATACCCCATCATACGCATGACAAGGGTGTCATTTTCACTGCTGTTAGAACTGTTCGCTCCATGAAACGCTTTTTCTATCTCGTCAATCCACAACACACAAGGATGAGCAGCCTCAGCTGTGTATAGCGCTTTTCTCAAGTTCTCTTCACTTTGGCCGACATATTGCCCCATCAAACTGCTGATATCAAGCCGTAAAAGAGAAACACCAAATTTATTGGCTATAGATTTGGCTATCATACTCTTTCCACAACCAGGCATTCCGATAATTAAGATACCTTTTGGCAAGGTTATGTTTACCTTCTTGCTCTTAGCCAGGGTCAAGTTGGTGAAGATATACTTTTTCCTTTCCAAGTCTTTCCTCAAGACATCCAGGCCACCGATATCATCAAAATTCACATCCGAATCTACCACCTCAATTATACCACTTTTCCTCACAATTCTCTTTTTTTCCTCCAAGGCAAGCTGGATAGCACTGGCTGTCAGTCTATGCCCCGTACGGGCCAATACGGAGTTCATTATTTGATTCATATCAAATAATTGCATACCTTGCAAAGTCCGACAAAGGTCTGCCCTCAATGAGTCGGCTTTAAGAAGGAATTGTTCTGAAACGGGAATAGAGTTCACATATGTCCCAATCTCG
>JAFVTT010000029.1 GCA_017503065.1 Bacteroidaceae bacterium | reverse complement strand
GTTGTTAGATGAGTACATTATGCGACATTATTAAACGCAGAATCCCTTGGCAGGGCGCGCCCTGCCAAGGGATTCTATCCTACTTTTTGTCCAATAAGAGATTTTTAGAGTAAAATCATCCTACTTTTTGTCCACCCTACCGACAATTACGAATTACTCCAAAAAACTCCCTCCAATGCCAAGCCTTTCTCCCTCCTCCTTCCTCAATCCCGAGCACATCGCTCTCTCCACCGATGGGGTGGAGTACCACCCTCTGCACCCCTTCCTGCCAGAGAACTGCCGTGTGCTCTTCCTGGGCAGTTTCCCTCCGCAGAGAAAGCGATGGTGCATGGACTTCTACTATCCAAACTTCATCAACGACCATTGGCGCATAGAGGGCCTCATATTCTTTGGTGACAAGGACCATTTCGTGGACACCGCGGCAAAGACCTTCCGCCTGGACCTCATCATCCCCTTCTTGATGGACAAGGGCATAGGCTTCTACGACACCTCCACCGCCGTTCGCCGCCTGAAGGACAATGCCTCGGACAAGTTCCTTGAGGTAGTCCTACCAACCGACATCCACGCCCTCCTGTCCCGTATTCCCCATTGCCGTGTAATCGTCACCACAGGCGAGAAAGCCACCGCCACCCTATGCCAGTCCCTCTCCATCCCTGAAATGCCCTCAGTGGGCCAGTATGTGCCCATTCCGGGCCTCTATGCCGACGGACAGCAGATGGTACTCTACCGTTTGCCCTCCTCTTCACGCGCATATCCCCTTTCCTTGCCCAAAAAAGCCGAAGCATACCGCCAGATGTTCAGTTTCTGTGGGGTGGAGTAGGGTGCAATGCTATTGAAAAGACTCTTATTGTCTTGTCTGTTTCATTGATAATGCGAGAACCGGATATCGGGACAGGACGGATATTAGTTAACATTCCGTTGTATTGTGCTTAAGAATGGGTTATATAAGCAGAAAGAACGGGAAATATTAAATAAATTCAACATTTGGGAGCATTGTACTTAACGTTCAGTAGTATTATCCTCAACATTAAATCTATTTGTACTGAACATTGAGTACATTTTTATATACGCATGTTTCAACTGTTTGTTTTCTTGTATAAAGACTTTTGATTACCGAGACAAGCGCCTTTTAGTTCCTATCGCTTCCTCAAAGGATAAATGTCATTCAAACAAGGTACTTACACTCGCAAAAGACAAGATTCTTGCTTGCTCCCTTGCTTGTTGGTGCCTATGATAAGACGGCTCCTCAGTTTCTTTTTGAAGAAATTTCCGTAAAAAAGGCTGATGCCGTTAGGAGGAACGGCCAAAAGTCAGTATCTTTGAGGCATAAAACGACAAATATGACACGAGAAGAGACTGTACTGAACTTCCTGCGCGAGCACGATATACCGTTTACCAATTACAACCACCCCGAGGGCAAGACCATAGAGGAGGCCAAAAGGTGGTGGAAGGACGACGGGAGTGTGCATTGCAAGAACATATTCCTGCGCAACCATAAGGGCAACAAGCACTATCTGGTGTGCTATCATTGCGACCACAACCTGGATATCCATAGCCTCGAACAGCGTCTGAAGGCGGCCTTGCAGAGCCGTGGCATGGCGGCTCCGGGTAAACTTTCCTTTGCTTCGGCAGAGCGCATGATGCGCTATCTGGGACTTGAACCCGGCAGTGTGTCGCCCTTCGGCCTTATCAACGATGAGGAGCACCATGTGCATCTGTTTCTGGATGCCACCCTGCAGGAAGCGGAGACGCTGAGTTTCCATCCCAACGATTGCCGTGGCACGGTGGTAATTGCCAAGGCCGACTTTGAATATTATCTGTCTATCGTGGGAAATACTTACGAATACCTGGAACTCTATGATTAAGCATGTTATTTTCGACTTGGGCGGTGTGCTGATAGACCTTGACATGCCACGTTGCCTGGAGGAATTCCGTGCCTTGGGCGCTGACCCTGAGGTATTGCTGCGCCGACCCGAACCCGCCGATGCTGGGAGTGGCAAGGCAAAGGCCACATTGTGCGACGGATTGGTGGCAAATGGTGCCATGGACCTGTACCAGACGGGAGACGTGTCTACGGACGACTTTGTTGCTGGCATACAGCGGTTCTGCAAGCCTGGTACTACCGAAGAGCAGGTTCTGGAGGCATGGAACGCCTGCCTTCTGACCATACCGGCATATAAACTGGAGTTCATCAAGGCCCTGAGGGTAGAGGGATACTGTACGCACCTGCTCTCCAATACCAACGAAGCACACTGGCAACTTATCGCCAAGGAGCACTTCGGGGGGCGTACCGATGAGTATTTCGACAGCCTCTTCCTTTCTCAGGAGATGCACATGTCCAAACCCAATGCCGACATATTCCTGTCTGTTCTGGAGCAGTTGGGGGCGGAAGCCTCGCAGTGCCTGTTTTTGGACGACGCTCAGGCCAATGTGGATGCTGCCCAGGCATTGGGCTACAAGGTTTACAAGACACCGGTCAGGTATGACTTCCGCAAGGATGTCATGCAGATATTAGAAGAAGAAAAGCAATGATAATGCGATGAAATATACAAGTACAATAACCGTAGAAGAGAAGCATCTGGCCTGCACCGTAGGCAGTGGCTACCTACCGGTTCTTGCCACCCCAATGATGGTGGCGCTGATGGAGAATGCCGCCATGCTTTGCGTGCAGGGAGAACTTGCCGATGGCGAATCCACGGTAGGCAGCCACATTTCCGTCTCTCACGTCAAACCCACGGCCCTCGGCAAGAAGGTTTCTGCCACGGCCACCCTGCTTTCACGCGAAGGGCGCAAGTTGACCTTCCATGTGGAGGCTCATGACGAGCAGGGGCTGATAGGAGAGGGCGAGCATGTACGCTATATTATAAATAAGGAGAAGTTCATGGGAAGGTTATAAACCATTTGCTTCGCTATCTGTCCAAGTAGGGAGAAAATAGTAATCACAACAAACACACATACTACTATGTTACGTCTTAATTGTTTCTTCCAGGCCAATGAAGGTCGTTATGATGAGGCACTGCAGGCTGCCATGGCCCTCACTGCCAAGAGTCAGTCACACCAGGGATGCAAGGCATACGATGTATTCGAGAGTGCCACACGCCCCGACGTTTTTATGATTTGCGAGACCTGGCAGGATCAGGAATCCCTCGACCTGCACGCACAGACACCCGAGTTTGTGGAATATGCAGGTATCCTCAACGACTGCGGTCTGCTGAAGATTGAGAAACTGGAATTCTGATGAAGGAGGTTCGCTTTGAGCACGGCAACAGCTGGACACATCTGGCTGGTGTCGTGTTTGCTTTAAGTTGCATCTGGCTAATCTGGCCGGCAACCGAGCAGGGGTGGCAGATGTCCTTTGGCGTCATCTTCTTCATCGTGGGCATGTTCCTGATGTTCCTGGCCAGTACGGTATATCACATGGTGCCTCCTGGCAAATTGAAGCGTGCCCTGCGCAAGTGCGACCATATCAGCATCTACGTGATGATAGCCTGCTCCTACACCCCCATTGCCATAGGTGTAGTGGGCGGTTGGCTTGGCTGGCTGGTATTCGGCATACAGTGGTTCTTTGTGGCATTGGGTGTTGTCTATAAACTTGCCGCCTTTGGCAAGTGGCCACGTTTGTCGCTCGGGCTGTATCTGTTCATGGGATGGAGTGGCCTGCTCATTGCAGACAGTGTCTGTTCGCGCCTTTCCGTCCTCTCCATGATATTCCTGCTTGCCGAAGGTTTGTTCTATACGGCAGGAACGTATTTCTTCGCTCACGATGACCGCAACAATTTCCATGCCATCTGGCACATCTTTGTCCTGCTTGGTGCTGCTGCCCACTTCAGTACTGTCCTTTGCATAGTGATGGGATGGTGATTAAAACGGAAAGGGGAAAGGTGAAAATGGACTTGCGGAGCTTGATGAGCGTAGGCGAATAACCGTAAGTTGACGCCCGGAGGGGCTAAAGTCAAAACGCAGACGAGAGTATGGTAGGGACACGGCATGCCGTGTCCGAAAAACAGTATCAAAGCGGACTCGGCATGCCGAGTCCCTACATTACCTAACTGAAGCAGATTTAAGACCGCAAGGCGGGATTGAACCCAAAGGTCATTAGGTTCTTATGCACTAATAAAGCCATCCTTTTTGCGTCTGTTTCGTCGCTTCTCGCTTACAAAGGAACCCTATTGCGCCCTCAAAGTGCCAAAACATCTGTTCAAAAACCAAGGCTATTATCATCATAACATTAATGACCGATTTCGGTTAAAACAGGAATAGGGTTTTAGTATATATAATAATAGGGACACGGCTGGCCGTGTCCCTATTATTGTTATCGCAGTTCTTTGTTCTGACTTTTAGGTTTTCCGTTCGTTTCACACCTTCTCGGGCTTTGTTGCCTGAACGACGTTCAGTATGTAGTCGCCCAGTTTCTCGCACTCGGAAATGAAGTCGATGTAGAATACACCTATCTGATAACTGTACAGACCGGCATTGATGTCCTGCAGGTTGCGGTTCTTCAACTGTTTGCGGTAGTTGTTGATTTCGTTCTCCAGATTATAAGAGGTATTGTAGTCTACATGGTGACCAGACAGGATAGCATCGACAATCAGTCCCATGTGCTGCATTGCCTTGCGTACCATTCCCATCATGGTGTGCATGTTGGCCAGTTGCTGCTCTGTGAACGGAGTTGTGCAGTTCTGGCGGTGGCGGTTCAGTGTGCGTGCCAGATTATAGCAGGAGTCGCCTATGCTCTCCAGTTCGGTAACCTGACGGAGCATGCGCATAATCTGCATCTTCGACTCTATGCTCAGACGTCCCTCGCTCACTTTGTGCAGGTAGTTGGCAATCTCAACCTCCATGTTGTCGGTGATGTTTTCATATTTCTCCACACGAGAGAATATCTTGTTGAAATCATCATCCTTCTCGGTATTCATCAGTTCGTCAATGAAACCAGCCATACGGTTGCAACGCTCTGCATAACTGTTTATCTCCTTCTGTGCTTCCAGAATGCTCAGTTCTGCGGTAGAGAGCATGCCGGCAGAAATGTACTGCAGGCGGTACTCCTCCTCTGCCTCCTTCTGTGGCACAAGCCAGCATACAAGCATTTCTATCTGCTTTACAAAGCCGATGAGTATGCATGTGTTGATGAGGTTGAACAGAGTGTGGAAGGTGGAAAGTTTCCATGTAGTGTCGTCATTGGCACGTCCCAATATTTCAGTGGTAATATAGGTGACACCGTCGCATGCGTATGTGAACACAGGCAGAACCAGCAGCACGCCCACCACGTTGAACACCAGATGTGCCATGGCGGCACGGCGTGCCTGTGTGTTGGCGGTCAGTGAGGCCATGAAGGCGGTAATGGTGGTACCTATATTCTGACCCATTGCCAGTGCGGCAGCCTGTACGAAACCGAAACCGGGGATATTCATGGCCAACAGCATCAGGGTTATGGCCATAGCAGCAGAAGAGGACTGTACCACCATGGTGATGATGGCGCCAAGGATAACAAACAACACTGTGCCAAGGAAGGAATCACAAGGGATGTATGTCACGAGGTTGCTGACGATAGTGTCAACATGCATGCCCTCTGCATTGACTTTCAGGTATTCCAGACCAAGGAACAGCAAGGAGAAACCGAAGATGAACTCACCGATGTTCTTTCTGTTGCCGTTGCTTGAGAAAATCAGCGGCATGCCTACAGCCAGCAAGGGAATGGCAAAGGCTGCAATGTCAACCTTGAAACCTACGGCAGTGATAATCCATGCGGTGACGGTAGTACCGATGTTAGCACCCATGATAACGCCGATAGCCTCGGAGAGAGTCATCAGACCTGCATTCACAAAACTCACGACCATTACGGTGGTAGCGGAGGATGATTGGATGAGGGCCGTCAGTGTGACACCTGTGAGCACACCCATGAACCTGTTTTTGGTCATCCAAGCCAAAATGCTGCGCAGACGTTCGCCTGCAAACTTCTCCAGACCTTCACTCATTATCTTCATACCGAAGAGGAAGAGGCCGAGCGAACCTAAGAGCGCGAAGATGTTAATGATAGTTTCCATATCTTTTGTAACTTAGTCCGTGCAAATATAGTGAAATAATCTTAAAATCCTACAAGGATTCCCACTAATTAATTGCTTTATTGCACTAATCAGACCATGCTTTGATATAATTATCCTGGCTCCGACACACCTGCGATGAATACCTGATGCCATTTTCCACGAGCAGTTCCCATTGGGTGCAGTCCATACCGGCCAGGTCTGAATTGCATATGGACAATCGGTGCATGGCACACAGGAAACCGGCATTGAAACTGTCGCCGGCACCTACGGTGCTGACTATTTCATTGGCAGGAATCTGCGGCACGATGAAGTCATATGTTCCCCTTGGCGTGCAGATGAAGATATGCCCTGCTCCTGCCGTACAGATGAATATGGGACAGAAAGGCGATATGTGCTTGCTGTATATCTCCTCGGGATCACGTGTGCCGAAGAGGATGTCAAAGTCGTCGGCACTGCCTCTGACAATGGAACTCAGACGGCAGTTCTCCTGTATCACGGGCAACAGTTCCTGCTTCTGGTGGATGTGTGAGCGACGGAAGTTGATGTCGTAATATATTACGGTACCGGCACGGTGGGCGGCATGCAGTATGTCCTTCACCTGTGGGCGCAGGCCAGGGCAGATGGAGTAGTACGAACCGAAGAGGAAATAGTCCCTGTCGGTAAACTCTGGCATGCTGTAATCTGTGGCGGCAAGAGGTTCTTCCTTGTAGAATGTATAGTCGGCGTCGCCGTTGCTGTCCAGATATGCCAGCGAAATGGCGGCACGCTCGTTGTCGCGAACTTGGAAATACTCGGTGGATATGCCGTTGCGGTGCATGAAGTCCACTATCTGGTGGCCCACCTTGTTGTTGCCTGTATACCCCATGAACTTGCATGGTACACCGCTTCTGCCCACCGATACCATACTGTTGAAGGTACTGCCACCGGGTACGCTGGCAAAGGGTACGTATTCGCCCTTGCCTGCCTCCTTTTCGTGGAAGAGTATGTCCATTACGGTCTCTCCCAATCCTATTATTCTTGATTGCATATATATTGAACGGAAAACGGTAATATGAGAACGGAAATGTGTAAACGTAAAAACGGAAAGGTAAAAACAGTTTTCCGTTTTCACCTTTCCGTTTTTCTATTTACATGACTCTTAGTCGGCTATGATGCTGAATTCGGAACCGCTGGCAAAGTCCTGACCATTCTGGCTGGACAAGGCGCGGAAGCGGAAGTAGCGAGCCTTCACGGGAGCCTTCAGCATAACCTTCTTCTCCTTCTGGTTGTTCTCGAAGGTACCCTTCATGATGGGTTCGCCCCAGTTCTTGCCGTCCTGGCTTACGAGGATTTCATAATCCTTGATGTTGCCGTTGGGACCGTCCTGGCGGGGCAGGTAGATGAAGCCCTTGATGTTCTTCACGTCGCCTGCGTCGAAGTCAACCCAGTGAGGATACTTGGCCACGGTAACGCTGTACATGGTATGCCAGATGGTATTGATGTCACCGTCGGTCAGGTGAGAGGCATTGCCTTCACCGGCCTCCTCGCTGCTGGTGAATACCACCTCGGTGTTGATCTTCTCTATCTTGGCATAGGTCATGGTAACCTGCAGTTCGGGGTTCTCCTTGTAGAAGGCAGTGATTGTACCGCCGTCGCGGAATGCGATAGGAGCGGTGTACTCCTTGGCCTTCTTCTCCTTGCCCACCTTATACATAATGGTAGCACCCTCGATACCGCTCTCTATGGTAACGTCGCCGTTCTTCTGCTGCATCATGAGCAGAGGCTTCTGGCTGGCAGTGCTTACATCTACGCCACCCTTGGCACCTACGGGACGGATGATGAAGCCCATGCGTGTGGGAGCACCGAAGGCACGGTCGTGAGGCAGAGGACCGCCCTGGCCGCAGGAGTTACCACCCAGACCTGTTACCATGGCATCGATGGTGAGGTAGTTGATGTCGCTCTTGGGCAACTTGTGGGGATGTGTAGCCATGGTCATGTCCATAGCGCTGTGGTTCAGGGCAGAAACGGCATAAGGCTTCTCGTTCACGACAAGGATACCCTTGCCCTTGGCATTGCTGAGAGAGGTCCAGCGTGTCTCCTCGTGGTTGCCCATCTGCATGGGCTTGGGCCAGTTGGTGAACTGCTCGGCCACGGTAGAAGAGAACTGCTCTATGAACTGGCCGGTCTTGCGGTCGTTGTAGTTGTCGACAGGACCGCGGCCATAGTATGCGAAGCGGTCGTACTGTGCGGGAACGCCCATCTCATAACCCAGTCGTGCCAATACTATGCCGGGGTTGTTGGATGTGATGGCAGCCTGCAGTTCGATAGAACCGTCGGGATAGATGGTCCAGATCTGGTTGGTGGTGAACTTGAAGTCGTCGGCACCGAAGGGACGGTCGGTATTCTCCTCCAGAGTGTGGATACCGCTGTCATAGCGTCCGTTCTTGCTCTGCAGGCGTGCTGCGTTGGGAGCCTGGGAAACAACGGTGCAGGTAATCTTCACGTTACCGTTCTTCTCCTTTATCACCTGTGCGTTCTCGGCATGGTGCTTCAGGTTGTGCAAACCGTTGGCAAACCAGGGCTGGTAGCACCAGTTGTCGTTGCTCACGAAGGCACGGAATGCATTCAGACGGGGGCCATAACCGGGAACGATAACGCTCTCGCCACCATAAACCAACTTATTGATAGTACCCTGCTTCATGTCGAACTGAACCTCGAAGCCCTCACCCTTGATGGTCTGGAAAGCCTTGTCGGCATCGGCAGAAACCTCAAGTTTGCCGGCGTTCTCTGCCACCTGGCTGATAGCAGGTGCGGCTACAGAGGGACTTGCCACGAGCAACTGCTCCTCGAACTGGGGATAGCCCTGCTTTGCCCAAGGCATGTCATGGCCAAGGAGGAACTGTACCTTCACGAACACCTCGTCCTTGGGATTAAATGAGTCGTACTTGTAGGGGAGAGTGTAAACGGCCTTCTGGCGTGGCTGGAGTGCCATGCGTGGACCCTGTACGGGCTGGTTCTGCTGTACGCACTTGCCGTTAACCCAGAGTGACCATACTATTTCGTAATCGTTGAGGGGAGTGTAGTAGTTCTTGTTGAAGATCTCCACCTTGCCCTGCTTGGCATCGAGCATCTTCACACCTACATACTGGTAAACCTTCTTCACCTCGTAGTACTGGGGCTTGGGTTCGCGGTCGCCGAAGATGATACCGTTCATTACGAACTGGCCGTCGTTGGGGGTGTCGCCGAAGTTGCCACCGTATGCCAGATAGCGTGTGCCGTCCTTCTCGTAGTTGTACATAGACTGGTCTACCCAGTCCCAGATGGCACCGCCGCAGAAGAAGTTGGTGCTCTCCATGGCATCCCAGTAGTCGATGAGGTTGCCCACGGCATTACCCATGGAGTGTGCATACTCGGAGATATGGAAGGGGTACTTGATGTTGTACTTGCCGGTTACGGCACCACGTGTCCAGCCGATAGAGGGATACTGGTTAGAACCCATATCCACGATGTCGTTGTTGCGCTCGTACTGTACGGGACGGGTAGCGTCGAATGCCTTCAGTGCATCGTAGGCAGCCACGAAGTTCTTGCCGGGACCTGCCTCGTTACCCAAAGACCAGATAACGATACAAGCGTTGTTCACGTTGGCATGAGCCATTTCCATCACACGGGCAACGTGGGCCTTCTTCCACTCCTCGGGGTGAGAGATGGAAGCCTCGCCGTAGTAGTACTCGTGGCTCTCGATATTTGCCTCGTCCTCCAGATAGATACCGTACTTGTCGCAGAGGAAGTACCAGTAGGGGTCGCAGGGATAGTGAGAGTTGCGCACGTGGTTGATGTTGGCGCGCTTCATCAGCATAACCTCTTCCTTCTGCATCTCGCGTGTGATGGCATGACCAACGGCAGGATGGCTCTCGTGGCGGTTTACACCCTTCAGTTTCACGGTCTTGCCGTTGATGTAGTAGTAGCGGCCGGCCAAACCGAACTCGTCGTCCTCGGCCTTGGTGTCCTTGATTTCCACCTCACGGAAACCTACGATGGTAGAAACGGTCTCCAGCACGCGGCCCTTCTTGTCCAGAAGTTCGCCCACCAGAGTATAGCGGTAGGGAGCCTCGGCTGTCCACTTGCGGGGTTCTATCATCTTCAGTTCGGCCTTTACGGTAGCCTTGCCGGTGAGTTTGTCCAGAGTGAAGGGAGCGCTGTATGCGATAACGTCAGTGGGTTTATTGTTGTCATCATACAACTCATGCTGGTACAGAGTGTAGCGCATCTTCAGGTCCTTGGCGTTCTTCTTGGAGGTGTTGAGCAGGTCAGCGCTGATGTTCAGCACGCCGTTCTGGTAGTTCTCGTCCAGGTCGGGCTTAACCACGAGGTCACGCACGCGGACGGCGGGACGGCTCTGGATGGCCACGGTGCGGAAGATACCGGGCAGACGGAACATGTCCTGAGCCTCCAGGAAAGAACCGTCGCTTGAACGGTAAACCTCCACGGCCACGGTGTTCTCGCCTTCCTCGTTCAGGTAGGGAGTGATATTGAACTCGGCGGTGTTACGTGAGTTCTTGGAGAATCCCACATACTTGCCGTTTATCCAAAGGTAGAAGAAAGAGTCCACACCATCGAATGAGATGAACACCTCGCGGCCCTTCCAGTCGGCAGGTACGGTGAAGGTGCGCAGGTATGAACCCACCTCGTTGCGGTGCTTGTAGGTTGTCCAGTGTGTGGGAGGAGTGCGCATAACGCCACCCTTCCAGTCGCCCACGGCCACACGGTGCTGGAAGATGACGGGCTGGTTCACATAGATGGGAGTGCCATACTTCTGTGTGCCGTCCTTCTGGAGGCCTACGATGTTCCATGAAGAGGGAACGGGGATGTTGTCCCATGCAGAGGCATCGAAACCTACCTCGTGGAAGTTGGCGGGACGCTCGTCGGGATTGGGAGCCCAGTGGAACTTCCATGTGCCGTTCAGGGATTGCCAATACTTGCTGTTCTCGGGCAGTACCTTACGTGCCTTCTCCACGTTCTCGAAAGAGAAGAACCAAGCATGAGGTTGCTCCTTGTTGAGGGCGAGTTCTTCAACGGATTCCCATTCCTTGCCTGTTGGCGCGGTTTCGTTACCGTACTTGAAGCCCTCCAGATTGTCGGCACATGCCATACCGGCTATACCGGCCAACATGGTGCACACTGTCAGAAACTTTTTCATCATGTTAATTTGTTATTTAGGTTATATGCGTTTCGTTGCAAAGATAGCAATAATATTTTGAATTCCATAGTATTTCGCCAAGTCTTTAGCGCCTCTTCTGGCTTTTCGTCGGCAAAAATGCGGTATTTCCTGCCTGAGTCTATTGCTTTTCCCCTGTCAAGACCTCGTATCGGGCGGCAGAAACCTTCTTGCGTATGCGTTCCTTGCGCTTGCGTATGGTGGCATTGGTCGTGTGTCCGAGATGCGCGGCAAGGGTATTGGAATAACCGAGGTACATGCACAGGATGCAGACAAGTTCCTGTTCGTTGAGGTCGCTGCCCTCGAGCAGTATTCCGCACGCCCCGGCAAAACATTCCAGCAGCGTCCGCTCTATATACCGCCTGCCCTCGGAATTGATGGCGGGCAGTTCCCTCTCGTTCACCTTCATGGCATTGATGTCGTGGCATACAGAGGTTTGCCCGAACTGTTCATTGCCCTTAGCCAAAGCAAGGCGCAGGCTTTCGGCATCGCCGGCATCGGCACTGCCTGCCATGGGGTTGTCTTCGGTTTGTGCCTCCTCATGGGCAATGTTAGTGTTTCTGCGTCTGCGATACAGGACAAATGCGCACAATATACATATCAAGGCAAGCCCTGCCACACCTGCAATCCAAATGTACACGGCATTGTACCTGTCTTTGGATGAGGCGATAATGTCGGTTTCAATCTGGTTCTTCAGTTCCTCCATGCTCATCGGTTCGAATGCACGGCTGTCGCGTATCTGCGTATGCAGGACCTTGTGCTTGTGTGCCGAGTCGGGTATCTCGCGGCTATCATATATATTCCATAGTATATGATGGCAGATGTACTCTATTCGGTCGTGCGGAGTATGCGGCGCCTCCAGAGCCTTGTAGGCATAGTGCATGGCAGAGTCGTGCGCTCCGAAATGCCACAAATCATCGGCCTTGTAGGCCATACACGTAGGATAACTCTCATGTTCCGGCCCTACTATTTCAAGGTACTGGTTAAGGTACTGCAGCGCCATTTCATAGTCGTGCCGTATGTAGGCGGCAATCCATCGCAAGGTAAACAGGGCATCGGCACGCACCGTATCGTTGGCGTCTTCGCGCACGACAATATTGGCAAAATGCAGAGCCGCCTTGTCGTACAGGGCCATACGCTCGTCGTTCTTCTCCAGGCTCGTCTTGTTGGCCTGCCACAGGTAGTCGTGAGCCATGCGCTGCTCCTGTTCGGGTGTACGCGTGTTCCTACAACATACAATGGACACGAGAAGCCCGAGGGACAATAAGAGATGGGTACAAGTTTTCATGGTGTCATGGTTGTTTGCGTGCAAAGATAGGCAAAATGGTGCAAATAACCTTTCCTCGGGGCGTGAAAAAGGTGTGACAAGAATGTGACAAGCGTGACAACGGCACCTTTCGCCTTTGTCGTCGCATCAACACAGTCCTGCCGTCGCGTCAGCATTGTCTTTGTTGTAGTATCAACACCGTTCTGTTGTCACATCAACACTGCTCTGTTGATAGTACAACAAAAAATTACCGCCACTATGTCCGGGACCTAACAACCCGAAGCCCCGACCTTGGGTAGTCGGGGCTTCGGATTGGTTCACATAAGACCGGTGCTACTTCTCTATCACCGTTCCCATGCTGGCTTGTATGTCCATGAAGTGTGTGATAACTACGCGCTTCACTCCCGATGAAATGCTGTCAAAGGCATTGTCCAGTTTGGGAATCATGCCACCGCTGACTATGCCGTCGGCCTTCAGGCGGGCATAGGATTCTGTGTTGATGGATGGGATGACACTGTCGTCGTCCTCTGCATCGGCCATCACGCCGGGTTTCTCGAAGCAATAGGTCAGGGTAACGTCGAACTCCTCCGTCAGGGCCTTTGCCACCGTGGCGGCCATCGTGTCGGCATTGGTGTTGAGGATATTGCCCATTCCATCGTGTGTGAGCGGTGCCACCACAGGCACTGCAGCCTGTATGCCGTCCCTGGCCTTGACAAGTGAGGCCAGGCGATGACCGTTGGCATGGTCCACGTCGCCCACGAAACCGAAGTCCACCATTTCCTGTGTGCCGTCGTCCAGGGTAACCATCTTCGGCTCACGCCTGTGGCTTCGGATAATGTCCATGTCGGCACCGGTCAGGCCAATGGCATTCACTCCTCTGGCCTGCAGGGCGGCAACGATGCGCTTGTTCACCAGACCGCCGTACACCATGGTCACTACCTGGAGCATGTCCTCGTCGGTAATGCGGCGGCCGCCCACCATACGGCTTTCTATGCCCAACTGCGATGCTATCCTGGTGGCCGAGCGTCCTCCGCCATGCACCAGCACCTTATAACCCGGCATAGTGGCGAACTGGTTGATGAGTTCCTTCAGCGATGCCTCGTTCTCTACTACGGCACCTCCAACCTTTATGACGTTTATCTTGTCCATTGTCTTCGTTTATTCCAGGTAGGTGTAACCATACAGGCCGGCACGGTAGTTGCTGATGAACTCCTTGCCCTCGCTTTCCGTTATCTTGCCGTCCTTTACTGCCTTGCTGACCCATATCTCCAGGCGGCGGACCAGTTTCTTAGGTTCGTATTGTACGTATTCCAGCACATCTGCCACGGTTTCACCGTCGATTATCTGCTCTATCTCGTAACCGCCATCCCCGTCTATGGAAATGTGCACGGCATTGGTATCGCCGAAGAGATTGTGCATGTTGCCCATGATTTCCTGATATGCACCGACGAGGAACACGCCGATGTAGTAGTGCTCTCCCTGCTTGATGGTGTGCAGGGGCAGGTAACTGGTCTGCTGGGTTCCGTTCACATAGGCCGAAATCTTGCCGTCCGAGTCGCAGGTAATGTCCTGCAGGGTGGCAGAACGTGTGGGTTTCTCCTCCAGTCGCTCGATGGGCATGATGGGGAACAGTTGGTCTATGCCCCAAGAGTCGGGCATGCTTTGGAACAGGGAGAAGTTGCAGAAGTACTTGTCGGCCATCTGCTTGTCCAGTGTGCGGAGTTCGTCGGGGACATGCTTTTGGTGGTGTGCCAGCTCTGCCACTTCATGGCTGATGGCCCAGTAAAGGCTCTCTATCTGTGCACGGGTCTTCAGGTCGATAATGCCGTGGCGGAACAGGTCCAGAGCCTCCTCGCGGATGTCCTCGGCATCGTGCCAGTCCTCCAACATGGAACGGCTGGACAGTTTGTCCCATATCTCGGTCAGGTCGTGTACCAGTTTGTGGTCCTCTGCCGTGGGCTGGAAGTCCTCGGGCATCTGGGGTGCGGTAACGCTCTCCATGACATCCAGAATCAGCACCGAATGGTGTGCGGTAAGGCTGCGTCCGCCCTCGGTGATGAGGTTGGGATGCGGTATGTTGTTCTTGTTTGATTCCTCCACGAAGGTATAGACACAGTCGTTCACATACTCCTGGATGCTGTAGTTCACGGAACTTTCCGAGTTGCTGCTGCGTGTGCCGTCGTAATCTACGCCCAGACCGCCGCCACAGTCCACGAACTTGATGTTATATCCCATGGCATGCAGTTGCACATAGAACTGCGCAGCCTCCTTCAGGGCTGTGGAGATACGGCGAATCTTTGTTATCTGGCTGCCTATGTGGAAGTGTATGAACGTCAGGCAGTCCTTCAGTTCCATCTCCTCCAGTGTGTGCAGGGCTGTGAGCAACTCGGAACTGTTCAGACCGAACTTGCTGGCGTCGCCTCCGCTCTCCTGCCACTTGCCGCTACCGCTGGAAGCCAACTTGATGCGTATGCCCAGATTGGGACGTACACCCAGTTTCTTCGCGGTTTCTGCTATGATTTTCAGTTCGGGCAGTTTCTCCACCACCAGGAAGACACGCTTGCCCATCTTCTGTGCCAGCAGTGCCAGTTCAATGAAGTTCTGGTCCTTGTGGCCGTTGCAGATGATGAGTGAGTCCGAGTCCATGTGTGTTGCCAGCACGGCATGCAGTTCGGGCTTGCTGCCTGCCTCCAGTCCGAGGTTGTATCTCTTGCCGTGACTGATAATCTCCTCTACCACAGGCCTCATCTGGTTCACCTTGATGGGATATATGATGAAATGCTCGCCCTGATAGTTGTATTCCTTGCCGGCGGTGCGGAAGCAGGCATCCGTCTTCTGGATTCTACTGTCCAGAATGTCGGGGAAACGAAGTAGCATGGGTGCTGCAACGTGTCTTGTGGCAAGACGGTCCACGACTTCCTTCAAATCTATGCGTGTGCCGTTCTTCTTAGGCTCCACATAAACGTGTCCCTTCTCGTTGATACCAAAGAAATTCACGCCCCATCCCTTGATGTTGTACAACTCTTCCGAGTCCTCAATGCGCCACTTTTTCATTTATATGACAGGATTATTGCCAAAGGCTGTTTGTTGTAATGTATTGTCTGTGTGATATATAATAATATGTACGGTCTATATGCCGGTTGCCTCCCTGAGCAGTCTTACGCTTTCCGCCACCTTCTCCCTTGAATTCAGCAGGTCCACGTTGAAGATGTGCTTGGCCTTCATGTAGAAGGGTTCCCGCTTTTCGAGCATGTCCCGGATGTATGCGGTCAGATCCTCTTCTGTCTTGCCCACTATAAGGGGGCGTACCACTTTGCCCATCTTCAGGTGTGCCGCCAGCACCTCTGCCGATGCTTTCAGGTATATGGTGTCGCAGAGCGAGTTCATGTAGTCCATGTTGTCATAGAAGCAGGGTGTGCCTCCGCCGCAGGAGATAATGACGTTCTCGAATTCTGCCACCTCGTGAAGCATGTTGCGTTCTATCTCGCGGAAGCCCTCTTCGCCACGTTCTTCAAAGATTTGCGCCACCGTCCTGTGGAAGCGCATCTCTATGTACCAGTCCAGGTCGTAGAACTGTAGGCCCATTTCCTTTGCCATGGCATGACCGATGGTTGTCTTGCCGGCTCCCATGTATCCAATGAGGACTATGCTCTTCATGCCTCTGCCCTTACTTTTTTCTTCTCACGCTCTTGGTCGCAGGTGCCGGAGCATTGTTAATTATATCCATGCACTCTTCGTAAGTCAGCGATTCTGCCTTGTCGTGCAGGTTCTTGGGCAGTTTGTAGTTCTGCTTCTTGTAGACCAGATATGGTCCGTATCTGCCGTTCATCACCTCCAGTTCGGCGTCCTCCTCAAAGGTCTTGAGGTGTTTTCTGGCCTCGTCCAGACGGTATTGCAGAATCATCTGCACGGCGTGCTCCAGACTGATGGTCAGAGGGTCGGTTTCCTTGGGTATGGAGATGTATGTCTTACCTATATTTATATATGGGCCGAACTTTCCGGATCCAATCTTCACCATTTCACCATCGAAATCGCCCAATTCCCTTGGCAGTTTGAATAGGTCAAGGGCTTCCTCCAGGGTTATAGTTTCCAGGCTCTGCTCCTTCTTCAGTTGTGCAAACCTTGGCTTCTGGGTGCTCTCCGTACTGCCTATCTGCGCCACAGGACCGAAGCGCCCGATCTTCACCATTACGGGTTCGCCGCTTTTGGGGTCCTTGCCCAGCAAGCGTTCTCCCACACGATGCTCGCTACGGCTGTTCAGGCTCTGCTCCACCTTGGGATCGAAGTCCTCATAGAACTTGCGTATCATCTGTATCCAGTCGGCCTTTCCCTCGGCGATATCGTCAAACTCCTTCTCCACCTCGGCGGTGAAGTTATAATCCATTATCTCGGGGAAACTGTCCATCAGGAAGTCGTTCACCACGATGCCAGTGTCCGTGGGCAGGAGTTTGCCTCTTTCTGCACCTATGGTTATCTCACGCCCGATGGTTTCTGTCTTGCCGTCCTTCAGTACGATTACGGTATATGGAACGGTTTCACCGGCCTTGTCCCCCTTCTGCACATACTCGCGGTCCTGTATGGTGGTAATGGTTGTGGCGTATGTGGAGGGACGGCCTATACCCAATTCTTCCAGTTTCTTTACCAGTGATGCCTCGTTGAATCTTGCTGGACGCTGGCTGAAGCGTTGTGTGGCCTGGATTTCCTGACTGTCCAGTGCCTGACCGCTTGTCAGTGCAGGCAGGAGGTTTTCTCCACCTTCGTTCTCCTCATCCTCAGAAGTGATGTTGTGTGCCTGGTAAACCTTCAGGAAACCGTCAAAGGTTATTACCTCGCCGGTGGCTATGAACTGGTTGTCGTTATCTCCGCTGATGCCGATGACGGCCTGCGTGCGCTCTATCTGTGCATCTGCCATTTGGCTGGCTATGGTACGTTTCCATATCAGTTCGTAAAGCCTTCTTTCCTGCAGGGAACCTTGTATCTCTGTCTTGTCCATGTATGTGGGACGGATGGCCTCGTGTGCCTCCTGTGCGCCCTTGCTGCTGGTATGGTACTGGCGTATGGAAACGTAGTCCGCTCCCATGTTTTCGGTAATGTATTTCTTGCTGGCGCCCAGGCACAATTTGGACAGGTTCACACTATCGGTACGCATGTATGTTATCATACCGCCTTCATACAGGCGCTGGGCTATCATCATGGTCTGTGCCACGCTCAATCCCAGTTTGTGGGCTGCTTCCTGTTGCAGGGTGGAGGTGGTGAATGGTGGTGCAGGGCTTCTTTTTGCCGGTTTCTTCGTCACTTCCTGTATAGTGAACGTTGCGCCCTTGCAACTTTCCAAGAAGGCCTCTGCCTCTTCCTGCGAAGTGAATCGTCTTGACAACTCGGCCTTGACCTCCTCGCCTTTCTCCGTAAGGAACACACCTGTCACGCGATATGTCTCTTCACTCTTGAAGGCAAGGACTTCTCTCTCCTTTTCAACGATGAGGCGCACTGCCACACTCTGCACACGGCCGGCAGACAGGGCAGGCTTCACCTTGCGCCAAAGGACCGGGCTTAACTTGAAACCCACAATGCGGTCGAGCAGACGGCGGGCCTGCTGTGCATTGACAAGGTTGCTGTCTATCTGCCTTGGGTTGGCAATAGCCTCCAGAATGGCGTTCTTGGTAATCTCGTGGAAGACGATGCGCTTTGTACGTGTGGGATCCAACTCCAATACCTGCTGAAGGTGCCATGAAATGGCTTCTCCCTCGCGGTCTTCATCGGAAGCCAGCCATACGGTCTCCGACTCGGCCGACATCTTTTTCAGTGTCTGTACAATCTTCTGCTTGTCTGCAGGGATTTCGTACTGTGGTGCGAAAGTGTCGGTGTTTATGCTGAAATTCTTCTTTTTCAGGTCACGGATGTGTCCGTATGATGACTGGACCTTGTATTCCTCCCCAAGGAACTTTTCTATTGTCTTTGCCTTGGCAGGACTCTCCACGATAACCAGATTCTTATTCATCGTTTCGTCTGTTTTTATGAATGCTGGGCGCAAAGATAAGTCATTTTTCCCATTATACCTTATTTATTATTCAAAAAAAATGGCAAATGCTTGCGTCGTTTCTCCCTTTTCTGTACCTTTGTCTATGACAAAAGAAAAAAAGAAAGAGACTAACCCTTATCGCATTTTTCATTATGATAGACACATTTTATGAATGGTACAATGCCCAGCCTTCCACTCTGCAGGTGTATTGGGTCATTGCATTGATCACCTCATTGGTTTTCCTTGTCCAGATGGTGCTCACCTTTATCGGTATAGGTGATGCCGACACAGACATTGATTTCGGCGGTGATGCTGACTTTGGTGGCGATGCCGATTTCTCCGATGGCGACACGTTGGACACCGGTGGTGCCATGCAGCTGTTCACCATCCGCAACTTCATCAACTTCCTCCTTGGTTTGGGATGGGGTGGTGTGTGCCTCTATTCTGTTATCCCCAATACAATAGTACTTGCCATCTTTGCAATATTGGTGGGTGTACTTTTCGTATACATATTCTTACTTATATATAAGCAATTGCGCAAATTGGAAAGGAATGGCGCTTACCGCATAAGCGATTGTGTCGGTCAAACCGTTGATGTCTACCTCACCATTCCTGCAAACCGTACCGGCATGGGCAAGGTTCAGATAAGTTTCTCCGGTTCCGTGCAGGAATTGAGTGCCCTGACAGACTCCGACACACCTCTGCGCTCCGGTTCAAAGGTGCGTGTTACTGAGGTAATCGACGGCACAACAGTGCTCGTGGAAAAACTGTAGGAAAACGGAGAACAGAGTACAGAGTACAGAGAACTTTGCGAGTAAGCGAGAGCAGAATCAAACTTGTTTGAATTATGCCGAGCATGAGCAAAGTCAAGACCGCAGAGCGGGATTAACAGAGTACAGAGTACAGAAACATGGTAGGGACGCTGCGTGCAGCGTCCGCATGGTTATCTTCTCGGACGCTGCACGCAGCGTCCCTACATAGCCGAGCGGAAGCAGGCTCGACAAAGTCAAAACGGAAAACTTTCACCGCTCACCGCTCACCCGTTAAACGTTAATCGCCCCTCCCCCTGCAGGGGGATTGAGGGGGTCCTAACCTTCAACGTTAATTCTCTAACCTAAAAACATATCCATTATGATTGAACCTATTTATTTGATTGTTGTAGGTGTAGTGGTGTTCGTCATGCTTGTCATGGCCATCCTGAACCGCTACCGCCGTTGTCCCTCGGACAAGATTCTTGTAGTATACGGTACTACTGGTGACCGTGGTTCTGCCAAGTGTGTACATGGTGGCGGTACATTCGTGTGGCCTGTAATCCAGGACTACGCCTACCTGTCGCTGACCCCCATCGGCATTGACGCCAACCTTACCAACGCCCTGTCACGCCAGAACATCCGTGTGGACGTTCCCTGCCGTTTCACCGTGGGTATCAGTACAGAACCCGAGTCAATGTTGGCTGCCGCCGAGCGTCTGCTTGGTCTTCAGTCTTCACAGATTCAGGAAATGGCACGTGATATACTGTTCGGTCAGTTGCGTCTGGTTATCGCCACCATGAGCATCGAGGAACTGAACTCAGACCGCGACAAGTTCCTGGAGGCCATCACCGCCAATGTGGAGGTGGAATTGAAGAAGATCGGTCTTCGACTTATCAACGTAAACGTAACCGACATCAAGGACGAGAGCGGCTACATCGAGGCTCTCGGTCAGGAGGCTGCCGCCAAGGCTATCAACGAGGCCAAGGTTCGCGTTGCCGAGCAGGAGAAGGTCGGTGAAATCGGTCGTGCCGAGGCTGTCCGCGAGACCCGTATCCGTACTGCCGAAGCCAATGCCCAGGCCGTGCAGGGTGAGAACGAGGCCAAGATTACCATTGCCAACTCTGACGCAAACCGTCGTGAGCGCGAGGCAGAGGCACAGCGCAAGGCCATTGCTGCCGAGAAGGTTGCCCAGGCTCAGGCTCTGGAGGAGGCTTATGCTGCCGAGCAGAAGGCCGAGGATGCACGTGCCGAGCGCGACCGTGCCAGCCAGAATGCCAACGTCATCGTGGCCCAGGAGATTGAAAAACGCCGTCTTGTCATCGCTGCCGAGGCCGAGGCCGAGCAGAAGCGTGTCAACGCCAAGGGTGAGGCTGACGCCATCTTCGCAAAGATGGAGGCTGAGGCTAAGGGCCTGTACGAGATTCTTACCAAGCAGGCCGACGGTTACGACCGTATGATCAAGGCTGCCGGAGGCGATGCCACCAAAGCATATACCTTGCTCCTGCTGGAGAAATTGCCCGAACTTGTCAAGACTCAGGTGGATGCCATCAAGGGTATCAATATCGACAAGGTTACTGTTTGGGACGGTGGTGCCGGCAATGCAAACGGTCAGACCTCCACAGCCAACTTCTTGTCAGGTCTCATGAAGTCCGTTCCTCCTCTGAACGACCTCTTTGACCAGGCCGGTATGGCTCTCCCCGAGTACCTTGCCAAGAAGAAGGACGAAAAGGTTGAGCAGAAGTAAACTATTATAGTGCACTCCCCTTGACAACCAAGTCGGGGGAGTGCAAAATTACGTACATGTAAGCGTACTTACACTATTTTCCTGCAATTTATTTGGAGTTTCCGAAAAATTGCCATACCTTTGCACTCGCAAATAAGCCCAGATGGCGGAATAGGTAGACGCGTTGGTCTCAAACACCAATACCGCAAGGTGTGCCGGTTCGATCCCGGCTCTGGGTACTGCAAGCAAGAGAGTCTGTTCGTCATAGGACAGACTCTCTTGCTTTATAGGCTATTTCTGTCTCTGTCGCACCGCTTCGAACATCAGTATGGCGGCAGACACGGAAACATTGAGCGAATCCAGTATGCCCAGCATGGGTATGCGTATGTGAGCGTCGGCAGCCTGGCGCCACTGGTCGGTAAGCCCCGTAGCCTCCGTTCCCATCACTATGGCCGTGGGCAGGGTCATGTCCGTATCGTAATAAAGCGACGAATCCTGCAGTTGTGCCGTGAGTATGCGTATGCCGTGTGCTTTGAAATGCTCAATACACTCTTGACTGGTACAGGCTATTGTAGGCACGGAGAATATGCCACCCAGGGATGAACGTATGAGGTTGGGATTATAAAGGTCGGTAAGAGGGTCGCACACTATTACAGCATCCACCCCGGCCGCATCGGCACTGCGCAGTATGGCACCGAGGTTGCCCGGTTTTTCCACGCTTTCCAGCACCACGTAGAGCGGTGCATGGCCTTGGGAAGGTGTTGGCAGGGTGTCCAGGCCATGAAGTTTCATCCTTATGGTGGCCACTATGCCTTCAGTACCGCCACGGTATGCTATGCGGTCATACACATTGGGAGATACATATATGCACTTGCAAGAAGGCATGACGGCAAGAAGATTGTCATACTCCTGCTCAGCCTTCAGTATTTCTGTACAGATGAACAATGTGTCTGCCTGGTATCCCTTGGACAGGCAATGCATCAGTTCGCGACGGCCTTCCACCACGAAAAGACCCTGTTCTTTGCGGCAGGCCGATTTCTGCTGAAGTTGCAGCAGAGCCTTTATCCTCGGGTTCTGTGCGCTGGTTATGGTATCCTGTGTCTGCATTATGAAGACAAAAGTAAGCAATTCCTGAAAGCCGTACAAGAAATCTTTGCGTTTTTATGGATAAATGGTTACTTTTGTACTCGTTACCCTAAGGAAGATATGCCCGTACTCTTCCCGACGGACCTTAATTATTAACGTACAATGAGCAGATTTCTTGTTATTCTCAAGCGCCCACTGTTGGCCTTACTTCTTTTCCTGTTGTTCCAGGCATTGGGTGGTGTCATTGTGTTGGTAGTGCAGATGGTCACCGGTGGTGGCAATCTGTTGGACAATGTTTCGGAGCGCCTCTTTGATGCACGGTTGGTAGGAATTGCCACCTTTGCATGCAATGTGCTTATGGCCGTTTCATGCCTGTTCTTGTTCCGCAGAAGTCTTTACGCCAATAGTAATAGTGCCTACGTGCCGTCCTCCACACGTTGGACGAGGAGTCTGGTGGCAATCGGTGGCTGCATCCTTGGCACCATAGCCTTGGACCTGCTCAGCGAACTTGTTGCCCTGCCCAATATCATGGAGGAGCAGATGATAGGATTGTGCCGCGAACCATGGGGCATGCTGGCCATTGCCATGGGTGCACCGTTGGGCGAGGAGGTGATGTTCCGCTGGGGCATCATGGGTCACATGCTCAGACGCAACTGCAGCGCCCCTATTGCTATCGTGGTCAGCGCCGTGCTTTTCGGTCTCCTGCACATGAACCCTGCCCAGGTGTTCTTTGCCGGAGCCATGGGCATCATGCTTGGCATACTGTACTGGCGAAGCGGGAATATAATATGGCCCATCATCCTGCATATCCTCAACAACTCAGTGGCATGCCTGCAGGTTTGGCTGCTTGGCGACAAGGTGAAGGAATACAGCCTTGTAGACACCTTCGGAGGCAATGGCATGGCATGGAGCATGATAGCAATTTTGTCCGTCCTGTGCGTAGGCATACTGGCATGGTATGTCATTGGTGGCAGACAGGAACACATGATACAAACAGCAACAAACACTGACAATACATCGCAGGAGACATTGTAACAAATTCCACTTACCCTATGGAAATATCAATAATGACATTCTGCTCGGACGAGGATTTCCGTCAGATTGAAACCTTGATTGGAGTGCTTTCTACCTCGTGCAAGGGCAATAGAGAGATTATCGACGAGGTCATCGCCAAGGAGGATTCACACCTGTTTGTGGCACGTAATGAGGAAGGTTGCATCGTGGGCATGACCACGGTATGCTGCTTCACGATTCCAACTGGCAGGCATGCCACCATAGAGGACGTTGTTGTCTTGCCAGAATGTCAGGGCACAGGTCTTGGAAGGAAACTGGTGCAGGCGGCTTTGGACTATCTGGCCGGTACGGGACAGTCCTACAAGGTGGGGCTCACCTCCAAGCCTTCCCGCATAGCAGCCAATGCACTATACCGCAAGATGGGTTTTAAGCAAAAAGAAACAAACGTCTATACTATAGACGTATAAGAACAAATACTGAACACATTTCGGATGAAATCATTTGAAGAGTTAGGACTGAACGAGAGGATACTGCAAGCCATTGGCGAGCAAGGTTATGAATACCCCATGCCCATTCAGGAGGCGGTGATACCGGTGCTCTTAGGCAACGGGGACGAAAGCGGATGGCAGGGCGACATGGTAGCACTGGCACAGACAGGTACCGGCAAGACGGCGGCATACGGTCTGCCCATAGTGCAACTTACCGAGGGAATGCCCCAGCATCCCGTTTCCCTGATTCTGGCACCCACCAGAGAGTTGTGCCTGCAGATAGCCGACGACCTGGAGGGATTCTCAAAGCATTCCGAGGGCGTGCGCATACTGCCCGTGTACGGAGGTACCAGCATAGAGGCACAAATCCGTGCCCTCAAGCGCGGCATAAACGTGCTCGTGGCTACGCCGGGACGACTCATAGACCTGATGAAGCGCGGAGCAGCCGACCTCTCCACCATAAGAAACGTGATACTGGACGAGGCAGATGAAATGCTCACAATGGGTTTCCAGGAAGACCTGAACGAAATCCTCGGCGGTATACCCGAGGAGCACCGCACACTGCTCTTCTCCGCCACAATGAGCAAGGAAATTGAGGCCATAGCACGCCAGTACCTCAAGGACACGAAGGAGATACAGGTGGGGTCGCGCAACGAGGGAGCGGAGCATGTGAACCATATATATTATATGGTACGCGCGCAAGACAAATATCTGGCGCTGAAGCGTGTGGTGGACTACTATCCCCGAATCTACGGCATCGTCTTCTGCCGTACCCGTATGGAGACACAGGAGATTGCCGACAAACTTATACAGGACGGATACAATGCCGATGCCCTGCATGGCGACCTCTCCCAGCAACAGCGCGACCTGACCATGCAGAAGTTCCGCCAGCACCGCACACAGTTGCTTGTGGCCACGGACGTGGCGGCACGCGGCTTGGACGTGAACGACCTGACGCATGTCATCAACTACGGTCTGCCCGACGATACCGAGAACTATACCCACCGAAGCGGACGTACAGGCCGTGCCGGCAAGAAGGGTACGAGCATAAGCATAGTTCACGTCCGCGAAAAGGGCAAGATACGTATCATTGAAAAGGCCATACAGAAGCAGTTCGAGCGTGGCACCCTGCCCTCTGGCAAGGAGATATGCCAGAAACAACTCTACCGTGTCATAGACGACATAGAGCGTGTGGACGTGATGGAAGAGGAGATTGCCGAGGTATTGCCCGAGGTGGTGCGCCGCTGGGAATGGCTCGACAAGGAAGAACTCATCAAGCGCATTGTCAGCCGCGAGTTCGGACGCTTCCTGGCATACTATGCCGATGCACCGGAAATAGAGGAGGTGCAGGAGGGCAAGGGAGGCAGTGGCAAGGAGCGCACCAAGCGCAATGGCAAGGGCGGTCCGCGTCAGGCCGAGGAAGGCTACACACGTCTGTTCCTCAATGTGGGCAAGATAGACGGATTCTATGCCAAGGAGGTCATAGGCCTGATAAACCGTGCCACGAAGGGCATGCAGGTGGAAGTGGGCAAGATAGACCTGATGAAGAGTTTTACCTTCGTGGAAGTGGCGGCAGAGCAGGCTCAGGATGTCATCAAGTCCATGAAGCACGGAGTGACCGTGAAAGGTCGTAGTGTGGTGTGCGATGTTGCCGACAAGAGCGAGAACGATAAAGACGAAAGGAGAAAGGAGAACCGAAGGTCGACGCCCGGAGGGGCTAAAGTCAAAGGAGAAAGGAGAACTTTGCGAGCAAGCGAGAGCAGAAACAAGGTAAACGGAAAACGGAAAACGGAAAACGGAAAACTCGCTCATCCGCTCACCGCTCACCGCTCACCGTCAAATCCCCCATCCGCTCACCGCTCATCGTCCAAGTCCCCTGCTCAGCAACATCACTACACCAAGGAGGACTGGATGAAGTTCCTGCATCCCGACACCTCTCCCCTAAAAGGCGAAATGCCCGACTTCAACGAAGAAGGTTGGGCACGTCGCAAACCTAAGAAGAAGTAAAGCGGACGCAGCGCGCTGCGTCCCTACTTTTACCAAAGAAATATAAACCCAAATCGGTCATTAGACTGTTACGCGCTAATGACGCTATCTTTTTGTCATCTGTTTCGTCGCTTCTCGGTTACAATGGAACCCCATTGCGCCCTCAAAGCGACAAAACATCTGTTCAAAAACAAAGCGATTATCATCAT